>CBDHGI010000005.1:0-64145 GCA_965263075.1 Chloroflexota bacterium | reverse complement strand
TCGCAGGCATCCGCGCCGCGTGTTGATGGCTTTGCGAATCCTGCTGATGGCGCCGAAACGATAAGGGACAACCGTTGAGCGATAACTACGGCGGAACTGAGCGCAGATCGGACATCCGCCTGATCGAGCGCTGGCTGCCGATAGCGGCAATTGGAGAGGAAAGTATCCGTGAGCGGCGTTCGATGACGGCGCTACCGCCGATCTACTACCTCCACGTGTGGTGGGCGCGCCGGCCGTTGGTGGCCTCGCGGGCGGCGATCCTTGCATCGCTCCTACCCGCAAACGCTGACCGACAGAAGTTCCTGCACGTTCTGGGGATCCACGGTGACCCGGTCGAGGTGAGGATTCGAATCGATGCGGCCAAGAGAACTGGTGAGAATCTCGGCACGAATCCCTATGGCTATAAACGCGCGTTCAGTTATATTCCCCGTGAGCAAGACCGGCGTTGGTTGCAAAGCACTATAGCCGCACGTTGTCCCGATATTGCGGTGTTGGATCCGACGGCCGGCGGAGGATCGATACCACTCGAGGCGTGCCGAATCGGGGTTGCGGCAATTGCCAACGACTTGAATCCGGTGGCGGCTCTACTCTTGAACGCTACCGTAGATTGGCCCATACAGCATGCCGCGACATTGCTGGACGAGTTTCGCACATTGGCAGACGAGTTCGTCATAAGAGCTTTACCAAAATACAGCGGTGTTTTTCCTGCCGAGCGTCAAGGTGTTCGTATCGAAGGCTATCTCTGGGCGCGGACGGTTAGCTGCCCGTATTGCGATGGGTTGGTGCCGCTGTCGCCGAACTGGCGGCTGGCGCCGGATGGGAGCGGTGTAAGGCTCAGGCCGCATCTCGGTGGTGGGCCGGGGACGGAGGGCCGGGTCTGTTCGTTCGAGATTGTCACTTCGGCGCAGGAGCAGTCGGCGGGCACGGTGGCGCGCGGAGACGGGACATGCCCGTATGCGGATTGCGGGCGGGTGATCGACGGCGACGAGATCAAGGCGCAGGCACAGGCCGGGCGCATGGGTGAGCAGCTCTTCGCGGTGGCCTACAAGGAGCGGGTGCTGACCACGACAAAGACAGGGAGGACGCGGGAGAAGTGGGTGCGTCGCTATCGGGCGCCGCGGCCCGCGGACGACAACAGCGCCGAGATCCGGGCACGGCTGGCCGAGAAACTGCCGGAGTGGGAAGCCTTCGACTTGGTACCGATTGAGCGAATCCCTGACGGGAACAAGACGACAGAGCCTCATCGATATGGGATGACCTCGTGGCGAGACCTGTTCTCGCCGCGCCAACTCCTCTGCCACGGCACCAGCGTCGAGGTGTTTCGCGAGATGTTGGAAGCCGATCGAGCGCATGGGAAGCTCACCGATGTGCGACGGGCGGCGTACGGATACGTGGCGCTATCCCTGGATAAGCTGCTGAACTACAACTCCCGGATGTCGGTGTGGATGCCGACCCGACAGGTCGTTGCCAACACCTTTAACCGTCACGATTTCGCGTTCTGCTGGTCACACGCCGAGATGGCGCCGCTCATCGTGGGCTTGGGCTACGACTGGGCGTTCAAGCAGACGGCCAAGTGCATCGGCGAACTGGTCGCGCTGGTCGGCCCTGATGCCAATGACGATGCCGGTGGGCTGTTTGCCGAGGCCACAGCAGACACGCGCCCCAGGCCGCCCGTCACCATCACCTGCAAGCCGGGCGACAGCCTGGACCATATCGCCGACGGCACTGTCGATCTGGTGGTCATGGATCCACCCTACTACGACAATGTGATGTACGCCGAGCTTTCCGATTTCTTTTACGTGTGGCTCAAGCGTACCGCCGGTCATGTGTTCCCCGAGCTGTTCCGTAGCCACCTGACCGACAAGGACAACGAAGCCGTAGCCAATCCGGCGCGGTTCCGAGACCAGAAGGGCGCCAAGGCGCTCGCCGAACGTGACTATCAAGAGCGCATGGCTTCCATCTTCGCCGAGTGCCGGCGGACGCTGAAGGCCGACGGCCTGATGACGCTGATGTTCACCCACAAGGCCACCGGTGCCTGGGACGCACTCACCAAGGGCTTGATGGATGCCGGCTTCGCCATCACCGCGTCCTGGCCGATCAATACCGAGGCCGAGGGCAGTCTGCATATCAAGGACAAGGCGGCGGCCAAGAGCACCATCTTCCTGGTATGTCGCCCACGCGTATCATATGGCGAATCGGCAGGCGGGCAGGGCGCCAGCGACTCGGTGATCCGCGAGACACCGGCGGTGTATTGGGAGGACGTCGAGCCGCGGGTTGCCGGCGCCGTGCGCAAGCGCGTCGCAGAGTTTCAGGACGCAGGCATCACCGGGGTGGATCTCTATCTCGCTTCCTTCGGGCCGGCGCTGGAGGAGTTTTCCCGCGACTGGCCACTGCGGCGCGGCACCCCGCGCGAGAAACCCAAGCAACGCCGCCGTACCCAACGGGCGGCCGACAATGAGGCATGGGATCCCTACGCGGTGACGCCGGAGGACGCCCTCGACGTGGCGCGGCGCGAGGTGAAGCGCTGGCGGCTGGAGCAGTTGACCCATCTCAAGGCCGACGCGGACCTCGATCCTGCCACCGCGTTCTTCGTGTTGGCATGGGACGCGTTCCGGGCGCCGGTATTCCCCTATGACGAAGGGTTGCGGCTGGCCCGCGCGGTGGGCGTCGACCCGGATCGTGACGTCGTTGGGCGTCTCGCGGAAAAGAAGGGCAGCGACTTGCGGCTGTGGGACAGCGCGCGCCGTGCCGCCACCGGGGCGCTGGGGCCGGTGGATGGCTCGCGCGGCATGATCGATGTCCTTCACCATGCCGCCAACCGGGCGCGGGCGCGCTCGCTGACCGCCGCTCGCGAGATGCTCGGCGAATCCCTGGTCGAGCAGGATCCGCGCTTCTTCGCCGCGTTCGAGGCGGTTCTGGAAGTGCTCCCCCTCTCGCAGAACTTCACGAGTGTAGCGCTCAGCGGCGACGCCGCGACGGCCGGTAACGACTTCGAAGCGCTCTACAACCTGTATCGCTTGGCGTATCGCGACCGCATCGACGAGCCGGAGCAGCTCAAGCTGTGGCAGGATGACCGTGGCTGACCATGCTCACCGATCGCACGTGGAAACTCAAATACACCCCCGACGACGGTAACCTGGTCCAACTGTTCTATGTGCCGGCACTGGAGGACGCCGTGCGCTACGATCGGCTTACCGGCTACTTCAGCGCCGGTGCGCTTGCCTTGGCGGCGCGCGGCATCGAAGGTCTGGTGGGCAACGGCGGCCATATGCGGCTGGTCGTCGGCTGCACCCTCGAACAGCCGCAGATCGCGGCCATCGAACGCGGTGAGAGGCTGCGCGATACGGTAGAGCGACACCTGTGCGCGGTGCCGCTCACTCCTCTTGATGCGGTGGCGGCCGGCGCCCTCGAACTGCTCTCCTGGATGATCGCGCGGGGCCATCTCTCGGTGAAGGTGGCGGTCCCGTGCACGGCCGACCGCACGCCGATCCCGAGCGACGGAATCTTTCATGAGAAGGCGGGCATCATCCAGGACCATGGCGGTCACCGGATCGCCTGGAATGGGAGCTTGAACGAAACCCCGTCCGGTTGGCGCCACAACTGGGAGAGCATCAACGTCTATACCAGTTGGGGAACGGAGCCGGAACGCGTCGCCCACGAAGAAGGGAACTTCGCGCGGCTCTGGGCCGGTCGATCCGGACGGGTGATCGTGCTCGATGTGCCCGAGGCGGTGCGCCGCGATTTGATGAGGTTCATGCCTTCCGACGATCTGCCCGCACGCCTGAAGGCGCAGGAGTCGAAGCTGCGGGACCATGAGAAGGGCGCGCAACCCAGTACTCCGGCACTCGACCCAGCCGCTCTGACTCCGGCGGTCGATCGGCGGGCTCTGGTCTGGACATTCATCCGCGAGGCGCCTGCACAGAGCTACGGCTCCCGTGTCGGGGAAGCAACGGCTGCCGTGACGCCCTGGCCGCATCAGGTGCGAGCATTCGAACGCCTGTATGCGCAGTGGCCGCCGAAACTTCTGATCGCCGACGAGGTGGGCCTCGGCAAGACCATCCAGGCGGGGATGCTGCTGCGGCAAGCGTGGCTGGCCGGGCGGGCGCGGCGAATTCTCATCCTGGCTCCAAAGGCGGTGCTGAGGCAGTGGCAGATCGAGCTGCGCGAGAAATTCAATCTCAACTGGCCGATCTACGACGGCCGCAAACTGTCGTGGTATCGCTCGCCCGCTCTGCGCGAGGCTTACGAACGTGAGGTCGACCCCCGGGAGTGGCACCGCGAACCGGTGGTGATCGCGTCCAGCCACCTGCTGCGGCGCCGTGATCGGGCGGCCGAACTCCTGCAGGACGCTCAGCCGTGGGATCTGGTCGTGCTCGACGAGGCTCATCATGCCCGCCGGCGCGCGGCAGGTTCAGCCCGCGAGGGCGGCGCGAATGCCTTGTTGCGCCTGATGCGGGCACTCATGGAGCGTACCGAGGGGCTTGTATTGCTGACCGCCACCCCCATGCAGGTGCATCCCGTCGAAGTATGGGATCTGTTGAGCCTGCTGGGGCTGCCGCCGGAATGGACGGACGAGGCGTTTCTCCGCTTCTTCGACGATCTTGCGCAGCCGAACCCGCCGCCGGAGGCGCTGGACCGCATGGCGTGGATGTTCCAGGCGGTCGAACGCGCATATGGCGCCGCCGACCCGGAGGATGCGGCTCGTCTGACCGGTCTGTCGCGGCTGAAGACCAACAAGGTGCTCCGTGCCCTGCGCGACGAGGCGGGCATTCCGCGTCGGCGGCTGGAGACCCCCGAACGGCGCGCTGCCCTGGACATCCTGCGTGCCCATACGCCGATCCGGCATCTGATCTCACGCCATACGCGCGCGCTGCTGCGCCGCTACTTCGAGGCCGGGATGCTCTCGACCCCGATCGCGCAACGACAGGTCGATGATCGCTTCATCGAGATGACTGCCGACGAGCGGGAACTCTATGCGGCAGTGGAGGCCTATATAGCCGGAACTTGGAATCAGGCGACGGCCACGGAGCGGTCGGCGGTCGGGTTTGTGATGACGATCTATCGGCGCAGGCTTGCCAGCAGCTTCCAGGCGCTGCGTACGACCCTGGAGCGGCATCTTGCGATGATCAGCAGCGGCGCCGGCCCGTCCGTGTCCGGTCTCGACGAAGATGCGCCGGATGACGAAACGGCAGATGAGCCGCTCGACGCCGATGAGGTTGCGGAGCGCGAGCGGCAAGCCTTGGCCGCCGAGGAACGGTCAGATATCGAGCATCTCCTCGCCCGCGTCCAGATGTTGCCGGCGGACAGCAAGTGCGAGCGCCTGCGGGAGACCCTTGCCGAGTTGCACCGCGACGGCTACGGCCAGGTGATGGTGTTCACTCAATACACCGACACGATGGACTTCCTGCGTGACCAACTGGGTACCGGTGGCAGCAGGCGCCTGATGTGTTTCTCGGGCCGCGGCGGGGAGATCCCGTCCGCTGACGGTGCGTGGCGCATCATTGGCCGAGACGAAGCCAAGCGTCGTTTCCGCGACCGTGAGGCCGACATCCTGCTGTGCACCGACGCCGCCGCCGAGGGACTGAACTTCCAGTTCTGCGGCGCGGTGATCAACTACGACATGCCGTGGAACCCGATGCGGGTCGAGCAACGGATCGGCCGCATCGACCGTGTCGGTCAGACCCACGCCACCATACGCATCGTCAACCTGCACTACGACGGCACCGTCGAGACCGACGTATACCGTGCTCTCAGAACTCGCATCGGCTTGTTCGAGACCGTGGTCGGCCGCCTGCAGCCGATCCTGGCCGAACTGCCCCAGGTCATCGCCAAGGCCGTGTTGCCCGAGTCCACGCACTCAGGCGAGAGCAGTGCTGACTTGGTCGCTGCCATAGAACGTCGCGCCATTGAGGCCCAAGCCGGCGACGGCTTCGACATCGACGCCGTACTGAGCGACGATCTCACCATACCGGAGCGGCCCCCATCGCCCATCACCATGGACGACCTCGACCGCGTAGTTTCCTCCCCCGACCTGCTGCCCCAGGGCATCCAGATACAGCAACTCGGGCACCGCGAATACGGCCTGTTGGCACCGGGAATGACCGAGCCGGTGCGCGCGACCACCGACCCCGCCTACTACGAGGAGCACGCCGAAAGCGTAGAGCTGTGGTCACCCGGCAATCCGTTGTTCAAGCCGCCGGAATTCCTTCCCCCCACGGACCAGTTGGCGCCCAGCCGGACCCTCAAGGAGATCCTGGAGCATCAGTGATGCCGGAGTGTTCGGGGCGGCGAGCTACGCCTCAGCCGAGAACACCCTGGCGATATTTAGAAAGGTAGTGTGGCCGCACCATGTACAGGTTACTACGACGAACAGCGACATCATGCTCCCGGTCTGAGGCACCATTCCCTTCATGCCGATTACCGCCGGTGCCCTCGCTAGGTATCTATTCATGACTACTGCCGCCTTCTCATGCGAACAGCACGGACGCGGTAGTCGCGACAGTCCGTGCGATTCAATCCACTCATGCAGATCTAACTTCGCGTCATCTGGCAGCTCTCCGGTAGCCGAGATCACGATGCTCATCAGAGCGAGCCCGAGTACCGTCGGAATTACTATGACTGTGAGTGCGAGGAATTGGATGTTCTGCGGGAGCAATACGAGCGATTGCGGGCGAGCCTCGACTGACGATTAAATCCCGTCTCCTGCAACGCTGTCCGGCATCCAGAGTTCGACATCTCTTCCGAGCACGATGCCGTGGCCAGTCTCCGTCTCCACCTGCCGACACATCCGCCACGCGAAGTCGCGACTCGCAGGGTAGGTGCCGAGATACTCGTACCGGAGCTTGATGTTGTACGTGAGGTCCACCATCACAGCGCGCCCAGCGTCTTCACTGGCACTATCGGTAAAGTGCCACGGGCAGGCGGCGAAAAAGGCGGCCGGTCCGCGGCGATCCTGGCCGGCGAGCCATCCCGTGAGGCTCGCCACGGTGGCTGTCGCGTTGGCGCACACCTGCCACGGACCATCCTTGGTGCGCCACGCCCGACGCCAATCCGTAGAAGCCTGCAGCGTAGCGCCGGAGTCATTCAGGTGCAGACTCCGTGATTGGTTCACGCTTTCCTCGACGTGCTTCCGCCGTTCCTCTGTCAGTGGGTACACGGCCCCCAGGTCGGGCGAGGAGGGGAGCCATATATCGATATCTCCGGGGATACCGGTGCTGCCGATGATAGGTGGCGGTCCCTCTTGTCGTTCGATTGCGTCTGCGAACTTTTCCAGCCAGTTGCGGCGATTTTCTTGGTTCAGGTAGTGGTAGATGAATCCTTCGATCCCGTGCCCGATGGCGACGTGCAGGCGCTCGCTTCTCTGACTCACCAAAGGGTGAGACCTTGCAGCGACATCCGGTCCCCGCCGGTCCATCCGTAGTAGTGCCGCCGCCACGGCCTGCTGCAACAGGACGCCGTTTCCTTCGACCGTCCAGCTTGTGTCGTCCCGTATCCGCCACGCCTTCCGAAAGCCGCTCGCCTTCAGGATCGGCCCGCCGGCGCCGGGGTCGAGCTCAAGGCTGTCCAGCAGTTCGTCATCGACGCTGATGAGCCGTGGCCAAAGTTGCAGCGCGCGCGACGCCATGCGCTGCCCGCGAGCCTCGATGCTTGCCTCGTTCCAGGTCTCCGCGTCCCTGAGATCGCTGTTCAGCCAGACGACCTTGCTATCCCGGTATCCATTCTCCATACCCTGCTTCTCTTTGAGCGGTCGTGGCCCGAGTTCCGGATTGTAAGCAGTGAGCGTGAGATTGCCCAGGCGCTGAACACAGCGCTCCTGCGCCGTTTGCCAGTCCTCGCCCAGCATTTTCTGCCAGTCGACCGGCAGGTTGCGGGTCTGCGGGAGGACATGCTCGATGGTCAGCGTCGTCGTCGCCACCTTCTCCTTGCTGACGTTCTCCAGACTCTCCAGGATGTGCCGGACCAGTGGTCCGCCTCGCGGCATCGTGCGATGCACCAGAGCCTCGGTGAACTCGGCGTCGTCCGGGACTCGGCGGCCCCCGCTGAACGCTCGCGAGAAAGCGAGATCGATGTCGTCTGCCGTGCACTGAGGCTTCAGCATCCTTCCAAGCCGCGCGAACGCATCGCGTTCCGCACCGGTCACCTGTCCGCAGCAGCGCCGGCGTACGAGTACGCTCTCGATGGTTTGCAAAGCCCTCCGGACATCGTTCACGTTCAGCGTGTTACCGAGCGCGTCGAGTAGCCGGAGTACGACAGGTCCGGGCGTATCGCTCAGGCGCCGACACTTCGTCAGCGGCTCCTCGAGGCCATCGGGGACCGCGACCCCGAGCGTGAACGCTGCGTGGTGCTCGGCCTGCTTGGCGATCGCTTCAACGAACCGGATGCGCCCATCGCTGGTCCCCGTTTCCCAGCGACGCGCCATGCGCTTCACCCGCGTGTAGGCGTCCTCATTCCGGCGGCGTTCGTACGTTCCGGCCAAGGCCAGCAGGTCGCGGACCAGCAATCCGAACGCAGCCTCCTTGCGACGATCATCGTCCTGGCCACCGTAGCGATCTTCTATGTCGCGCCACGGGCCGTCCCAGACACGGGTCATCTCCTCCTCGTCCAGTCCCATGAGCGCGAAGTTCCTCATCTTGTCGAGTAAGGATAGCGGTTCGAACTTGGCGTTCAGGCTCTCGAAGATGGCCTGATGGTTGTCCAGGGCTTCCAGCACTACGTCCACATGGCACGTGTGATCCAGTCCCCGTAGGATCTTCTCGGGGTCCCGGCTCTGCATCGCTGCACGCAACGTCTTGTAGCGGCGAGCAACGGTTCCGGTGTCACCGTCCCGTGCGGATCCGTGGTCGACGATGTGCCGGAGGGCTTCATGATCGGCGTCCCGCAGGATGAGCTTGTAGCGTTGCGAGCCATTTCGGTGGGGGTTGACCAGCCAACCGTCAAGTTGCCCGCGCCGTTGAGGGTTGTCCCCGCTCAGCTCTCGTAGTGTGCACAGGATGAGCGCGAGCGTGGTGAGCCGCTGTTGTCCGTCTATGAGCAGGCTCCTGGTGAAGCCGTACTCCGTGACCAACTGGCGATGAACGATACTGCCCAGGAAATGGCGCTCACCGGCACCTGAGCTTGCTGCCTGCTCGACATCATCGAGAAGCGTCAGGCACTGCTCATCGTTCCAGCGGTAGGGACGTTGGAACTTCGGAATGATGAACTGCCCCGGACTACTTACTAGGTTGAGGATAGGGCTGTCTTGTGCCTTCATGACTGTGCGGTGTGATTCCCGATAGACGGCGCTGAACGGCGCAACGCCGGGTCCGATCCCTTCTTTTGCCGGGTGCCGTTACGGTCACAGCTTCGGCAGCCCCCAACACGAGGGTGCCTATCAGCATTCCGTAATGGCGCCAAAGGCACCAGCGATACCGAGTACCAGCGCCGATCTTCGCCTCCCTCCACGGGTCCGCGACAGCACCCGCCATCGTCGGCTACCGCCCCTCTGCCGCGTTCGCAATGCCACCCATACCGCCGTCTCGCCCCACGCCAAGCCGGCCCCGACAGGGACCACAGAGGGGGGCTCCGATGGCGTCCAGCCCATGCTGAAACATATTGCGCGTCAATCACGGCTCTCGCGCTCGGCGATGCCGGACAGTTCGACCGGGGGACGGTCGGGGAACTTCGCGATGAGCGAGAGGTTGCCGCCCATCGCCTCCACCGTCCTGCGCAGCGTGGAGAGCAACAGGTCGCTGCGCTGCTCCAGTCGCGAGACACCGTCCTGGCTGATGCCGAGTTCGCGCGCGACGCTGACCTGGGTGAGCTGCCGGGCCTTGCGAAGCTCGCGCAGCGTCATCTCTTCGGCGATAAGTTCGGCGGTGCGGTCTTCGATCTTGCGCCGCCGGGCGGGGTCGAGGCCTGCCGTCATGTCGTCAAGGCTCACGGTCATCACGATCCTCCTTCATGGGCGAGTCGGGCGAGGTGCCGGTCGAAACGCTCGTCGGCCTTGCGGATGAGCGCACGGTAGAAGCGCCTGGAGCTGGCGCCTGACTTGTCGCCCGCAACGAGCAGGACAGCATTGCGCGTGGGGTCGAAGGCGAAGGCGAGTCGCCATTCTCCATCCGCCGCGGCGAAGCGCATCTCCTTCATGTTCGCATGCCGCGAACCGTTCAGCGTGTCCACCCGAGGTCGTCCCAGCAGGGGTCCGAACTGCTTCAGCAGGTGAGCGACGGCAAAGACTTCGTCCTGGACTTGTCTGTGCAGACTGCGAAACTCCGGCACGAACTCGTCGTGGAAGTCGACCGACCAGCTCATCGACGACTCAGTATGCTGTCACAGGCATATGAAGTCAAGGCCATGCCACCCGTGCGCACCCGTGCGCTCCGGCTCCCACTCCGGCGGCTCCGGGGGACGTTGCCGGAAGGAGCACTGGCGGAAGCGACAGAATCAAGGCTTCCCGGAAGCAGACTGCTGCCACTACACCCGCTGCTTTGCAGATAGGTACAACTCGGCGGTGGCTTCCGGCCTGAACATCGCGCCGGCACTCCAATGTCGTCGCGATGGTCAGAGGGTGGTTGGTGGTGCGGGCGTTCGTGAAGACGCCCCGGTGCGCCTTCGCTACGATCCGTGCGTACCTCCCACCCGTCCGCTGCAGGTCCGCCGCCGGCCCTCCTGGCAGATCGAATCCGACACTCCCGCTCCCCCAGCCGCCGCCGTCACCATCTGGCGTTGCGAGAGTTCGACCGCAAACAAGGACAACCGCTGTAGGTTGACCCACATAGAGGGATTTCACCAATGTAGGTAGACGGAGGGACTCACAACATGCCATCAGGCAGCGACCGCGCCCTGCTTGCCAAACTCGACCAACGCTTCGACCAACTGGAGAAGCGCTTCGATAAGCTGGAACAGCTTTACAGCAGGCCCACTATTGAACCGCCAGTAATTGTCAGAGCCATGCAGCAGATGGAGGAAGCGAGCCGCGACCTGAAGAACCTGGTCGCCGAGGTCAGAAGCAAACAGGACGAGTAGAGAAGCATCGGCCCAGGAATTCACTCGTGCCAGGGCGGCCCCCCGCAGCCGGCCCGTCAGAGGAAGCGGATCAGTACTCGGCAACCTCCGGGGGTTGATAGCGATTCGGGGGATGGCATTCGGCTTCGATCTACCGGACCCGGAGCGGCGATGGTCCGCTGAAAGACAGAAGAAGACGTTATCGGAAGTCGGCAGGTCGCTCGGCGGTGCCTACCGGGGCCTTGCGTGCCGTAGCGGGCGAGCCTTTGGTAGGGACAGGGTCCGGTCAACACACTCAATGCGGGCAACGCGTGTTCCGCCAGGCCGCCAGGGGCGTGCAGGCCACGGCGTAACCTCTGCCAAGCTCGGCGCCACACGGCGAAAGATAGTGCAGCGGGCATGTGTCGGGCCCTAGGACCACCCATGTTGGCGAGGGGACCGGGAGCCGAGACGTCGGGCTTGACGCCGCCGCCTCCAGCCGAGGATGATGATGCCAAGTACGCCCTCGGGGGATCAGAGAAGTCGACCTCCGTCGGTGATGTCAGCAATGCGCGAGGTGAGCGCAGCCGAGTACCGGGAGGTGCGTGATGGGGGAAAATGATCGAGACGGGAAGTATCCGGATACCCTGACAGCTCCGTGCACCAGGGAAATGAGAGCTGCTGTCGATGATGAGGCGGAACGCCAGGGTGGCACGATGAGCGACCTGTTACGCGCCTTGGTGCAGAGAGCCATTGAGAAAGGCGATTGGCCCAAGATTGAGGGAACCCGGCCCTAAAGGCACTATCGTATCGAGGGCTGGGGGCTGCGACCCGCCGACTTTCGAGGATGCAACCAACAGGGCAATAGGTAGAAGTATCCCGACGATAGGAAGGGCCACGACGAGCACCTCAGCAGCAATCATTCAATACTCTCCTCCGTTTCCTGTACGCCCCCCGCGCGGACAGCGCGTTATACCAACAGGTTTGTAAGGACCTGGCGCCCGCGTTAGCGAACGGCGGCTGTCGGCGAGGGCGACAGAACACGCCTTACCGGACCTTCCCTCGCGTCAGCCGGCCGGGTGTAGTATGCTCATCACCATGACGGATGGAGTTACCGTGCTGTTCGGCGCGGTGGGGACAGTGGCCGCGATGCTGGCCGTGCTGGTGCCGGTGATCCGTGCGCAAGGGGCGGCCCTGCGTCGTGAGATCGAAGGACAAGGGGAGAGCCTGCGCCGCGAGATTGAGGGGCAAGGGGAGAGCCTGCGCCGCGAGATAGACACGCTCCGCGCCGATGTGGGTGAAGTGCGCCGCGACCTCCACGTACTGAGTGACCGCGTGGCGCGCATCGAGGGCGCGCTGACCGGCCCCTGGCGTCCACCGGCGAACGGTACGCCGGCCCCGGCCTCCAGACCGCAGTCGGAGACTGAGCCGTAAATGAGCCGGGGGGCAGGCGGGCGCGGCAGCTTGACACAGGGAGAGGGCTCGGCGCTTACCGTGCGAGTCGTGCCGGGGTATGGAGCTCGACCGGGAGCTGTACGCGCTGCCGGGATTCCGATGCGAGCAGGTCCTGCCGATGGTGCTCGTGGTCTGCAAGCGTTCCTGGCGGCCGGGCTGGTGTGGCGAGGCGACGACGCAGGACATGAGATCGTTCGTCAGGCGCTGCCGCCGCCGCCAGGCGTGCTGCCGCGGCTCATCGACACTTGGAAGCGGATCGCGTACCTGCGGCCAGGACTGACTGCGGACGGTCGACATCCTACCCGTTACCGGACGCTACCGGCCGCGAGCTTTACTGCTCTGGCGCGGGCGCGTAGGATGAGGGGCAATGCCTGCTAATCGTTCGAGCGGACGCACCATTCTCCCACCTGCCCCCGGAAGCCTCAGCAAGGTGATTGCGCTTCGGTCACGCATAAGGTACGAGTCGCTGTGGACGCCGCTGGCCGGTGGTAGGACACAGCCCGAATCGGAGTACGGAGGTTGTGTGAATAGTGGATAATAAACAGACTAGGTGGCTGGTAGGAGCGGGCATCCTCGTACCGCGCGGCACCGTCGGTCGAGGTCGCGTCGTCGGCTTTCTTGTAACTCACCAATGATGCTAGAACTTGAGGGGTTCAAGCCGTTTTTTGACGCACTCAATAGTCAAACTAAGATCGTGGTTGACCTGTCAGCTGCGGGAATCGTTGTCATCATAGTCACGTGGCTTAGAAGTGTCGGGGTATTCAACGATCATCCTGCAATGACCAAGTTCAAGATGCCGTGGTTTCTCGTCGTGCCGTTGGCCGGATTCGGATTCTCCGTTGTGTACGGATATGTTGTCGGGCAGATTTCTATCGGTTTTTACTTCGAAGCTATTCTCAAGGAAGACTTGTCTTCGGGCGATTCCATCTCCGATATTGAGGCACTGGTTGATCACTTCAAAATACAATACCAAGGGCCGTTAACTATCCAAAGTTACGTACAGCTGACAGGTTTGACAATTGGGGTGGCGACACTGGTGCCGTGGTACGCCGGAAATGTGATTAGCTATGCTCTCGCCAAGAGGAGGAAAAGATGTGGACAAAACAAGTGATGCTGGCCGCGGTGGCCGCTATAGTGTCTTCCGGTGCATGGGGTGACGGGCACTATTTTTCTCCATCGCCCGATTATACACTGCCGATGTATACCGATGATAGTTTCTGGAACACGCAGCAGCCCCAATGGATGACGTTACCTGACCTGAAAAAGAACATGAGTATAGGCATCTTTCAGGATGGCGGCGAATGGACAGTCAATACGGCAGACCCGTTCATCGCTGGAGCCATGAGGAAGCTTCTGATCGATCGGAGTCACGAGCACGAGTTGTATATGCTAGCATCCTATATCAAGACGGTGTCTTTCTCCAACGAATATTCGGGCGTTAGCGTCCAAGACTTGGTGAACGGCTGGTTTATGATAGCAGAGCACGATGATGGTGAATACCTGACGTTAGGGGATTGTACGACATGCTTTTGCCGCTGGCCATGCGTTTGGCCAACGCGGCCGAAGTGTCCCAAGGAAGGAGACCAACAAAGTGACGCGACGCAGTAGCCTTTCCGTGACCCAGCGTATAGTCAAGCCCGCGCTGTTTAGTTAGGTTCACCGACACGGCCGTTGTGACTGGCTGTACAAGCTGGCTGCTGTGGCTGTTCGACCGCGCCCGCGGAAGCATAGCGCAGGGCCGCGGCGTACCGTGGGACATGCGGTTGTGGGTTTATGCCATTCTCCACCTGGACGTGGGAGACCGGAACGGCCTCTGGCACACGCTTCGGTTTTCGACCGAGGAAGTTGTTGTATCCCATGTAGATTCGCGGACGGTTTCCCGGATTATTTCTGAGGGTCGAGGGTCGGATTTCCCACATTGTGGCCGCGGCTATGGGGAGCAGCAGAGGCGGGTCGGAGACGCCTCGGTGACGCCGAGGAGGCGGACCGGTGTCAGAACGGCAAGTCGTCATCAGAGAGGTCCTGGTGGGCGGCCGCTGGCGGCGCCGAGTGGTCGTGGAGTTGGTCGTGTTCTTGGTGCGCGGCATAGTAGCGGCGCAACTGGCCGTAGTAGCGGTTTTCGATGGCGGCGGCGATGAGGTAGAGGCTTTCGACGAGGTGGGCGACGGCAGCGTCGTGGAGATCGTCAGGCAGAGGGAGACGCAACGGGCAGCGCGAGCATTGCTCAGGTGATGGGTAAGGCGGGCAGGTCATGGCAGTCCTTTTGGTGCGCAGTCAGGGGCGCAACTCGTCGAGGGCGCGTTGCAGGTGTTCGTGGTTGACGGTGTGCGCGCTGTCGAGAGCTGCCGCCCAGAGGGCGTAATGAGCGATCCGGTTGATCTGGCGAGGCAGACCGCGAGAGGCCTGGAACAAGGCCTCGACGGCGGGCGGCTCGAACAACGGCAACTCGGAACCGGCGAGACGCAGGCGATGGGTGAGATAGGAGTCGAGTTCGTCGCGGTCGAGACCGCCGAGATGGTGGCGGACGACGAGGCGCTGGTTGAGCGATTCGTGGATCGCCATGGAGAGGCGGCGGCGCAGTTCGGTGAGGCCGACCAACAGCAGACACAGCCGGTGATCGGAGTCCATCGAGTAGTTGGTCAAGAGTCGCAGGTCGTCGAGTACGTCGTTGCGCAGGAATTGCGCCTCGTCGACGATCAGGACGGGCAGCAGTTTGGACTCCTGAACGAGGCGGGTGATCTCGGCGCGGATGGCGCGGTAGGCGGTGGCGCGGGAGCGCTCGGTGGGCAGGCCGAGTTGCCAGGCGATGGACTTGTACATGTCGAGGACGTTGCCGGTGGTGAGGGAGACGTAGTAGACGCGGAACAGGCCGGGGTGGAGGTTGGCGGTGACGTGTCGGCAAACGGTGGTCTTGCCGCAGCCGACCTCGCCGGTCAACAGCCCGAGGCCGCGCAATTGGAGCAGATGCATGAGGCGCGCGACCGCTTCGTGGTGGGCGCTGAAGGCGAACAGTTCGTCGGCTTGGAGGTTGGCGGCGAAGGGGAAGCGGGTGAAAGCGAAGTGGCGCAGATAGGTCGTATCGGTGGTCATATCAGTTGTCCTTCTGCTGGTGCTCGTGCTGCTGATCGAGATCGCGGAGCGCGAGGGGCGAGGGCGGCGGCTCGGGAGCGGGGCGATCAGGTTCGATGTGGCGCGAGGGCCGGGCGCGTTTGACGGCGGTGTTGGCGTAGGCGTCGAGGATGGTGGCGAGGCCGGCATCGCGACCGTCGTGGACGACCTGGAGCGGTCTTGTCGGGGGTACGCTCGGATCGTAGCGCAGGGTCACGGTGTGGCCGACCAGGAGCGCGTCGACCTCGTACAGCCGCCCGACGAGGGATACGGTGCGGTCTTTCATGACGCGGCGTTTGGCCTCGAACAGAAACAGATCGTCAAGATCGACGGCGTCGTCGACGTAGCGCACCTCGCCGCCGGCGAGGCCCCACTGATCGAGGGGCGTTTTGCCGTCGGCCAGGCCGCGATGCGGGGCGTGGTGGTATTCACCTTCGACGTAGGCCCACAGACGCCGATTGAGAGCCTCGATGTTGGCGGTGTCGGCGGTCTGCAAAGTGGTCAGGAACTGGCTGCGTACGGTGCGGAACCAGCGTTCGATTTTGCCCTTTCCGGCGGGCTGATAAGGGCGTGCGTGAATCAGCGCGATGCCGAGCTTGGCGCACACCAGGGCGAGGTGCTGGGAGCGGTAATTCGCGCCGTTGTCGACAAATAGGCGGTGCGGCAAGCCGCGGCGGATGAGTGCCTGCTTGAACACCGGCAGGAAGGCGGCGGTGTTCTCCCCGCGGGCAAAGGCAGCGTACGGGATGACGCGGGTGGCGTCGTCGATGAATGCGATCAGGTAGGTTTTGTGGCGCTGACGACCGGCGCCGACCTTGGGGCCGTGCATGACATCGCTCATCCACATCTCGCCAGCGTATTTGAAGGAGAAGCGGCGGCGGTCGACGCCAAGCGGCTGGTCGGAGCGTTTGGTCATAAGCCCCTCACGGCTCAACAGACGGTGCACGGTGGACGGCGGCAGGCGGAGGGCGTCGGGGAGTAGACCGGAATCGTGGGCGCTTTGGATCACCTGTCGCACTGACCATATGGAGTGCTCGGCTTTGATGGCTACCAGCAGCTCGGCAACGTCCGGCGACAGCCGCCGGGACTGGCCGCGGTCGGCGCGCGGCTTGGGATAGAGGGCATCGAAGCCGCCTTGCCGGTAGTGGTGCAGCCAGTCGCGGATGGTCTCGGCGGCGACGCGGGTGCGCTGGGTGCCGGGGATGGTGTGCTCCTGCTCGGCCTTGGCCTGCATCATGGCGCCGATGCCGGCGGAGCCGGACGGGAGCAACAACAGGTCGGCAATGGTGCGGTAACGGAACAGCGCGATCTCCCGCCTCAGGTGGTCATCAGGAACGTTCATGGGCGTCCTCCTCGTGATTGCGGGTCTGGCGACCCGCTGCTGAGGAAAGCTACGGGGGGTGCGCCGGTGGGGCAGGCCCCAGGTTGTGTTGACGGCGGGATTTGCGATTCCCCGCGCCAATCCCGTGGTGGCGAAAACCGAGCGGCGCCGGCAGCGCCGGCAGCCAGACCGCAGTCAGACTGCGCAACGTCAGCAACGCCGCCTTGGTGCCAAGACGCTTGCGGAACGCGGCCACGTCGGCGTTACAGCGCGCGAACTGTTCCGGCAGCAGGCCAACCACATGCCGCAGGGCGTGGTGCACCGAGCGCACGCGGCGCTGTACCCAGCGCATCGCGCCGGCCAATTCGATGGCATCAGGGCGCAGTTTGTCTGCCGCCTTGATCAGACTCGGCGTCTGCTCGGCAACCGCGACCACCGCTTCCAGCTCCTTGAGGGTTCCCGGCAGCCGCGCAGCCAAGCAATCGGGCAGTAAACTGAATGTGGTGTGAGATTCAGGACAGTACCAGCGGGCAATCCGCGTGCCGACCGGTGTCTTGCGTGGATAGGTGCCGTGACGGGCGAATGAGCATCCGCCCTGGGAGTGATTCGGGCACCGCTCCAGCCTTGCAGCGCACCAGGCTTCGGCGCTAACGTACTCCTCGCCGGTGTGCCCCGATTCGTATCGAAGTTGCACCGGCCACGGCCCGGCGGGGGAGTACCCGCGCGGGCCATTTTCTTCTCCCTGATTATGGTTCCAAGAGACTAACCCGCACCAACGGCATCGGGAACCGTGGGAACCGTCCGCTGAGCCGCGTATTCTGCGCACCCAGCCGTGAGAGTGATCCTGCGTTAGCCCGCTCTCCACCGTCTTCCCAGTCGATCCGTCACTGAATCAATCCGAGCAGAAGGCTTGGGCTTCTAACGACTTACCTTGGGATACAACAAAGTAATCGGCTGGCTTCACCCGAACGGGTGGACTAACCAGCGCCGGGACTGGAAGAACCTGCCGAAGGCACTGACTGCCCTACGCGACAGCCTGTCCTACGTGCCCGTGCCTGGGCTCGGAATGGTTGCGATGCTGCTCCCTTCCGTGATTCCGAACGCTCCTTCCGACCCGCTGGTCGAGTTTACGATCCGTGTGCCTCCCGCCGCTGCACGCGGCGACCGCATCTACTGGCCCTTGCTGACAACCTATGGTGCCGAGTCCACCCGACTGTTTCGTGCCTATCTCGCCGTTTCTGCTTTGGCTCGGCCGGAGTGCACACAGAGGACACCCTATCACCCGCCAGATTCCGGCCCCGGTGCTTGGCGCAGATGGTAAGCCGCTTCGTAAGAAGGGGCGCATCGTTCGATCGAAAACCAAACGCAAACCGAACTACGTCACTCGCTACGTCGAGACGGAGCTGACCGAGCATGAACCTAGCGCGCATGATCGGTTTCGATCCAACCGAAAGACAGCGCCGGCACGATGCCCGTTTCGCCTTCGAACGCATGGATGACGATGGTGTGATAGACCTGCAGCGCAACGGTCGACACTTCGCAATCTTCGGATCTACCCGAGATCAACGGCTGAGGCGAGAGAGTGCCGGCGGTGCCGCCAAGCTGCTGCACGGTATGGCCAGCAACCTGAAGGATCCGCTGACGCGCGCCGATCTGGTCGACAGAGCAACCGCTCAGGAGCGGCGTGCCGTGGTACATGCCTTCCGTGACGTCCCGCAAAATACACCGTTGGACAAAGCTGCCCTGATGGCCGCGGCCTGTAAGCTGGAATCCATCGCGATCTGAACTGTTCCCTAGTCCTCTATGGGCGTGTCATGCGCGGACGGGGGCGGACGCTGAGTAATCGGCGTGTCCGCCACGGGGTAGACCTGTGTCATGCGCGGACGCCCGAGCGTTGTATGACGGACCGTCGCTGCTGGTGAGCAGTCGGGGTGTTAGACCCTCTCTGTGTCAATGCGCGGACGTTCGAAGCGGTATTTGCATACAGAACAACACGATGGCCCACCTCCCCTGCCCCCCCGGACTCCCCCCGAGGAGAGGGGGAGGGGGAGAGAGGAGAGTATCCGAATAATTACCAACTCTCTTTGGAACGGACTCTACAGGCGACGCGACCTGCTTCACTTCCACCGAGCGGCTACGCCCCACGCTCGTCTGGCCCCGGTGGGTGGAGCAGCGCGGCGGGCTCCTGACGACCGCCAGCACGGTGACGCCCGGACATCTTCGCTTGCGCGACACGGCCCCGGAGGTTGGTGAAGAGGGGAAGCGGACACGGCCCGCCCAACGAGCTATTCACGAGCGCCAGTCCCCTTGTTCCTGATGATCTCCAAGCGTAGACCACCGCTCACCAGGATCCCATCCAAGCAAGCGCTCAATCCCCAATCTGGGAGCTGCAGGTGGACGCTCTGACCGGTGGCCAGTCGATCGAACAGCGGATTCGCCACAGGGACCCCTGCGCCGCTCCATCGAACCAACTTTTTCCGGCAGCCGGGGGACCCTGAACCGCTCCATCCCCCTGGCTCCCTGGCTCCCTGACCGGTGAGCCCTCAGCCCATTTTTCAATTTCAAAAAATCCAATCCAGAACCCAAAATCAGAAACCCGTCGATCGTATGCGCGGCTGAGGGTCCGCGCAGTCGCAGGGGCGCCGGGAACTGAGCGGGGGGCCGGGTGCACCCGCCGGGGGTCCCTGACGGGGCTGGGCGCGGCGCTGACGAGCCGCTTGGGAGCCGACCGGGCGGCGACCTGGGCGGCGCCGGGCTGAGTTGAGGGCCGATCGCGCCTGATCGGAGGGCGATGGGCGGCTGATGGCAGCCCGGGAGCCGCCGAGCGAGGCGGAGCGGGCCGTGTGGGCGGCTGCGCGCCCGTCGAGCGGGGCATGCGGAGCTGATCGAGGCGGGTCGGGAGGCCGGATAGCACGCCGAACCGTGCCGCGACCGGGCTGAACCGGGCTGAACCGGGCGTCGAGGCGGTGTTGGGGGCGGCTGCCGGGGTGGCGAACACCGCCGGCGGGCTTCGGGAGGGCATCGCGGACCACCTGACGGGGGTCGGAGCGCGCCCGAGAGCGCCCCAGGGCATCGAGGCCGACCGGGGCGGGCGCCGCCGACCTACCTCCGAGGGCACGCAGCGCCGGGCCGGACGCCACCACGGACGCCGACCGGGGGCGAGCGGCAGCCGGAAGCGAAGCGGCGCCGACCGCGGGGGGATCAACGCGCACCCGTCAACGGGCCGCCGGCGAGCGGCAGTCACGACCGTGCCGGAGCGTTGATCGAGGGCGCGGGAGCGGGCGCGGAGGGGAATCTGACCGCCGGTTCCGAGAAGTTGACTCTGGAGGGATGGCGGGTACATACTGCTTATGACAATGTTCATTGTGGGAATGAGAGAACGGGCCGGGCCAACGCATCCAAACGAATGGACCCGACCCGTTCCACAGGAGGTCACATCATGGAAGGCAGATGCCTTTGGATTCAAGCCGGCGACGTTGAAGGGCCGCTCGACGAGGGCTGCGTCGTCACCGCCACCCGCCCGCTCGCCGATTGGTGCCTGCGCGGCGACGACGGCGGCGAGCCGGTCGAGGCCGGCGCGCTGCTTGAGATCGTCGAGATCAGGCCGTGGGGCGCGGCGATGGCGCAGGAGCTGCCCGCCGTGCACGACGAGATCATGCAGGCGGCACGGGAGCTTGAGGCGGCCGGCCTGTGGGAGTTCGCGTCGTGAGGCTGCGGGTACACCGCGGGCGCGACGAGAACGGTGTCCACGTCCTGACCTATGGGCGCGGCTGCGTCGTGGTCCGGATGTGGCGCGAGGATGGCCGGTGGGTAGTGCAGACGCACGACGTGGAGCGCGGCATGGTCCACACGCACCGCAGCCGGTGGTGGGCCGTTCAGCGTGCGGCAGCGCGCGCCGAGGTTCAGGCGCGACCGCCGGCGATCGTGCGGCAGGCGATGCGCGACATGGCCGCGGGCCGGCTGCTGCTGCACCCGGGCCGGAGGGCAGCGGCGTGAAGCCGGTCGACGTGGGAGCGACGGTCGGCGCGGACGGGGTGGAGATCAAGCTGCCCCGTCTGCGCGTGGTAGTGGAGCGCAGGCAGGCCGAGCGGTTGCGCGATGCGCTGGCCACGGTGCTGCCTGAGCAGATCGAAGACCTGATGCACGATCCGAGGGTCAAGGATGCGGACGTGTTGGCGGCAGCAGCAGCCATCGCCGTTGAGACCGACGCCGCTGGCAACGCATCGGTCGACCAGTACATCGCGGACTCACAGGCACCGCACCTTGGGCTGTACCTGACCCCGCAGGCGGGGAAGCCCAAGCACTACCACGTCATGCGCAGGAGCGACGGGCTCGACCTGTTCGCCGGCGACCGGGTGCAGGTGCGGCTGTTCCTGCGCGGCTACGAGGCTGCGCAGGCGTCGACCGATACCTGCATCGGCTGCTGCGAGAAGTTCGAGCGGGAGAGCATGATCGACTCCGGGTGGCTGTACGGATTGGTGTGCTGCGGGTGCGCCGAAGGGGTGATCGACGACATCGAGGCTGCCCTGACCGCGCGCGTGCCAAGCGAGGCCGTGTCGTGACGGGGCTGGTGACGGTCGACCTCACCGGGGAGCACATCGACGCGGGCCACAGGGCGGTTGCGTGCCGCCTGAGCCTGGAGTGCAACTGCCCCGTGTCGTACGCCCTTGGCGATGCCGGGTTCGAGAACCCGCGTGTCCGGATGCAGGTGTTCACCGCCGGCGCGGACAACAGCTTCATCAACGTCAAGGGTGAGCGGCGGCGCTACAAGCTGCCCCCGGAGGCGGCGCGGTTCATCGAGCACTTCGATGACAACCGCATGGTCGAGCCGTTCACGTTCACCGTGGATGCCGACGACTACGAGCGGGTGCTCTGTGGCTGAGCGGCTGACCCCCGAGACCATCGAAGGGTTGCGCGAGAGCAACCGGAAGGACATCGAGGCGGCGCGGTTGCTGGACTGCGCCGCCGTCTACGTCGACAAGGGCTGGACGCAGTGCACCGATGCCGTGAGCGGTCGCGGCGTGAAGGTGCGGGCGCACTCCCGGCGGGCACAGTGCTGGTGCATGTTGGGCGCGATCCGCGCGGCGAACGTGAGGATCGGCTTGGTCACGCTGTACCAGGATGCCGCCGGCAACCTGCACCCGCGAGAGCTGACCCCGTTCGCCAGCTCCGTGTACGAGCGCGCGTGTTGGGCGGCAGCCCGCGCCATCCTCGGGCGCGACCCGAAGCACAAGGCCAGCACGGTCACGATCATCACGCAGTGGAACGACACCACGGCGGTGTGCGGCGAGACGGTGGCGCAGCGGCTGCGCG
Organism: Chloroflexota bacterium; assembly: GCA_965263075.1. Classification (GTDB taxonomy): domain Bacteria; phylum Chloroflexota; class UBA11872; order UBA11872; family UBA11872; genus UBA11872. The sequence goes on along the minus strand of CBDHGI010000005.1, from coordinate 41,986 downwards.
ACGGCGCCGCCATCATCCGGCTGCGCATCGATAACGTGCAGGCCGGCATCGCGGAAGCCGCGTCGTGATCCGGGTGGACCACTACTCGCCGTCCTGGGTGCTGACCATCCTGGAGAAGCTGGAGGACGGCTACAGCGGCGCGGAGGCGGTAGTGCGAGCCGCCGAGGGGCTGCGGGGCGAGGCCGACGAGACGGCGCGCAAGGCGACCGAGGCCGAGGCGAAGGTGGCGATGTGGGAACGGCTGACCGGCACCATCATCTGCGCCGAGACGCTGGCCCGCGAGAACCGCGAGCGCGCCGATGAGCACCGGCAGTACGAGTGCTACCTGCGCAGCCTCGCCGGCGAAGTGGCGAAGCTGAAGGGCGAGTACATCGCCATCGCGAGTCTGCTGCGATGACCGCGGAATCGGGCCTCAGAGGCCCCTCGGAGTGCGCGGGTGGTGTCCCACAAAGTCCCAAAAAGTACCACCTGCGCGCTCCGGGCGAGCTGACGGCGCAGGAGCGCACGGGAACCGGCGGTTTCGGCGGGTACCGACCATCACCACCGGCGCGGCGCCGCCCAGGGCGGCAAAGGGCTCCCCAGGGGCGGGAGTGAACATGCCCCGGCGACCGAAGGCAGCACCGGGCGGGTTCGAATCCCGCCCGGTCGCAGATGCCGCAACCAGCGGCGACAGGAGGACGATCTGCATTGATAACCCATGCCCATCGCCACGGCACCGCGCCCGTGGTGTCTCGCTTCGCGCAACCAGTCGTTGCGCGCCGACTCAACACCGAAACCGCGCCCCAAACTCATCCACAGGAGACGCGGCCCGACCGGCCCCGAGGGGCCAAGGAGAACCAGTGAATAACCTCAATTCTATCCTCTTGGAGGGCAACCTGTCCCGCGAGCCGGAGCTGCGCTACACGCCGCAGGGCACGCCGATCTGCACGCTCGTTGTCGCCTCGAACCGCACCTACAAGCTCGACGGCGAGCGGGTGGAGGAAGTGTCGTTCGTCGAGGGCGTCACCGCCGGCAAGCTGGCGACCGTGTGCGCCGAGCACCTGACCAAGGGCCGTGGCGTCCGCCTCGTCGGTCGCATCAAGCAGGAGCGCTGGGAAGACGCCTCCGGCAACACCCGCTCGAAGGTGGTGATCGTGGCCGAGCACGTGGAGTTCCAGCCGGTGCGCAAGCCGCAGCCTGCGGCCGTCGAGGCCCGGGCCAGCTAGGGGGCGATCCCCCTGACACGGTACGGCGGCGCGGCAGTTGGGCCGCACCTTCCCGGTCGGGTTCGAGCCCCGGCCGCCGTCTACCGCGCACCTGCGCGGACGGAGGAAACAGCGATGACCACATCGAGATCGCGCCGGCGCCAGGAACCGCCGCTCCCGAATACTCGGCCGGCGCCTGCGGATGTCGCGCTGGTGGGACCGCCAGGGCGTGAGCGCCCGCAACCGCGTGGGCCGCTCCAGAAGGCCCCCGACGGACCGAGCGCTGCCATCCTGACCGTGTTCGGCCTGCTGGTCGTGCTGTGGCTGCTCGGCGGTTCAGGCGACGCCACGCAGATGGCCGAGTCCATGCTGCTGCCGCCGCTGCTCAGCTACGAGATCGTCGCCCGGCTGCGCGAGGCCGAGGCGCCCGGCGCGCGCGCGGCGGCGCGCGATGCCGCGATCGACGCCGGCAACGACATGGTGGAGATCGTCGCGGTCGCGCGCTACGCCTTCGCGCTGACCCACGGCCTCGATGCGGCCGTGAGCGAGAACGGCGACACGTTCAGCGACCGGGAGGCGCGGGCCATCGCCGAGACCATCGGCAACTTCGGCCTCGCGGTCGCCGCCAGCGCGGACACCACGCACCAGCGCTGCGAGCTGTCCGGGTTCCAGTGCCCGTGTCGCACCTACACGTTCCACGTCAGAGCCGAGGGCGAATGACGCACCACGCTGCGCGCGCCACCTGGGGCGCCGTCGCCGGTCCGAGTCCGGGCGCAGCCATCGCGGGACACTTCCCGCTCGGAGGAACCATGCCGAAACTGGCGGTTCTGTGGATCGCCCTGCTGTGCTCCATCGGCGCGATGAGCGCCTATGGCAGCGGGGCGAAAGACCAGATCGACCCGGCGTTGACCGACGAAGTAGAGGCTCTGCTTGAGCAATCCGTGCTCAGGGAGTTCGCCGGCCTGGAGCCTACGCCGATCCTTGCGCCGCCGATCCCCCCGGCTTCGGGCGTCGGCCCGGCGTTCGTCGAGATCCCGCTCATCATCGACGATGGCCACGTGCCGGGCGGCTATGTGCCGCTGTCCGACCTGGACGCGCTCTATGGCGTGTACGGCTACGGCCCGCTCCCCGTGGTGGTGCCTGCGCCTGCGCATGCCGAGCCGCCGATGGTGGATGACACGCCGGCCATGATCGCGGCTGCGTGGAGCAATCCACCCCTGGACGCCAAGTAGGTGTCCGAGTGGCTCATCGGAGCGGCAACCCTCGCGGTTGCCGCTCTGGTGGTGTGGGTGGTCGCGCGCTGCGCGCTGCGACCGTTCCTGCGCAGCAAGGAGGCCGACGATGCCGCAGACGACCCGTAGCCGGCGCCGGCTGCTACGGCGCCCGGGCACGGGCACGGTCGCCGCCAAGGTGCTGCGCGTGGTGCGCGAGCGGCGCCGGCTGCTCGCCATCCGGGCGCAGATCGACGCCGACTACCAGACCGAGATCGGCGCGTTGACCCGCGTCCTCGCACAGCGCATGGCGCAGATCGACGCGCAGTTGCGCGCCCTCGACCGCGGCCTCGTGCCCGAGCCGCTGCGCGATGACGAAACCGATTGACTTATGGAGGAACCTGCAGACATGAGAACCGACCCCTTTCGCCCTGCGCCGGAGGATCGCCCATGCTGGTCGACCTGATCGTCGCCGCGCCGGCGCCGCTGCTGGTGGCCGGCGTGGCCGTTTACGCGGCCGTCATGCTGCACCTGGTCGCCAGGGACGTCGAGCGCGCCCGCTGGCAACGCGAGTTCGGCGGCTGGCGTGCGCTGCAGCGCGACCGCATCGAGCGGCTGGCGCAACCTGCGGCCCCGCTTTCGTTCGCGCTGCTCGCCGGCGTGACCCGACCGCACCCCGTGTCCGGTTGGCGCGCCGTTCAGCTTCACCGCGTCGCCCGCCGGGCGCGCTGGTAGCCGACCGGCTTTGCGGCGCAGCACGCCGGGTGCACCCGCGCGGCGGATTGGGGCATGACCCATTCCGCCCGCGCGGGCCGGGGGTTCGAATCCCCCCGCGTCGCCGATCCCGCGCCTTGCGATGGGGCGCACCACAGGAGGAATCTCAATAGTCATGAGACCAAGGAACCACGATCAGGGGCTGACCTGCTCGCCCCGTGTACCCGGGAAGTTGCCGCCGGGACGCGTATGGAGGGCGACGTGACCGCCCGGCCGCCCGCGAACCTGCCGCCGGCCACGGTGCCGCCCGCGAACGTGCCCGTCGTGGCCGTATCGGATCGCCTCGACCGCAACCCGGCCGCCGTCTACCTGGCCGGCAAGCCCTCCGCAGCCGGGCGCCGCGGCTTGCAGCGCTCCCTCGACCGCGCCGCCGAGATTCTCACCGGCGGGCTCGCCACCAACGCGCTCACCGTCAACTGGGCCGAGGTCCGCTATCAGCACGTCCAGGCCATGCGCGCACTCCTGATCGACCGCGACGCCAGTCCCAACACCATCAACCACACCCTCGCCGCCGTGCGCGGCACCATCAAGGAGGCCTGGCGGCTCGGCTACATCGACGCCGACACCCGCGCTCGCGCCTGCGACGTGCCCAACGTCAAGGCCAGCAAGCTGCCGGCCGGTCGCCACGTCGACGTCGCCGAGATCCGCCGCCTGTTCGCGGTCTGCCCCGACACGCCGGTCGGCGCACGCGACGCTGCCATGCTCGCCCTGCTCTACGGTTGCGGCGTGCGCCGCAGCGAGGCCGTCGCCATCGAGCTCGCCGACTACGCCGACGGCAAGGTCACCATCCGCCACGGCAAGGGCCGCAAGGAGCGCATCGTCTACTGCCCGACCGGCGGCAGGAGGGCCATCGACGCCTGGATCGCACGCCGCAGCTCCTGGCCGGGCACCCTGCTGTGCCCGGTCAAGAAGGGCGGCCATGTGCAGCAGCGCTCCCTGACCGCCCAGGCGGTCCTGCTGCGCCTCCACTTCCTCGGCAACCTCGCCCACGTGCCCGCTTTCAGCCCGCACGACCTGCGCCGCTCGTTCGTCGGCGAGCTGCTCGACAACGGCGCCGACATTTCCAGCGTCCAGCAACTCGCCGGCCATGCCGACGTCGGTACGACACAGCGCTATGACCGCAGGCCCGAGGAAGCCAAGCGGAAAGCCGCCGAGCTGCTGCACGTGCCGTATGACGGACCGGCGCTGTCGGTGGGAGGCAATCCCACGCCTGACCCGCCAGCGGATGATTCGGAACCCGCCGGCCCGCCGTCACCTGCAGGCGCGCCTGGTTGAGCCGCTGCCGTGGCTTACTGATCGGGTGATCGCTTGTATGCATATGGGCGATCCTCCTGCCGCCGGGTGCCCTCCACGCCCCGGCGGCTCTTTTTCGCCTCCCACTACGTCGGTATCCCCCGAGGCTTCGCTCGGGGGCCGGGGTGGGGTATCGTAGGCCACCTACGGATGCCTGCTGAGTTCTGATCCTCACGCGGGTGTTTGTTCCATTACTGCCGCTGCCGGAGCGTTTCTTTCGGTAGCGGCTTTTTTGCGTCCGTGCTGTGGTAATAGAAGCCAGCGATCGCGCTTGGTTCCTGACCTGGGCACGATCCTTCTTCTACGCGTGCATGCCGCCGCACCGGCGGTCGCGCATCTTACCGCCGCCGGCGCCGGTAGCTCAGGAATTGCACCGGCGGCGGGCGCCGCCGCCGGGCACGTGCGCGCACATAGATCGACACCCCTGCCACCGGCAGGAGCAGCACCCCGAGTGCGATTGCAAACCCGATCAGATCCGGGTCGATCATGGCGTCCTCCTGCGCAATATAGCCTGCCTTTCTTTGCCCCAAGAGCGCCCGCAGCGCCCTCGGTGGTGTGGCACAGGCAGGGAGACGGCGCAACCGCTGCCCCGAGAAAGGGCGCGGACGGCTTGGCTGCGCGTCGCCGCCCGCGCCCAAAGGAATGCGGGAAAGGACCGCCACGGTGCCCGTTCACAAGCTGCCGGGAGATTGACGATAACGCGGGTGGCCCATGAACCATCCCCGGTGGCTGCCCTTGCACACGTTATCGGCCTGTGCCGCCGCTCTCCTGACTCTCCTGAGAAACTACCGCTGTTTCTGCCATGACCACGCCGGCCCCGGGCCGGTGGGAAGCTCCTGAGAAACTACCGGGTTTCTGCCATGACTACGCCGGGCCGCAGGGCCGGTGGGAAGCTCCTGAGAAACTACCGCAGTTTCTGCCATGACCACGCCGGCCCCGGGCCGGTGGGAAGCTCCTGATAAACTACCGTTGTTTCTCACATGACCACGCCGGCCTCGGGCCGGTGGGAAGCTCCTGAGCGGTCGGGTTGGCTCGCGCCGGCGCGCCGTGGTAGCGTCGCCGCAATCCTGGATCGTTGAAGTTCGGTCGGGGATCCACTGGGGCCGCTGCCCCCTGATGCCTCATGGCAGCGGCCCCTTTTTTTCGCGTTCCGGTGCCTCGCTACGCGCCCGACGGGCTTGGCGGCCGGCGTGGCGGTACCGGCCACCCGTTGTATGTGGTCGACCGCTCTCCGCACCCCGCGTAGCTGATCCTCAGCACGTTGCCGGCGGCATCCTCCACGTCGACGTGCCCTCCCACCAACACCGTTTCGCAGCCCGCCGTATCGTAGGCGAGCCGGGTCGGCTGCACGGGCAGCGTTCCCGCTGAGCCGGGATTCTCCTGTTCTTCGCACGCCTCCCGCTCAGAGTCGGCCAGGGCCGTGCAGACCGGAGTCAATGTGAGCACTACCGACCCGTCGCCGATCACCAGCGGGCCGCTTCGAGTCCTTCCACCTGCGCCGCGCTGCGGACGGCCTGGAGAGCGCGCGCAGCGAGGACACCAGCACCCCTTCTACCTGTTCCGACAAGCGCCGCGGCCCGCGGCGGCCTCTTCGGGGTCCGGCGCGCTGGTGGCATTCGTACAGGCTGCCATCCCGAGCCAGGCGGCGGCCATCACTGCCAGGCGCACCCACATGCGGTTGCGATACTCACGGCGACCAAGGTCTTCTTTCGTCATAGCTCTCTCCCGGCGGGGACACGCTAGCGTACATCAGTTCCCGGTGCTTTTCTTACTACCGCGTCTGGTCTTGCCCCAATCCGTGCGGTACTCTGGCTATAGGTGCACTGGCTTGGCCTATCCCTTCCCACCAGGCCAGCACGCAACCTCCCACCTTTGGCCGCTGCCGACCCTCCTTCCGGCGGCGGCCCTTTTGCGCCGATTCCCCTTCTCGGTCCGCCTCGACGTGCCAGGTTGGCTTCGGATGCCTGCTCGGCTTGGCTTATCCCCTTGCCCGAGTACCACTCGCCGCCGCCGGGCTCACCCGGTAGCGGCGCTTTCGTCTCCGGATCCGGCCTCCCTCCGCGTCCTGGTTCAGGATCCCGGCGGCGTACTACCGTGCTGCTTATCCTTGGAGAGGCCTCTGCCAGGGGCAACCTCGGCAGCGGCCCTTTTCTGTGCGCTCAGGGGCCGCAGGAGCGCTCGTTACGCGCTTGGTGGTATTCCCACACCCTCTGGGCCGTCTCCGGCGCGCTGAGAGCCGATTTCGCGGATTCCACCGGCGGCTCCCGGTATGGTCGGGAAGTCCACAGTGGTGGGGCACGGCCGGCTGCCTTCGCACTTGCTGCCGGCCCGCACCGCCCGCGCCCCACTGTTATGCGGGAGAGGGATCGCCTCGGTGCCGCCACGGGGTAACCGAGATTGACGATAACGGGGTAGCCGATTGATCCGGCGTCCGGTGCGATCCTGCTTTCCTTATCGGAGCCGCCCACGTATCCCCATAAGGGGCGTCAGCAGGAGCTGCTTCCGCCGCGTCATCGCCAGGTAGATCAAGACTCCTGCCATCGGCACGCACACCACCGCCAGCACTATCGCCACCATCACCAGATCAGGGCCGTCCATCGCGCACCCCCTACTACTCAACCTACCCACGCGGTACGGGCTGATACAAGGAGGTCCTCGCTGAGGGCTCCGCTGTTCGCTACGCGACCGACGGTCTTGGCGTCACGCGCTCGACAATCTCATCGCCCGCTGCGATCTCAGTTCGGCGCAGCTCCCATGTCTTCTGCAGGTTCAGCCACATCTGCGGCGTCATCCCGAAGTACCTCGCCAGCCGCAGCGCCGAGTCCGCGCTCATCCCTCGCTCACCTCTCATAATCATCGTGATCCGGTTCACCGGCGCCCCCAGCTCCTTCGACAGCGCGTTCGCCGACAGCCCGAGGGCATCGAGTGACTCGCGCAGTATCTCGCCCGGATGCACCGGCCTCATTCCGTTCTTCCAGCACGTTTCCTTGTTCCCCCCGGTCGGGCGATCGTCCACCATCTCCACTTCGCTCGGCCCTACCCCGGACGTCCAACGGAAGTTCATGCGCCACTGGCTGTTCATCCGAATACTGAGGTGGCCGTCCCCGCCGCCGCTCTCCAGCCGGTTGCGCAACCTGGTGAGATCGCCCAGCACCACGGCGTTGTCCAGCAGCGTCAGCCGACACTCCGCCAGCTCGTCGAACCCCTGAAACGCTGCTACTTGCTCCCCAGCGAAGAAAACGCTGCGTATCCCGGTTCCCGAAACTTTGAATCATAGGCGGCTACTGCATTTATATCATCGATTACGTAAAATGGCCAGAGGCTGATGGAACACGAACTTGCCGCCCGACGACGACGATCTCGATATAGGCCCCCCCGACCCGGAGGACGACCACAAAGAGAGCGAGCTGGCGCCCGACGACGACGACGAGCCGCGCAAGGGCGGCCCGGCGCCTCAGCCCTGGGCGCCTTCGCAGGCGGAAGCTGACGCTCCGATCATGGGGTTGCAGTTCGACGACGAGCCGCCCAAGGGCTTGCTGAAGTTCGACGACGAGCCGGTTACCGCGGGCGCGGTCGAGAAACTGCCGGACGACGACGAGGACGAACCGCCGGCCCAGGTCAAGCTTCCGCCAGACCCCTACCTCGAGGAGGACCAGCCGCAGGAACAGATCGAGATAGTCCCCGACGACGACTACGTAGAACAGGAAGAGCTACCGGACGACGACAAGCCGCGCAAGGTCGGGTTGTTGCAGTTCGACGACGAGCCGGTTGCCGCGGGCGCGGTCGAGGAACTGCCGGACGACCCCGACGAGGAGGACCAGCCGCAGGAACACGTCGGGTTGCAGTTCGACGACGAGCCGCCCAAGGCCAAGCTGCAGTTCGAGTTCGACGACGAGCCGGCCAACTACCCGGAACAGGAAGAGCTGCCGGACGACCCCGACGAGGAACTGCCGCCGACCGCCGTTCAGAATTCTCTCGAAGAAGCCGAGAGCCTCGTAAACCGATCGCGCTTGGTGTCCAATCCCTTGTTCAAGGAGGCGCGCCGGATGCCGGAGTACGGACGAGTGCTCGCGACTCGGGAACGCTGCGCGCAGTTCGAGAGGAAGTTGCTGCGCACGGCCCGGATGATCGACTCCAGGTTGGGCACCAAACTTCCTGCCGACACGTTGGACAAAGTGGTGGAGCGCTTGGCGAACAGGTTTGCCGCATGGGAGCACTCTCCCCGTCGCCAGAAGGAACGGCAGCGCAAGCAGGCCCTGAAACGCCGGCGGCACAACCGCGGGCGCGATCTGCGGATCGTCCGCTACATCGAGGACGGCGAGCCCCAGCGCAAGGTCGCTGATCGCCTCGGGAGCACGCGCTGGGTGGTCCAGCACGTGCTGCAGCGCGACGCCCAACATCTGCTGAAGCGCAACAAGCCGCCCAGGCTCCCGGACTGACTGGCGGGTTTGCCGTAGGGACGACGGGTCTGCAGGTGGCGGGTTTGCCGTAGAGGCCGGTCGCTGCCTGGTGGCGGGTTTGCCGTAGCAAGTGGCGGGTTTGCGCTGGCGGGTTTGCCGTAGGAGGTGGCGGGTTTGCCGTCGCGCGTGCGCGCGGGGGCATTTTGGCGGGTTTGCCGTAATACTAGATTATCCAGGGTCGGCCGGGTCGGCTGGCGCTCTCACCCTCACCCGCGAAAGTTATCCACATATCCACAAGCAATCTCACCCCCTCCCCCAGACCCCCACCCCCGTTTACCGCCGGCAATCTTTCTCTCTCATCTGGGACCGGACCGGCGGGGTCCGCGCTCTCCGGGCTCGCCACCCGCAACCTGCTGCCACGCCCCCGGTCTTCGCTTGCACGGCGACTGGCGGCGACCGCGGCTGCTCCACTTCGGATGAACGGCTACGCCCCACGCTCGTCTGGCCCCGGTGGGTGGAGCAGCGCGGCGGGCTCCTGACGACCGCCGGCACGGTGGAGCCGGGTATCTTCGCTTGCGTGACACGGCCCCGGAGGTTGGTGAAGGACAGCAAGCTTGGGGCGGGAGTGAGCGCGGACCCTGGCGTCGCGCCAGATTTCCCCCGTGTGTGCGCGTGGGCGGCTCGGTGTCGCTACCCCGATTTTCACCGTCCGGGAGCCTACCTTTGTCGTCACGTGTTGCCCCATCTGCCCATGAGGATCGCTGGAGGCGCGAGAGCTTGGTGGAGCCGCGGCCGAGGCGGGAGCAGGGGCCGTCCCTGAGCGCCAAGCCATCCCCGGTCGGTGTGATGGTCCGCCGGCCGGCAAAGTGGGGACGATTCGGACCCCCTCCGAATGCCGGTGCCGTCGACCAGAGCGCGGACCTGGCGGCGCAGCCCCGTATCGAGCACAGGAGCGGCGCGGCGGCGCTGACTGGTGCCTGGATACCCCGAGGGCCGGCCGATCGCTCCTGGGACGCCTGAGCGGCGAACGCTGGCCTGTTTCGGCAGCCGGGCCGGCCTTCGGCGCGTTCGTATGAGCGACCCAGCGCCCTGGTGTGGTCTGCCCAGCCGAGTGGATGATCGACCAACTTCTCTCGCGCGTACGTACGGGCGGCGCCGTGTCTCTACCCGCTATATCGCCGTGCGGAAGCTATCACCTGTACTCAGAAGTACACAGGAAGTGGTGTAGAAGGCAGGATATGCTACCTTCTGGCTACTACTGAGCTACTGTTTATGAGGCGTCCAGGAGGCGATTATCCGTCCTCTACTCGCTGTACTGAATCCACCTATCTAACGCTCTGCAAAGGATTTCCTTGATAGCCCTACCGCTACTCTTTGCCAGAGTTCCCACGGGCTGGGCTTCGGCTTCGGCAACCGAACGATTCTCCCTCACTGTACTGAAACCGGCAATTGAACCCACTTCAGGTGATCCTTTTGGTCGATGCCACTACTTTTTGCCAGCGTTCTACACGGCAGGGGACGACTCGACCACTCACTGTACTGAAAACCGGCATCCAACGCACTACAGGCTGTCTTTTTGATGATGCCCACTACTTTTTTGGTCTTGGCCTACCCACGCCGTCAGCCCGGTAGACGAGCTGGACAGGGGCCGCGACACCCGTCCGGTGAGCGCGAATCGACCAGCCAGGACTCCCGCCCGTCCACTGCGGTGCGCTGTTCGGAGCCCTCTGTCGCCCGCCGCGCGGTACGTTCGCTCACCGAAGAACGCGCGACATGATCTTGACTTCATATATGCCTGCAACTACATGTTGTGGCTTGATGAGCTGGTCGGTCGACTTCCACGACGAGTTCGTGCCGGAGTTTCGCCGGCTGCACAGACAAGTTCAGGACGAGGTCTTTGCCGTCGCTCACCTGCTGAAGCAGTTCGGACCCCTGCTGGGACGACCTCGGGTGGACACGCTGAACGGTTCGCGGCATGCGAACATGAAGGAGATGCGCTTCGGCGCGGCGGATGGAGAATGGCGGCTCGCCTTCGCCTTCGACCCTACGCGCAATGCGGTCTTGCTCGTTGCGGGCGACAAGTCGGGCGCCAGCTCCAGGCGCTTCTACCGTGCACTCATCCGCAAGGCCGACGAGCGTTTCGACCGGCACCTCGCTCAACTCGCCAATGAAGGAGGATCGTGATGACTGTGAGCCTCGACGACATGATGGCAGGCCTCGACCCCGCCCGGCGGCGCAAGATCGAAGACCGCAGCGCCGAACTCATCGCCGAAGAGATGACGCTGCGCGAGCTTCGCAAGGCCCGGCAACTCACCCAGGTCAGCGTCGCGCAAGAACTCGGCATCAGCCAGGACGGTGTCTCGCGGCTGGAACAGCGCAGCGACCTGTTGCTCTCCACGCTGCGCAGGACGGTGGAGGCGATGGGCGGCAGCCTCTCGCTCATCGCGACGTTCCCCGACCGGCCCCCGGTCGAACTGTCCGGCATCGCCGAGCGCGAGAGCCGTGATTGACTTATCCCTATCGCTTCGCCGGCTGCCCCGCCGGCGCCTGTCCGGTGTCGTTCATCTCGCCCATTTCGGCCTCCGCAAAGGGACAGGTTCGCCCGGCTCCAGCATCTTCGAGTATCCCGTAATAAATTCATTGTATTCGTATCGGCCATCCGGGTGCTGAATTACATTGTATCCATATCCGGTTTCGACTATACGCTCCCGCTTGGCAACGCGCGCGCTCTCGGCCTCCTCTTCGGCCTTTATCTGTTCCGCCACTGCCCTGAGAATTGCCATCGTCTGCTCCTTCTGAAGCCGTAGTGCTTCGGCCTCCTGCCTCTGTTTTTCTTCCTCGCGTTGCCTCTTTTCCTCCTCGCGTTGCCTTGCTTCTTCCTCGCGCTTCTTCTTTTCGGCCTCGCGTTCCCGCGCGAGAGAGCGGAGATGGGCATTTCGATTTTCGACCTGCCTTCGCAGTCTCGTGTGTTCCTTGCCGCAGTCATCGCACCTCGTGAACTGCGCGGGAATCTCCTTGCCGCACGGTTGATCCTCGACTCCCACACACCGCTTCGCCGGCTTCACCGCTGCGTCCCCGGTCGATGCGCTGGCCTGGTCGCCAGCTTCAGCGACCTTCGGTACTACGCGACTCTCTCCCGGTACGTCGACCGAGCCGTATTTCTTTCGGTACCGTCTGATCTCGCGCCGGCACAGTTCGGCTGCCCTGCTGTCAGCAGCCTTGCTGTTGGGACTGACGACACGCCAGGCGGCGGTCGGGCGCATCCCTTCCTCGAAACGCAACTGCAGCAGCCTCTCGGCCCGCGCCTTGCGCACCTGTTCGTTCATTACCGGCATGGCTACTTCCGGGGGCTCCGGCATCTGGGCCTGGCCGAGACCCTTCTCGAAAGGTTATCGAGGACCAGTTGCGCGGCGCCGGGATACTTCCTGATGAAGTTGTTGGCCGTCCGCTGTGCTTTGATGCGAGCGCTGTTCGGGTCAACGGTGGATCCCGGATCAGCGACCCTCCAACAACTTTCCAGGGGCATGCGCATCACGCAATAGGCGATGATGATTCTGCCGGCTCGCGTGATGAGTCGTTTCTCGCGTTTCGTGCGCCCGCGGGGCAAGCGCCTGCGGGGCGGGCGCTTGACACCACTCGACCGCAACATCCAATCAGGACACAGACTCCAGGCGAACTCATCGAACTCTTCAGGGAAGTTCTCTTGGAACCATCTCACTCGCTGCCCCCACATGACCCGCGAGCTGTTGTCGTTGGCTGTCGAGTCCGGGAAGGCCTGCCGCCAGCTCTTGACCGCGGGCTGCGGCTTGCTCCTGCTGTAGTGGAGGTACAGCCTCTTGGCGTCCCACTTGCGTCTCTCGTCCGTCAGGGTCGGCAGTCCCGTGCGCCTTGGCATTACGACCTCCAGTTGAGCCCATTATGCTGTCTCCAATGTTGGCTGTACAACCTTGTGGACGTTGGGCACCGTGCCCCCGCGAAGCTTCACAGCGCGTCGAACTCAGCGCTGTACGGGTAACACCGCCTTCCGTCCTGGCGAACTTGACGTGTGGCTTCCCTTCTGAGCAACCTGCGAGAACCCCGCAACGCGCAGTTTGCGCACCACGACACGGTACGCATACGGCTTCACCTACGCCGACGGTGGTGTAGCGACCGGGGCCTCGAAGTGCAGTTCCAGGGCCTCGCGGAGATTGGCGATCGCTTCCGCACGCGTCCTGCCCTGGCTTGCCGGCTTGCCACCTCCACCCCTCGCGCCCGGGCAACGAACCATTCGCCGGCGCGCCAGACATCCGCCTCGGCCTGACTCTCGGGTACCTGCGCCGGCGCTTGGCGCGCGTCATGGGCCGCGGGTTCTCGCTGCATCACCAGCAATCATACTCGAACCCGCCGGGAACCGCTCTTGTCGGTACGTTCGTCCGTCTACCGCGTGGCCCTCGTCGCTGTCAGCACCGCCTCACGATTGGCTGGGCCCGCCCGGAGCGTCAGCGTCGAGGCGTCCACCGAGTAGCGCGGGCACCGTCGGGGTGGTGTTCGAACAGGATCCGCGAGTCGGCGAGCAACTCGTATCTGCCGGTAATTGCGCTGGTTTCACCGCGGTATGGCGGGTCGAAGGTGTGCACGTATCGATCCGCGGTAAAGGTCAGCGTAATGGCGTAGGGCCAGTTCCGCGACCGCGAATCCAACCGCGCGGCGATGATGGCGGTCATGTCGATCCTGGTACTCGGCCCGATCGGAGTCGCGATCATGAACCATGTCAGATCGGTACTGCGCGGCGACGACGATCCCGACCCGATCTGGAAGGGTGTGGTGCAGGGGCAGTTCGCGCTGCACTACGGCACCCGGGCGCCGGCCTACTTCCTGATGAGCGGGCGCTACAACGGGGGCATGAGCAATCCGACGATGGGCGCCATTGATGATCTGGTCCGGAGCGGAGCGCAACTTGAGCGATCCCTGTGGAGCGGCGACGAGGATAGGATCGGGCGCGCCACCGAACGCATGATCGCAGCCACCCTGCGCCCGATCGGCGCCCCGTACTGGACTCCCAAGGGTTGGGTGGACACGGCCATCAATATCCCGGAACTTCTGGACTGATATGCACCGCGACGATGATGCCCAACGGGGGAGCCTGCACGATAGGTGCCGGCTGTGTCACCAGTTCAAGCCGATGGTGATCGGCGACCAGCTATGCTACATCTGCGGCGATGACGCACCGATGGGGGTGCTGATCGACAATGAAAAGGGGACGGCATCGTCAATGACGAGCCGCCCCCTTAGAGAACACGCGGCCTCAGTCTAACGCATCCGCAGTCCACCACCACCGTCTATTGTACTCGCCGACCAACCGGACCAGGGAGAACAGGCAGGGAAGGCGTCGTCGTTACAGGAGCGCACCCGGAGACGTATCGGGGGATCGCAGGGATTCGTGCCAGGATTAATGCCAATCCGGGGCGTGGTTCGCGTGTACGGAGAGCCGTAGAAGTCGGCCCAGCGGCCCGGGTAGTTGTATTCCTCGAGGTCCGCCTGGTAGTAGGTAGCGCTTGGCGTCGCGTTCCATTCCCAAACCAGGTAATAGGGATCGCTACGAGTGATCCTGAGTCCGGTTGTGGAAGTTTGCGAGGCGGGTGAGGCTGCCATTGGGGCGGCGCACACCAATTCATGTTCATGGGCAGTCGGCGGCGCCGTCATTTCCTCGCAGGCTACTACCAGTACGATGACCGCCAACAGGGCGGTCCCCAAGATCAGCTTTCGCATGATTCCTCCTGTCCGGAGCGCAGGTCGCACGCCGGCATATTGAACTCCACCCGGCCGCACTTCGGGCCGGGGCATCGGAGACTTATCTCGTAGACATTTCGGGCCAGCTTGGTACGGCCCTCCTGGTTGTCCGCAACACGGGCAGTCGTAGGGCTCATTGAGCCTGCGCTTGTACTGCAAGGTGGCGTCCTCGCGCCGCCGCGCCCGCTTCGTGGCCAGTCCCTTGGCGAACTCCTGTCCGGCTTGTAGATGGCGCGCAGCCGCTGGTTCAACCAGCCGGCGCACTCGCGCATCTTCTCCCGGTCGTATTCGCCGTTGGGCTTCTTGGGGTGCATGTGCGTATGGTCGGGCGCCGCCTCGCACGTACCACACGGCAGATCCGGAGTCAGCCGTGCTGCCGGCGGGCGCCCGCGCAGGTGCGGCAGCAGGCGCAACACCACCATCGGATGTCCGTCGACCATCACGGTGTCGCCAGGGCGGGCTGGCGGCGGCACCGGGGCGACGCGGGCGGTCATCGCAGCCTCAGCGGGTGTTCACAGCGACCGACAATCCGGTACTCGCAGTACCAGAAGCACACGTGCTCCTCGAGCATCGGACAGAGGTCGGGGATTGCCTGCCTGGCCTGCCGGCGGGCCTCCTCCTCGGGGCTCCACTTGGGGATCGCCTCGACTTCCTCGACCATCTGGGCGATCACGATCTCGCGCGCCGTGGCCTGCTGCATCGGACTCGCGTTCTCCGGAGCGAGGCTCCGGTAGGTGTCGCGCGCCCACTTGTTGGCCAGCGTCAGCACCTCGTCCAGTTCGTCGCATTCGCGCAGGCGTTTCAACTCCCGCGGGCGCTTGTCCTTCAGAAGCTGCTCATACATCGCCCGCCAGCCAATCACCACCATGGCGCGTCCAACTCCGTCACGGCGGCGGTGGCGTCCATCGGCGCCAGGGCCGGTCAGTCACCGCGGCCCCGCTGCTGCCCCTGGTGCTCGCGCCACGCCTCACGGGTCGGCGCAATGCCGCGCTTGATGCACTCGCGGGCCACGCCGGCGACCGACGCATTCGCCTCCGCTGCCAGCTCCTGCAGGGCCGCGATCGTATCCGCCTCCAGCGAAACCGTCAGACGCTGTGGGTAGCGCCTTCTCTCGAACACCGGGCTGCCTCCCTCATTCAACGTAGCGGCTAATTGTACGGCAGACCGTGCTGCACTTCAAGCTGTCGGCCATGCAGCATGGGCCGCCGTGCCCAGGTCGGCCCGCCGCGGCGTCGGCGTTCATGCCCCTTTCGCGTGCGGTTCGGCTTCGGTCGCTTCGGCGTTGCGCTCTCCAGCCTGCGCCGGGCGCTCCAGCACCATCTCACCGTGCTTCCAGAACAGGTCCATCACCTTGTCGAGGGCGTCATCTACCGAAAAGGTCTTCGATCTTCCCATGATCAGCTTGCCCCGGAGGATGCCGCGTTGGCCCCGCGTGTGCAAAGGAGACGCCGGTGCCCGCGCGCGCCGGCCGTCCGGGCGCCGTGCAGGAACCGGCAGCGGATTTCCGCAGCAGGGTGAGACTCACCCCGCGCACCGGGTCATGGCCGGCTGGCCTCTCTCGTAAAATCCTGAGAGGCCGAACTGACTCCCACAGTCCCGGCACTCCACGGCGCAGGGCACGTGGTCGGCCCACATCACCGTTCCAAGCAGGCAGTCCGGACAGTAGTTCGCCTCGGCGTCAGGCTCGATCTCCAGGCACACATCGGTGGTACGGGCCGCAAGCACCTTCGCGCCGCGCACTCGCCACGTCCAGGAGCCATCCGGCTCGTAGTGCAGCAGGCGGTGGAGCAGCAGGCTGTCGAACCGCCGGCCGCCGGCGCCGCGCCTTCGATGCGGGCTGCGCGATCGCTCACCACCTGCATGCGCTGCCGCCGCCGCTGCTACCAACGACGCCGCGACTACCGCGATCCATCCTGTCACTTCCATCGGTTCTCTACCCTGCCCGGATCGGACGTTGCGCCGCCGCCGCGCTGCCTTCGGCCAGTGACCGCTGACTGAGCTTCCGTCGCCGCCGCCGCGCCGCTCGCGCCAGCCGGCGCCGCACCATCTGTGCAGTTGCTGAGCGGCGATCGGATCCACTGCTAGTCGATGCGGGGAGGCTCGGCCACTTCTCAGCGCGCCGGACCATCCGCGCGCACTTGCGATTCTCCCCGCCCCTGAGCCGGTCCCATACCTCTTCGTGGGTGCGCCCTAGCCGGCGTCTCCACTCGTAGCCGTTGAGCCTCACTCCGCGCCGGGCCATTGCCCGGCGCGCCGCATGAAGATCACGGGGGCGTCCAGCCACTCCCGGTAACCAATGCGCCCGCCCTCGGTCAGCCAAGCGATGTGGCGATCGAGACACGCCGCCAGATCCGCGTCCTCCGTCGCCAGCGCGAACCCTCCGACTTCCACCCGCGAATCATGCGCCGTGACCGCAAAGGCGCCACCTTGGGTCCGGGCGGCGTCCAGGTTGCCAACCTCGCCCCGAGCAACCGCGTCCACCCCGCCGGCGGCGAGCGCCTCGATCATCGCCGCTTCGTCTGTGAAGTAGATCACCTGCGGCTTGTTCTTAGCAGCCGGTCGCAGCCGCAGCCGGTCGCTGAGGTCCGGTGAGGTCCCGGCCGCGGTGATGACGTAATCGGCGCTGCCGTCGGCGACCACCACCTCACCCGCCGTCTCCACACGGGTGCCTGCGGCCAGCACCCCGCCCGAGGCGGTGATTCCGGTCAGCTCCAGAAAACGCGAGCGACTGGCGGAACTCGATATGCCCGGCGGTAAAGACGATCTCTCTCCCGCCGTCCGCGGCGCGGGTGCGCGACTCGATAATCGTGATGCCGCCACCCACGATGTCGTACCGGGGTCCGGACGGCAACAGCCAGATGCCATCCCAGGCCGCGATCCCGCGCCGGGTAAACGACAGGTCCGCTCCCTCCATCGCTTCGAGTGCGGTCAGCAGATCGGCCTCGTAGCCGCGATGCATGTCGAAGCCGGGGGATGCCGGGTCGGGGTCGGCGCTGTAGCTCACCGGCTCGAAGTGGGCGTAGAAGCCGAACCGTAGCGTTCTCTCCGCCGGCGAACACGCCTGCGCCGAAACATCGACGGCAAAGGCGCAGACCGTCCCGAGGACCCACAGCAGCCTCAGTGCTCCGATGCCTGCCCAGCGTCTTGAAAGCATTTGGCCCACCCTCTATTCCTCCAGCGTCATGCTGCCGTGGTCGGTAACCGGACACCGTGGCGCCCCCAGCGCCGGCGCGGCGTGCTCGTGCCGGGTAC
Source organism: Chloroflexota bacterium (assembly GCA_965263075.1). Classification (GTDB taxonomy): domain Bacteria; phylum Chloroflexota; class UBA11872; order UBA11872; family UBA11872; genus UBA11872. The sequence continues at coordinate 24,103 of CBDHGI010000005.1, read as the reverse complement.
CGGCGCGGCGATCAACGGGCCGATCTTCCCGCACGCCGCGGTCGACGTCTGCCAGCCAGGGGGATTCATCTTCCTCCAGGGGGAGCGGTACGTCACAGTGCCTCCCCCTGGTTCTTGGCTTCCAGCTCACGGACAGCCTGCTCGCAGCGCTCCGGGCTCAGGGGAGCATCTCCGACATCGCGTAGCGCCCACGCCAGTGCGCGGCGCTCGGCACTGGTCACGCTATCCAGCAGCGCGGCGCGGCTGAGGGCGCCACCAGCGTCGGCAGCACGCAGCAGCACGGTAGCCGCGCCGGGCGCGCCGCGGACAACCTGCCGCGTGCGTGAGCTACGGTTGCGGCGCGTGTTGCTGGCGCGCACACCCCTTACGTGCTCGCGTACCAGGTCGGCCAGCGTACCCCCGTCGTAGGTGGTCTGGCACTCAGAGCAGCGGTAGATCCGATGTCAGCCGCGCAGCAGTCGGTTGCCCGCGATGGTGCGGCAGCAGGTGCAGCACCACCATCGGGTGTCCGTCTACCAACACCGTATCACCAGGGCGGACTTGCGGCAGCACTGGCGCGACGTGGGTCGTCATCCGGACCTCGACGGATGTTAACAGCGGCCGTAGATCCGGTACAGGCAGTCCCGGAAACACACGGGCTCTTGGAGCTCCGGACACACGTCCGGGATCGCCTGCAGGGCCTGCCGGCGGGCGGTCTCCTCGGGGCTCCACTTGGGAATCGCCTCGATTTCCTCGACCATCTGTGCGGTCACGACCTCCCGCGCCTCGGCCTTCTGCATCGGACTCGAAGTGCTCTGGGGCGATGCTCCGGTACGTCTCGCTTGCCTGCTTGTTGGCCAAGTCCAGCACCTCGTCCAACTCGCCCACTCTTCGCATCCGGTTCAGCTCTCTGCGAGCTCCTGATGGAGCAAGAACGAATACGTTCTTCGTAACCCCCGTTTCTCGTTGTTGGCGTTTGGTTCCACCACTTTCCCAGTGCTTTCCCTCGACGATCAGTTGTAGCCCGTACTGTTCGCATACCTTCCGGTACAGCTCCTTCTTGGGCTCCTTCTTGGGCTCTTTCTTGGTCACTGCCCTCGCTCCCTCACCGTCATAACCCCGAATCCGCCCTGAGCTGGCGCTGAAGGGCCGACCGGGTGCGGTACACTACCTCACCTCTCCGGGCGCACTAGGCGGCGGACGCACGGAGCTGCCCGCTGGTTGCGCCCGCATACGCCACCGGCCCACCCGGCCGACAACCCTGCACTCCCAAGCCTTCCCTCTCCTCCAGCACCGCGCCGGGCGCGCGCTCCGACACGCCGTCCGGCCCGCGGGAAAGCCCCTCCGCAGGGTAACGCGGGGCTGCGCCCGCACCAGGGCTGCCGACGCTCGCTGACTCTGGCGCCGGCCGCGCGGCCACTCCATCCGCGTCCTTCATTCCCGCAGCTCCAGAAAGCTGGCCGCCGCAGGGCGGATGCGCGGTGCTGCACCTGCTGCACGTTCCATCCTGATCCCGTGATCCCGTCCCCTATCTTGGATTCCTGCCCCCTTCGCGTGCAAACTCCCAGCTCGCACGCCTCCGGAGGTGACGCTACCTGCAGGCGCTTGGCTACCGGCTGCTCGGCACTACCGAAGCCGGGCAGCAGGCCGTAGCACCACCTTCGGGCTCTCGTCGACCAGCACGGTGTCACCAGGGCGGGCTTGCGGGCGGCACCGGCGCGACGTGGTGGTCCATCGGCTCGTCTCTCAGCCTCTCATGCTCCCGTGACCGGCAATCGGGCGCCGCGGTGGCCGGATACTGCTCTGGGCGATCGTCGTGTTCGCGCTGCTCATGGCCGGGGTGGCCGCGGTTTCCATCAGGTGGCTCGTCTCGCGCCTGTTCGCCGACGACTTCGCGTTCGAACGGGTGGTCCTGTTCTGGGGCACGCTCACCGGTACCCTGAGCACCGGTCTGGCCCTGTTGCGCGCCGTGGATCCCGAATTCAAGACGCCTGCCGCCTCCGACTACCTGTATGCTTCGGCTCTGACTTTCTTTCTCGTGCTGCCGCTGATCCTGGTGTCGGGGTTCCCGGCCCTGGCCTATGCCAACGGCAACCGCAGTCTGTACCTGATCACCGTGGCGGTGCTCGTGCTGTATGTAGCTCTGATCGTTGCCGGACATGCGCTGCTGTGCCGTAGGGCGGGACGGCGCGGCTTCGTCGCGATCACCCGTATCTGGTATTCCGAGTAGTCCGCCGACGGCGCGGTAACGCCTTCCGCCGCAACTTGTTCCGTTCTACGGCCCGCCCACGTGAACCTCGGTCACCGCGGCGGGGTCCAGCCGGGCGGGCGCAGCAGGCAGGCGAGCTTGGCGCGCGCGCCTCGCGCCAAGCTCACCTTACCGAACAGGCGGGTGAGGCCATGGAAGAGGACCACGAAGGGGTTGACCGAATCGAGCGGGGTGATGATGCCGTACACGACCTTCACATAGTTGGTGACGCTGTCGCCGATGCGTTCCAGCTCAGTGCCTTCTTCAGCGCAAGGCGGACCAGCTCGAACACCAGGAACCCGCTCATCGCCAGGAACATCCAGTCGTCGAGCAGAACCTCCCACTCGTAGACCCGGGTCTCCGGGATCACCTGGTTCAGTAGTTCCATCATCGCTGCTTCTGCTACGTTTCTGTTGGAGATGCGTGGCAGGCATTATCCCGGTCATGCCGGCTGATATCGCCGAACGTCTATCTCGTCAGCGCGTGCCCGCATCTGCGTCGCGTCGTACCATGCCTGCATCCGTAACAGCAGGTCCATGCTGAGGCCGAACGCCTTCTCGACCCGCATCGCCATCTCGGGCGATAGCGACGCACTGCCGTTCAGCAGGTCCGACAGCGTGGCTCGGCGCACGCCGAGAATCCGCGCCGCCGCCGCAACGCTCAACCCAAACTCCTCGATCGCTTCGATCCGGATGAAGGCTCCGGGGTGCGAAGGGGTCATCCCGATCTTGATACCGCCGGTAATCATCAGTGGTAATCCTCCAGGTTCAGCCGCTCGATCGTGCCGTCCCGTTCCTCGAACGTGATCCGCCAGTTGCCCGACACCGAAACGCTCCATTCCCTGCGTCGCTCGCCGGACAGCCGGTGGACGCGCCACCCCGGCGCTGCCTCTCTGACGAAGCCCTCCATGGTCTCGGCGATGACCAGCGCCGTCACGATGCCGCGCACTCTCTCCACCAGATCCTGTTTGAGCAAGCGGGACGAATTGTTCTCGACAAGCTCGCGCAGGCCCCGATGGCGGATGGAACGGACGATCATGCCTGGTACGTGTACGGCAAGACCGTGCGCAATGCAAGTGTCTGTCTGCCGCCGGCCGACGAGGGGCTTTCCCTACGAAGGCGCGGGCACCAGCGCCTGCACCTGCTGTAGCAACGACTCCCCCAATACGCCGGCGCCCAGGCACAGGCCGAGCAGTGCACGAGCGGGCAGGACCGGATCCACGTGCTCGGCGATCTCGCCGGCGCCCTGACCTTCCTCGATCAGCATGGCGAACAGGTATTCGACTTCGCACCAGACTTTCGCCACGATGCGCCCGATCTCGTCGTCGTGGGCCGCCAGCTCAACCGCGGCCCTGACGATGAAGCCACAGTCATTCGCCGCACCCGCGAACATGTTCCGGAGCGCTGCAGCAGGCGTGGCTGACTGGTCCACGATCTTTCGCAACATGGCGTCGTAGCGCTCGATGTAGGAGCGCAGCGCGCTTACGAACAGCCCGCGCTTGCTGCCGAATGCGTCGTACATGCTGGTTCGGTGGATGCCCATGCACTGCTCGAGGTTCCGGATCGACGTGGCGTGGAAGCCATGCGTCGAGAAGCGGTGCACGGCCTTGGCCAGCACGTCAGCGACCGCGAACTGCTTCGCTCTCGACATCTGCTACGCCGGCGGCGGTAACAGAGCCTGCGCCTGCCGGGCCACCGCTGCCAGTACCGATTCGCTTGGCAACGCCGGAGTGCACGAGCACGTACCGGCCCAGGTACAGCCCGAGCAGCGCGCCGGCCGCCTGAAAGGGATCGACGCCAGCAGCGATCTCGCCAGCGGCCCGGCCTCGCTCGATGGCGGCGCCGAAGCGCTCCTGCAGGTCGACGCCGGCGGCCTTGACCAGCCCGGCGACCGCCGGGGAGCTGTCAGGCATCTTCACGATCATGTCGAGCACCAGACAACGCTGCGCGGCGCCGGCGGCGATCGCCGGCTCGAACACCCGCACCAGCGCGGCGCGCGGCGAGGGGGCGTCGCGCAACTCGCGCAGCCCCGGAGCCCGCGCCGTCCCGTAGCGGTGCAGCACGCTCGCGAACCAGCTCCGGCTTGGTGCCGAAGGTGCCGTAGACCGTGCTTCTGGAGACCCCCAGGGCGTCACCGATCTCCCGGATCGCGAGCGCATCATAGCCGCGCCTCAGAAACAGCTCAGGCAGGGTGTCGAGGGCGGCTTCGGGTGACAACGTCTTCGATCGTGGCATACCTTACCCCTGCAAGCTCAGATCATGGCCGCCCGGGCAGCGCGGCGACGGTGCACGAATACAAGCACGAACACACTCCCGCAGTCCCGGCACTTCGCGACGCGGGGGTGGTTGCCTGCGGTGGCGTCCCACAGCGGGACGGCGCCGAGCAGGCGCGATCCGCGGCTTGCCTTGGCCCGCTTCCCTCGCCAACGTCGCAGAGACCCTGAAAACCGATCCCCGCTTCGCTGCCCAAGGTCGGCTCCGCCGCCTACCGGCTCGCCATCCCCTTGCCGGCCGCCGGCGTCTGCGACCGCACCTGCTCGGCCGTGGCGCGCCGCTGTACCGATCTCATCGCCTCCGGGCCGCCGCTCTCCTCGCCTCCGGGCCGCCGCTCTCCTCGCCGACCACAGACTCGCCATCGAATGGTCCCGTCTCCACGGTGGGGTATGGCCCGGCCCCGGAGAGCCTGCAGGCGGTCCTGACACGCTGCGTGTGCGGCGAACGCCGGCCCGTTGCAGCAGGCCGGGGAAGCGAGGGTATTCGCGCTCCGAGTCCCAGATCAGTCGGCGAGGCGGATCCAGTCCGACACCGGGTCCATGCGCCCGGTCGCCGAGTTGCCCTGGTAGATCCGCCCCACCGGTATCGAGTTGTTCTTGAAGCTCACCGGCACCCCGATCAGCCCGCCGGTGTCCCAGTCCTCGATCCCGTCCAGGGTTGCCTTGAGGTTGTCGCCGGTCAGTTCCATGCCGGCGGCCAGCGTGCGTTTGATCACTTCGGTAAAGATCATGCCCGAGAACCACCCCTGCAGCGCGTAGATCGGCAGATACTCCGCCTTCGTCACCTGGGCCATCAGCCGCAGGGTCGCAGAGTCCTCCTGTTCCCAGTAGTACCGGTACGGAAATACTCCCATGTAGCGGTCCGCGAGCGGCCCCAGCTGCCGTATGATCAGCGGTTCCATCGCCCAGAACGTCCCCATGAACATGGCGTCGACCCCGGACTGCACCGCCTGCACCATCACCTCCGGCCACACGGTAGTCACGTAGCCGTGGAAAATCACGTAGTCGGGGCGCGCTTGGCGCAGCTTGAGCACTTCCGGCGACACGTCGATACCCGCTGGCTGGGTCTCGATCTCCGCGACAATTTCGATCCCGAGTTCCGCCGCTCGTTCCTTGGCCGCCGGGATCGGGTCACGACCAAACTCCAGGTTGGAGTAGAACAGCGCCACGCGCGGCGCGGCGCCTTCCTTGCCGCCCTGTTCGGCGATGTACACCAGCAGCATGCCGACCATCTCCGCATAGGTCGGTCCGGCCAGGAACTGATAGGGAAACTTGACCGGATCGGCAAGCACGGTCGCCAGCGAGCTGCCGCCCATCAACACCTGGTAGCGCTCGTTGACCTCCGGCGCGGACAGCAGCGCGAACCCGGTGGAGTCTCCGTAGAACACCACCACGTCCTCTTCTTCGGCCATGATCTGCTTGAACACCGCCAGTGACTGCTCCGGCAGCGAGCCCGAATCATGGCTCGCCAGCCGCACCGACCGGCCGTTGATGCCCCCGGTCGCGTTCAGGTATGCGATGTAGGCGCCCATTCCCTGGCTGCCGAGCTCGCCCGCCTGCGCGTAGATGCCGGTCAGCGGGATCGCGCCGCCCCATACGATTTCGCCCTCGTCCGCAAACAGCGGCACCGCCACCCCGGTCAACGCGACGGCCACCACCACCGCCGCGAAGCCGCGACCCGTGGCCCGCACGAGCCTCCATCGTCTGCTTCTCATCTGGCTACTCCTTTTCCTGAGCTTATCTGGACCTCGCTGGCGCAGACAATAGCTCCTGGGCTTGCTGCATTACGGAGTAACAGGCTCTTCCCAGCACCGGAACGAGCGCGTACATGCCCCGCTCCGCGATCCGCCGTTCAAGGCCGGTCTACCCTGATGCCCCCACCACGGAGCCCCGGGCACCGGCGGCACCCTCCACGTACCGGCCGCCTCGTCGCCTTCGAAGAACGTCACTCCCCACTTGCCGTCCAGGCCCGGCACCTCGTTGCCGCTGATCTCGAACGCCGTATCCCCCTTCGGCGGTACTCCGGACGTCGCGGCGGTCTTGAACGCCACGGTAGGAACGGCCCCGGCAACGGCGCGTGGCCAGCCCGGCACGCGCCGTTCCTCGCCGCCGAAGAACTGCGCCAGCACCAGAGCCAGCAACGCGAACAACGAGAACGCAGGAATGGCGCGGGCGGCGAACGCCCGATCAGGGACAACCAGAGCGCCTGCTACACCGGTCAGAAACCGCATACGTCGAGCGACCGCTACCGGGAAGTGGGCACGCTGCTCACCGGGAGTGCCTGAACCGTCCTACGGACCGCCCATGTCGCGGTCAACCGATCAACAAGCGCGCACCCTCCACCCCCACATCGTCGCTGACGGCCCGCGCAGCGCTCCCTGGAGCACGTAGGGGTTTTACAGCGCGGCTACGGGGACTGCCGGGGATACGTGATCTCCAACGCCGCCAGCGATCGCATCCAGTCCCGGCACTCCCGGCAGGTGGCAGCCGTGATCGCCGTGGTGGCGAACAGCAGGCTCTGCCCTTCCGGGCCGCTCTCCCGACACGTCGGGCACTCCGGCACCGGCGCTCCGACCCGGCACCACTCACAGGGGCCGGCGTCGGGGGCACGGCTGGCGCACATCGGGCATTCGGGTGTCTGATCGAGCATGCCTCCCACAGTACAACGGCAGAGCGCCAGGCGGCCCGTCCAAGGGCAACGTCAGCGGACCGGGCAGGGCTCGCGCCGCTGCCCAGGAGCCGGGCGAACGACGCGGCGCCGGTATGTTGGCCAGTACGATACGCAGCGCCCCCGCTCATTCTCGGCTCCAAGGAGGTGACTTTCAATGATCGGCGTGCCGCGCCACCCTGCTGCTTGACGATTGCTCCGGCTCTCGGCGCTCCGATACGCTTGCCACATGCATAGAGATTCGGAACCTTTCGGCGCACCCCGCCGCGCCGCCGACCGGTGTCCTCGGGTGGGGCGGGCATCCCGCTGGCTGCTGCTTCCCGGTCTTGTCGCGGTTGTCCTGGCCCTTTCCGCTTGCGATGAGATGATGGTGCCCCCGCCCGGCGGCGGCCCTCCTCAACAACCCGCGGGTGGTAGCTTCACGCCAGTCCGCGAACGTGTGGTCGGTTTTCACGCGCTGGTTCTCGGCCATCCCGAAGCACGTATAGCCGAGGACGAAGCCGCACGGGTCCGGGCCATGCACCAGCGCGGGGGTACCGGGGCCGGCCAGCTCGTCGGCTCGGTCGAGAGCGGCGCCAATCACGATCATCCCGATCTCACGGGAAAATTCCCGCATACCTGCGCCCTCGGTCACTGCGACGACGGTCGTCCCAACAGGCCCGATCACAGCCCTCTGCTCGACACCGACGACCATGGCACCCAGGTCAACGGTATCATCGTAGCTCGCAAGAACGGATCCGGGGTCTACGGCATAGCCTACGATGCCCAAATCGCGTCGTTCGGGAACACCGCTCCAACCTATCACCCCTGGGGCAACACCTGTGACGCCGGCACCAACTGCCCGCCCGGCGTCAGCGCCAAGCGTCACCAATGGGGCGCTCTGTTCGATCAGGAGACCGCGCGCGGCATCGACTGGTTGCGCTCGCTTGGCGTCCGCGTTTCCAACTTCAGTTGGGGCAGAACCTACGAGTGGAGCCGCGAAAAGGAATCTCTGTTTGCTCTCACGACCAATTCGGTCCGCAGCATCATGCCCAAGTCCCTACCCGCGTTCGATGCCTATGTCCGCGCCGGCGGCGTGGCCGTGTGGGACGCCGGTAACGGCGACAGCCTCCATCCGACCGTCGAAGGGATGCTGCCCAGGTATTTCCCGAATCTGGAAGATGGCTGGCTCGCGGTGGTCGGTCTCGCCACCAACGGTCGCATCGGCTTTTTTTCCCACTACTGCGGCGACGCCGGCGATTGGTGCATCGCCGCGCCCGGCGAGGTCGTCACCACTCATCGCGACGGTCGTTGGATCCTCACCGGCGGTACCTCCTTCGCCGCTCCCTACGTCGCAGCCGGTCTGGCCGCTTTGAAAAGCTTGTTCCCGCACCTGTCCTATCATCAGATCCGCTCCTGCATTCTCGACACCGCGGATAACAGCCCACCGTATGACGACTCCTACATCTATGGTCACGGGCGCCTCGACCTGGACGCGGCGTCGCGTCGTTGTCGATAACCGGCCCCGGTCACAGACGGCGACCGGCGTCCTGGTGATGGTCGGCACCCCTGTTACTTCCGGGTGTACACGCGGAGGAGTGTTCGGCGATCGTGTTCCGCCACGCGTTCATCGCCAACAGCATCGGGGGGTCAGCAACCCGCCAAGCGCAATGATCGCTGTCGTTTCCGCTGTCACTTGTCCGTTTGCCTCGGTATCAAGATTACCACGCGGGTCCGATCCCGGCGGCAGCAAGCTACCGGCCCACCCGGTAGCGCCGCCGCGCGACCGGTCCGCGGGCGGCGGCCTCGCGGCGTATGTAGACCTCCGGCGTAGCTGGCGAGCGCCACCCGCCAGCCTGCTGCAGCTCCGCCACGCTGGCGCCGGCGGCCGCCAGCTCGCGCGCGCTGCCGACCCGGAACGAGTGGCCGCCGACTCGCCCACCGCTGCCGGGCACCACCGCAACCCGCTTGCGAATGATCGCCCGCATGCTGTCCGCGCCGAGCGGTTCGCTGCTGCCGTGGCCGCCGCGCAGCACCCGGCGGAACAGCGATCCAGTAGCGTGGTCGGCCGCCTGCAGGTAGCGGTTGATCGCGGTCAGTGTCGCCGGCCCGATGTAGCGCGTGGATCCCTCCCCGAACTGGTCAGCCTTGCTGGCTCTGATATGGACGCTGCCGCCTTCATCGGTGGTGTACGCCTCCACGTCCCTGCACTGCAGCGCCGCTACCTCGCTGATGCGCGCCAGCGTATCGCTCATCACCAGGATGATCGCCGCATCGCGCAGTCCCTGCAGGCTGCCGCTGCCGTCGTCTGCGAGAGACGCCGCTGCCTCCGCCTGCGCCCACCCGATGCCGGCGACTTGGCCGCGCCCCCGATGACGCCCTTCTCGACCGATCCGCCGCAGCACGTCACGGCACAGGCTGTCCGCCGTGGGATCGGCGAGTCCGGAGACCTGGTGCACCTTGGCGATGGCCGCGCGGGCGACCCGAATCGTGGCCGGGGCGGCGCCGCTGGCGTGCCGGGCTTCCAGGTAGATGGCGATGTCGGCCGCGGTAGCCGGGATCGCCTTGCACCCGTACTCGGCGGCCCAGCTCTGCCATGCGGACCAGGCCGTAGTGTACGCCTTGCGGGTGTTGACCGCGAGCGCGGCGAGGCCGGCGTCGATGCGCTGTTGCGCCGCGGTGCGGCGGCGCGCCCGCCGGCGATGCGCCCGAGGCGCGGGCTCTAATGGACCGACTCGGCTCCGGTGTCTGCGGCCATCGAGGCCGCGCAGCAACCTCCGAGCCGGTTGGGCGAACTTCGCAGGCACTGCAAGCTCCAATGAAGGAGATGATCCTGTGAAGTAGTCTTGCTATAGGGCAGGATAATAGCACTTATCCGTTCCTGTCCTGCCAAAGCGCCCACCGCACCCACCGCACCACGCGTTGACCTCCAAGCTACGCCCGCCCTACCCTCGCTCCGCAACGGCCCACCTGCCGGTGTTGCCAACCCCCATGACGAAGCATCTGCGATCCGACATCAAGGCCGCGCGGCTCATCGCGGACGGCAGGCCCGGGCGTGAGCACCAAGACCTACCGTCACCTGCATGAGGACGATCGCGCTTGGTTCATCGCGGATTCGTTTCAGTGGCTCGTCGACCAGGACCGCGGCGAGCCGATGCGGGCTCAGAAGGCGCACGTGTGCTATGCCTGCGACCGCACGATACCCGCTGGCGAGCGCTACCGGCGGTTGCGCGGCGGCGTCGCGCGCATCAACGTAAAGGTCCATGAGGCGTGCTACCAGAAGCGCCGCCGGGTGCCAACGGCTTGAGCCTCAGTTCTGGGCACAGCCGGTGTCACCGCGAACCGGAGGCGATTCGGCGCGGGCCTGCCGTGACGCCCTGGACGCGGTCCACACCGCGATCCTGGAAGCGGTCGCAGCGCCGGCCCCAGACGAAGTGGGTCTCACGGTCGAGGTGCTCGCGCGGCGTTTCGCGTTCCTGCTCCTGTAGTTTCTTCTGTTGCTTCCGGATCCATCCCAGCTTGCCGATAGCAAAGGCCCGAATGGCGTCGGCGCTGAGGTGTCGGGGTGCCGCGATGCGGGTGCGTCCGTTGGGCGGATGCACGCTCAAGTGCACGTTCTTAATGTCCTTCCACACCACGTCGATGAGCAGTTCGCCCAGCCACAGAGCCGCTCTCATCAGTACTCCGCCTGGGACCTTGATGACGGCGAATAGCCGTTCGACGAGCGCCGTGTCCTGCACCACCTCATAAATCAGGCGCTTCACCTCCTGTTCCTTCGGCAGGAAGCCGCGCCATCCATTCGGCGCACGTCCGCGGAGTGACGCGTCGATCCGCTGCGCGCGGTCAAGCGTCGGATCCGCCTCGCGCCACCCGTCGGCGGGCGGCCGCGCCGCCACACCCGTTACCGACGCAGCGACGAGCGTGTTAATAGATCGCTCGCAGTCCGGGGCTTCGCCGTAGCGGCTCCGGGGTGTCGTCGGCTCGCCCGGCGTTGCACCTGCGTATACCGATCTTGTACTTTTCTAGAGATATGCGCCGAGGCGTTCCAGGACGAACAGGATTTTCTGATATCCTTCAGCATCCTCCAGAGCGTGGTATCTAGCCTCTCGGAACTGGTCACGAAAATATAGTGCACGTTCTCGTTGCATCACTCACTCCGTTGCGCTGACCTGACGGACGCCACTCTGAAAGGATAGGACCGGCTGCGTAGCGGGCTGCGACCCACCGCCCGCCTCTAAGGGTGCCCGCGCGGCAGCCATTCTGCCCCTATACGGGTGCGTACGTAACACCCTGACGGTCTCTAGGGCACAGGGCGGATAAAATAACATTGGAGCGCCGGTCGGCCCCATCCAAGTGCAACGATAGCGGTCACGCCCCTGCTACCCCTGGCGGCTGTTTAGACAACGGCTCAGTGGCCGCTGGCGCTCGCAGCTTACTCCACTTTCTCGCGATAATCCTCAGAACCTTCGATTGTCCACGCAATAGCTCAGGAACCTCGGCGCGGACGCGTCGTACGAAAGGTTACTGAAATCCGGCGCAACCGTTTTATTCGTCTGCGCTTACCTTGCCGGTCTAGCAGACGTTCATATTCCCGCATAGGTATTTCATGTGTCCACTTGTATCTCGAGTCGCCTGTCAAGACTGCAACGCTACGACGCTCAAGGGTCTTCTCGACCTTTTCCTTGCTGTAGCGGTGTCGAAACACCATTCCCCATGTCTCAAGCAGACTGATGGTTGCGATATGCTCGGTAAAGTCGCTCGGTTGGTCGATGTGGCGAGCGATGCCTTGTCTGCCACAGTATTCGTTGACGATTACCTGATCAGGAAGGTCCTTCAACAATCTCGCGTTTACAAGTCTTCGAGCCAAGTTCTGTGCCCAATCGGGCAACTCACCAACGCGCATCGACGCGTCGATCTGCCGCTGCGTGTAGTCGTAGCGCCAGCCGTAGTGCTGTACGCGACGCCGAAGTGCTGTGCTCCACGCGGTTCCGTCAATGCAAGCCAACAGATGTGTCTCTTCTTCTTCCGTTATGAAATCAGATCGATACAGGAAGCCTGGGATTGCGCGCTCTAATAGGCAACAAGAAGCCTCCGGGGGGTCGGGCACTGCGCCACCCTCGATTGCCAACCGGTGCCGAAATTCGTCAGGATCGAATCGCTCGTCGACATCAACCCCGTTCGGTAGTCGAAGGCGCTTTTCCCCTTTGACTACAAGATCTTCACCATCGACGAGCATGTATCCATTTCCAACAGCTCGTACGCGCCCTTCCGGCAGCGTGAGAAGGCGCTCAATGCACGGCCACTTCAAACGATCGGCAAGATTCCGAGCTGCCCTGACGGTGGTGCCATCGGACAAGTCGGTGCTGTACCACTTGGCGCGGGAATGCCACTGTTTTCGAACAACTGGGCGACCGCGCCAAGTCAGTGTAAAGCACTCGTCCTCACGCGTCCGTTCGAGGGACGCCTGCTGAGATGGAGGTAGCGCTGCCGAGTCATCGCCTGACCAGGAAGCTTCGAGAGCACGGATGGCGAGGAACTCCTGTAGCATGGCGTCCCCTCGGAATTTCTTGTCGAGAGCCCGATATCCATGGTGCCATCCGCATAGGGTGGCAGCAGCCCACCACACCGCTAGCGGTAGACCCGGCAGTTCCCTGACCCAGGACTTGAACCTCATCGGGTCCTGCCGCAGCAAGACGAGTTGAATGGCGAGACCAGCACCGTTCTCCCGCCAACTGTCACAGGTGATCGTCTCCTCCGCCGCGATGATCCGCCTTGTCTGGTCAAGCCACATCTCCGTAGTCCGGTTCGTGCCGTCGAGGCTCGCCGCCTGCGCAATTCTCTCAGCTAGTGCCCTGGGGGACGTGTCATCGACGGTTGACCACTGCATGCAACGCAAAGCTGCCCGCCACAGCCCCTCCTGATCGTCCGGATCGTCACGAGTGGCACAGTCGTATCCAAGCCAAGGAAGCTGCAACCATTGTGCATCGAGTCTCCTGATCTCTTCCGCCACTATCTTCGTATCCAGGTCCAGAGCATGCAGCATGACTTCAATCCACGGCTCGACATGGGGCAGGGCCCATACCGCCATCGCGATTGCACCCTGAATGCTATTCAGATTCTCGGGTAGCTCCAATGATCGTGTTTTCTGGGTTCCAAGAGCCGCGTCCGTTGAGCAACGCACCGCGGCGATACTCTCGTCGATCTCTATATCCGGCAAGAGAACATTGGAGAGTTGACCAGCCATCGCCAAGAGGTGGGCCTTTTTCTCGGTGGAAGAGACTTCCACCTTCTTGACCGCATACAGAGGAATTGGTGCACGCCAGTGGACAACCCGGGGCTCATCACCATCGTTGTCTCTTGGCACACCTTGCGCAAGCTCCTTCCGGGCGTCCGGAAATGGTAATTTGTTCACATCAAACGTGAGCCGCACCGGAACGACGTTCCGTTCAGTGGAAAACTCTTCCGACACGAAGCTCTCGTGTCCCAGCAAAAAACACGTACGGTGAAGCGGACGCATCCAACCGTCCTGACTGGCTTCGAACAGCCTGCGATGGTTCGTCACAAGGCCCAGCCACCTCGGTATCCCCCGCCCGATGTCGGCATCCGGATTCTGGCTCAGCGAATTGCCATCCTTGGCACACTCCTCCTTCGCACTCAGGGGATCCCGAAACAGGAGTTCTCTCTGTGTAGTCATGGCCGTTCCAGTATGTCGGCACTCGGCAGCTGTTCAAGGAGCGCGCAAGGCAAGCGATTGCCCTCATACATCAAGATGAGGTTATCCCTCGCCCGGGCGCAGAGCATGTACATCTTGCGCTTATTCACTTCGTTCATCTGAAGAAGAAGCTCATCGATCTCCATGACGAAAACGGAGTCGAATTCCTGTCCCTTGATCGACCGCACATTCAAGACCGTCACTCCTGATCCCACCAAGTCTATAGCGTCTTCGTTTTTCTTTTCGCTTGTGTAGAACTCAACGCGTTGTCCAGCGAGTTGCGTCCGCAACCGGGAATGTACGAATTCGCCAGTTGTGTTGTGAACAACAGCGACCCCGACACGTCCGCCTCGTGCTTTGTACCAGTTCGCAATACGTCGCGTCGCGTCGTCTTCGTCGTCGTACAGAACTACACGAGGCAACTCGCCCGATCGCGGGCGCTGCACTTCGGGGACGGGAGTATGTCCTACGTGAAAGTATTCGGCAACCCTAGCGATCTCAGGCGTATTTCGATGGTTGATCCTGAGCAATACAGGATCGTCGAGACGCGCCGCCTTCTTGATGTCGAGCAACGTGGAACGTTCGACCGTTACCGCCTGATCTTCGTCGGCAAACACTGTAACGGTGTTTGCTACGAACTCCCGAAGGTATTGGAAAAATCCCGTGGGAAGGTCCTGTCCTTCGTCGACGATCACGTGAATTGGTTGTGGTGTGACACCACGGTGCTTCAGCTTCGCGAGCATTTTGTGCCAATCGTAGCTGTACGCTTCCGTCTGCGGCACGCTGGTGTTCGCCTGTGTTGGGTAACTGGCGCTGACAAATTTGTGCATAGTCTGCGCTTGGACCCGCTCTTCCGTCAACTGAGCTACAAGACGACGAAGCATCCGATTATAGGTTATGAGTATCACCGTGTTGTCGGCGTTGGCCAGTATTTGGGAACGATGAACCGCGAGCACCGTTTTGCCAGAGCCCGGTGGTCCAACCACGAACAGCGACGTATCAATCGGCGTCTCATATACACCAAGTTGTTCTTCGTCGCGCGCGATGTCGTCGTAGGTCGGAAGCTGCACGTCATCCTCCAAGCGGTAGATACAAGCGCGGCTTGCGGCGAAAGAGGGCGTACTTCAGTGGACGCTTTTGCAGATTGTACGATCGCTCGATGACGATCTCGCCTTGATCATCTGCATACACTTGAAAGCCAGCTCCCTCTAGCGTCTCCCGAAACCATTGATACTGTCGATTATGCTCTTCCCGCGTGGAGTTGGTGTACAGCAGCGACACGGCACCGTGGCCGAGACGGCAAAGCAAGCAGTCTAGGTCCCTGAACATGGTTTTGGCATCCAGGGTCGGGCTGGCGAACAAGTATGAGACTATCACAAGCACCTCCCGCCATCCGGGCGGACATCGCCAATTCACAGAGTCGATACCGGCAGCCCAATGGGTTGCCACCCGTCCGGGTACGAGCTCTGAGCACGCTAGGCGCTTGGCAAGCCGTCGCATTGCGTCAGCACGATCAACACCGATGTAATCAAAGCATGGGTGGTGCCCAAGCGTCGCCGCCAAGGCGAGTCCACCGGTGAAGGGTCCGCAGCCTATGTCCACAACGATAGGGTTTGGTGGCTTCGCACTGACGAAGAGCTGAGCGAACGCCGCAACGAGTTCCTCAAGGTGTCCCTTTTGATTCAGGTATGCGTAAAGCAAGACCAAGTCGTCCGGGGACAAATCCCCGCATGGGGCATCGAAGTCGGCTTGGCCCCGACCAATGGCTTCGAATGCTCGGGACATGTCCATGCCGAAGAGCGTGGCGTCTCGCGATCGAGGATCGTTACGGACACGGTCCGTTACTTGGACTTTCCGCAGTTCATCGAGCCATTGCGGTAACTTGACGGAGTCCACGGCTATCCTTCTCTCCTCCACTGCACGAGACGGCAAATAAGTATAGCCCGCTCGACGAACCAAGTGCTACGGCATGGCGCGCGCCCAAATCCTTCCCTACAGATCGGCCTCCGCCCACAGCGCGATTCTCGGCTGGTAGCCACGCCTGCCCTGGTAGTGAGCGTACACCGCCTTCTTGTGAGATTCGACGATTGCTGAGCCGCTGGCCATGGTCGCGTGGCGGGCGCTGTTCTTCCAACAACTCGTCGTGGAACCGTTCCAGGAACCCGCGTACCGCCGTCGGCTTGGGAGGCACACTTCTGAGCGGCATGTACATTCATGCGCCTTTCGCGTGCAGATCAACCTCGGTCGATCCGGCGCTGCGTCCTCCCGTCGGCGCCGTGCACTCCAGCACCAGGTCACCGTGCCCGACGATCGGGCAGCGCGGCGCGCCCAGCGCCAGCCACTTGCTCGTGATGCGCACCTGGTAGCCGCAGCCGGGTACCTGGCAGACGACTTTCAGGTAGCGGCTGCCGGATCCCTCGCCTCGGCTGGTGCCGCCGCGGCTGCCGTAGCCCACGCCGCACGGCCGCCGGTCCCAGTCCTCGTAGAAGTCGGCGGGTGCCGGTTCGGTCGGCTCGGGAATCGCCTGCAGCTTGGCGTGGAGTGCCGGCGAGATCGCCGTCCAGGCTGCCAACTCGCCCCCATCCGGCCAGGCGCGCGGGTTCATCAACCCCACCTGGCGCGCCGCGTAGCGCCATTCTCGACCATGACCGAATCCCGGCGCTATCACGTGCGCCAGCTCGTGCAAGACCACATGGCATGTCTCCGCCGGCGCCAGCCCGCCGATCGCCGCGATCTCAACCAGCGGCAAGGGTTCATGCGCAATGCCGACGCTCCATACGCGGTGCAGCGCGCCCACGGTACGCCGCCGCGGCCCCGTTCCGAACGCGAGCTGCACCTCGCCCAGCGCCGCCGCGGTCACCGGGAACTGCTCGCACACCGCGGTGGCGATTGCGGCCAGATAGTCCTCGTGCGTTACCACTTGCATTGTTGAGTAGATAGACTACCTGCGACTGGTCAACCCTTCTACCCCGTTCTGCCGGCTGGGTCCGGCTGGGTAGTCAACCATATCGGCGCTCCAGCGCCGGGAGCCGGCGGGCGTCGAGGCTTTTGGAGCCGCCTTCGCCAGCTCCACGACCGAAATCACCGGTCTCGAAGTCTGATAGGATACGGCCCGTGCATCGTTTCAACTGCCCAAGACTGGCCGCCGTCCTGGTAACCGCTCTCGTCGTTTTCGTCGCCTGCGCCCAGGGTCCAGGGCCGGCTGGCGCCGTCCCGGTCGCGGGCTGCCCGACAGACGCGGAGACTTGGCGCGGGTTGAGAGTCTGCGCCGAACGACCGCGGGCCGGATACGACCGTGACGCCTTCGGAACCGGCTACAGCAGGCTGGAAGACGGTCAAGTCTATACGCCCTACACCTGCATCGCGTTCGATATCACGTCGAGCGGGACCGCTGCGACCGACATCGAGCACATCGTTGCGCTAGCGGAGGCACACGACAGCGGAATCGCCGACGGTCGGCGACGGACCTTCGCCGCCGACCTCGATAATCTCACGATTGCGGATCCGACGGTGAACCGCTCGCAGAAGAGTGCGAAGGATGCAGCCGAATGGAGGCCTACCCGGCACGGTGCATGGTTCGCGGAGCGGGTGATCCAAGTGAAGCTGGAATACGGGCTGACTATCGATCCGGCTGAGCGGGACGCGCTCAAGGTACTGCTCGCGAGCGGCGGTGCGCAATTGAACTGCGTCGGCTGAGAGTCAGGCCGCCTGCTCACCGAAGTCACTAGGTCAAGCTTCTCCACGCCTCACGGGTCGGCCGCAATTCCGCGCTTGATGCACTCGCGGACCACGCCGGTGTCCTGCCGTCCCCCTGCGGCGCCACCACTTGCTCTGCTATCATTCCCCTCGGGAGAAGCGTACTAGATGAGCACTGATGAGGATCTGCTCCACGCTATCCAGCAGCTATGACTCAACGGCTGCTGTTCGATCTGCCGGCTCCCCTGCCCCCACCTCTGGACTTGGCCGACACCTACCTGCTGCCGAGCGTTCCGGCTCCGCAAGCCGCGCCCGCTCGGCAACTGCTGTTGGATCCTGTCGCCTCTGAGACGGCCTCCTGCGCCACGGCTGGCCAGGCACCAACTCGACTGTCCGAAGCCGCTGAACGCCACCCGGCGCGCGATTCCTGGCCGATTCCTGCACGCTGTCCTGTCACCGGGGGGCCTACCTGCCATCGTGACGGCTGCTATCACTTCCACGCCGACGCCGCCGGCCGCTGCTCCCACCCGCAGGCCGGCAAGCCTTGACCCTACTAGCAGCGCCGCCGGTGGTACGGTGCCACCGGGCGGCCGCCTCGCGGGCCGAATGTAGACCTCCGGCGTACCGGGCGACCGCCAGCCGCCCGCGTGGCGGAGTGCTGCAGCAAGCCGGCGCTACCCACCCGTAGCGAGTGCCCGCCAATACACCCCGCGACACCCCGCGTGTACACGCGTTAGGGTAGATCAACCCCCAGATAGCGTCTGCCGCGATTATGGCGCGCCACTGAGGTTGACCATCCCCGCGGCGGCCACATCCGCCAATACGATGCCTGAGATAGAGGCTCTATAGTTTGTTACTTCGTATCGGGACCATAAGCGCCTAAGTTACGTTTCCGGCCCGGCCTATCCACGAGCCGTCCGAGACCGACATTCGGGCGGACGGCGTGAGCCCGGAGCAGCCGGCGACGGGCTTGTGCCGTCCCCTACTCCACTCTGTGAGTTCTGTGGGTATGGGATAGGAGTATCAGTTCTTTGCTAAATAAAGAGTTGCGGGCATCGGCGTTACCACGTATCGGCATCGGCGTTACCACGTATCGGCATCGGCGTTACCACATATCGGCATCGGCGTTACCACGTATCGGGATCAGCGTTGCCTCGATAATGCGCCATCCTTCCCTATCGTCCTCGATGACTACTTCGCCGGCTGCCTCTTTGGAGCGTAGCGCTTTGCGGGCGTCGAACAACCGCTTACGACGTGCGGCATCGGAAAGGTATAGGTTGTCGTCGAACGCCAAGCGGATCAGGTCTTCGGGGCCGAGCACCGGCACGCGGTCAGCCGCGGGGTTGCGCTCATAGGCGGGTAGGTTACCGTCACCCGCCGGCTTTCCGTTTACGCCGAGAGGAACCGCGCGGTCATCGGCCCAGTTTTTCAGCACAGCGCCGCGACGGTCCCGAAGGGGCTTATTGTCCACGCCGAGCACCACGCCACTGAGGCCGCGCGCCACCACCGGGCGTGTCGCGTAGACGCGGGAGCCATTGTTGCGACGCTTCGCGGCGTCCCATAAGTACGCTAGCCGAATAGTGGCGCGCCATGTCGGTGCGCTCACGACTCCCCACCGGCGAGCACGCGCCCGCTCGAACATAGGGCCGCGGTCGCTCCCGGGCAGATGGCGGACATGAAACACGATCGGGTCATCAAGGGCGGTTGCACCGGTCGGCAGGTCATCTACGCGGATCAGGCGGCGGTCATAGCGTCCGTATTCGATTCTCATGTTGTCCATCTCGACGAGGGCGCGGCGCAGCGGCTTCAGGTGTTTGCTCCGGTCGTAGCCTCCGCGCTCTCGGCCCAGCGCGGCGTCGAAGTAGCGTGGCCAGCACCACTCAAACAGGTCGCGCAGCGTGATCGGCGGAGCCGTGATCCACTCCGGGTCTCGTTCGCCGTGGCGGACGGCCGTTAGCACTTCAACGAAGAGCCTTTGTGCAAGGGGAGCGCCGCGTCCACGTGTCTGAACTGGGCCAGTGCCCGTCAGGTCGTAGAGTGTCAGCCAAGGGACCGGAGGTACCACAGACGGCGGGGGCTCGAGTCCGGGCAGGTAGCCTTGGTTTGCCTCCTGAATCGGGCCGAGCGGAGTATCCCGGTCGAGCGCTATGGGTAGCACGTCAGCGTAGCGCCTCGCGTCTCGAAGACTGGCTGGTAGGATGGCGCGGGGGCGTCGGTCAGCCTTCACCGCCCTCGGCATCTTTTCGATCAACGTGGTCAGCAGCGACAGTCCCGTAGTGCTAGTCGGGGAGTCCGGCAGTGAGGCGGCGACGGCGATGAACGACAATGCGATCTCATCGTCGGTCCTCTTCATCCCGAGTCTCCGCAGCGCTTTCCTAGTCTTCCATTGCTCTAGGTGGTCGCGCAGCAGTAGCGCGCGCCATTCGGGCGTGTTGTTTGCTTCGGAGGTCTCGGCGTCGGCCCCGTGCAGGAGGGCCGCTGTCTCGGTTTCGGTGCCGGGAGTCAGCCAAGCGTCCAGCCGGAAGGATAGCTTTGCCCTACCGGCGGCGTACTCGATTAGCGCTACAGGGGCATCCTCGGCGTGTTTCCGGGCGGCCTTGTTTCGCTGCACGGCTGTCACGTCGCTATCTCTCCCGGGGCGAACGTCTCCACAGCGGCCCCGGTGCCGTTCGCCGCAGCTGACGTTGACGTGAGCTTGTGCCAGTCGCCGGCAGCGACGAATCCGCATATCTCTCCGTAGTGGTCTCTGATTGGGTTCACTACGCACAAAACGCGTGCCGGACCGTAGTTTGATTTACAGATGGACAAGCATCGGGCGCCGGGGTGGGCGTCTCGGTCGGGGTGCCAGTCCAGCAGACAGACGCCACGGGCTGCGTCGGTCCAGTGCGTTGACCCGGCTACAGCGCCGGGGTCAAACGGATCCTTCACCTTGCTGCTCCGGCTCGCCTTGTTGGTGTGGCACACGAGGACCACCCCACAGTCGTGCTCACGAGCGGCGGCCGTCAGCTCGCCAAGGTACTCGCGTACCGGCGCTGCAGCGTTCTGGTCGGCAGCGTAGCTCGCCAGGGCGGGGTCGACCACTACCACGCGGGCACCGGTCAGCTCCACCGCGCGCCATAAGTCATCCCACCCGGGCAGCGGTCCGGGACGGGCGGTATACAGCGCTGCGCCACCCCCAGAGCCGGTTGGCCCGAACAGCGGCCGGGCGGACATGTCCAGTAGGTGCACCCGCTCAAGCGCGCTCCGGACGCGGTCATGGTCGGCAGGCCACCAGGTGCGGGCGCACTCGCGAAGTCGGTAGGCGCAATCGTCAGGCGTGTCCTCGTAGGTGGCGATCAGCACCGAGCAGCCGGTGGCCTCAAATAGACCACCGTGTAGCGGGCCGCGGGCGCCGTCCGGTCGGTCGGCCAGCGAAAGCGCCGTACTCAGCGTAAGAGGACTCTTGGCGGCACCGCCTTCGCCGGCCAGCACTAAGGCGTTACCGACGGTCAGGAGCGCACCGCCTTCGCCGGCGGCGTTCAGCAGGCGCTCAGGGCGATTGGTTCCACTGACCGCCCATGCGGACACGGCCTCGCGGCGGTCATTGTCGTCGGTCGCCATGTGCATGGCTGCGGATAGCTCGTCCATCATGCCGGCGGCCAAGTCGGTCGTGCTCAGGTCCCGTCCGCGTTCTAGTACCGCCGGACTTGCTACCGCCTCAACGCGCCGCCGGGCGGCATCGTCCGCCACCTTGCGGGCGAGCCAGGGACCGCGGACGGCCGAGGGCTCCAGCACGGAAAGTTCGTGGAGCTCCGTGCGACTGGGGACATCGGCACCGTAGCCTGCCACTTCATCGGCCACGGCATCCGGCAGGTAGGTGTCCCCGGACGCCTCTCTTACGACGGCGGCCAGCGCCGACCAAGTACGGGCCAGTCGCCTGTCGGCGAACATCGCTGGCGATACCACGGTCAGCAGCTCGCGGGCTGTGTCCACGTTGCCCATGAGGGCGGCGGCAATCAGGGATTGCTCATGCTCGGCGGCCAAGCGGTTGAGGTCCTCGGTCATTCGGTATTCATCCTCGTCAGCGGGTCAATCGGATTTGGTATCGAGGTCGGACTACTCACAGATTGCCCAGAGACAGACACCCTGAGCGGGTCGCTCGGAAGCACGCGTCATGCGGGACCGTTACCAGCCTGCCACGCCGATTGTAAATCCTGCCCCTTCCTACCAGAAGCGGACCCGTATTAGCGCTCATTCTGCTCCTGTCTGTAGTTGTCCCACATGCGCAGGAAGAGCTGTTTCTTGGCGCCGTGGCTGTAGTTGCCCTCGATCGCGGCGAGGCGGTTGAATTCGTGGACGACGCTTGCCGGCAGCCGGAACTGCAACGGGCGGGTTTCCTCGGCCATCTCATCCTCGCGCGGATCCGCGAGAATGTCGGGGACGGTCGCAGCCGGTGGCGGAGCGCCTTTGCGCAGTTTCGCCAAGTTTGTCATTCCAGGTTCTCCTGCAGCTGAACCAGACGGTCCACTACAGCCTGCGCCAAGTCGCCGGCGCGGCGGTTCAGGCTTTTGAACGGGGTTTCGGTGATCGCCCGGCCGGCGTCCGATGCTGAGCCGTAGGCTGTGGAGGCCGTGACATCGCCGTCCAGGACCGTATAGCCGGCCTCCTCGATATAGGCGCGGGCAGCGGCACGCTCGCGTGTGCTGCTCGTGACTCGGTAGAGCGCGAAGGCGAGGCGTCGCGCCTCGCCGCCGGCCTTGCGCAGTCCGTGCGCCAGGACGACACCTGGGTGCAGGTCGTCGAGCGTCTGGCCGGTCGGAATGACGACCAGGGAGGCCGCTCTGGCTATCTCGAGGGTCTGGTCGGAGGCGTGCGGCTTGGCGTCGAGGATGAGTGCGTCGAAGCGCGGTGCCTCGGCAAGCGCCGCGCGGACGCTGCCGAATCCTTGCACCTGGATGGCGGGCTCGATCCCGGCTTCTGAGCGTCGTCCGGCCCAGAGTGTGCATGTCTGCTGCTGGGTGTCCAAGTCGGCGAGCTTGCAGCTGACCCCGCCGGCGGTGAACTCGCGAGCCATCAGGCGCGCGAGGGTGGATTTGCCGACCCCGCCTTTCTGGCTGACGATGCCGAGAATGTGTGTCATAGAAACATTATTGCATGCAAGCCGCCTTTAGTAAAAGATGTCTGTTATGTAATCATGAAAGATGTGTAGGTAGACGGAGATGCTTTCGGCCGGCTGGGCGACGTGAGAGATTCCATAGGGACCGCCAACACCTCGGAACGTAAACCGCGCGGATCCCGTGCGAGTGCCGGCATGCTCGGATCGATCACCGGAGGGGAGCCACCGGGTACGGTTGGGCGGGCGGATGGCGCAACCGATCTCGAGGAGGTGGCGCTCATTCGGGAGAGGCTTGCACGACTCGGGGACGAGGGCAAGCTCGCGCAACCGGCGCGCGCGCCTCAATGCCCAGCAGGAGATCGGCAGTCGCCATATCGGAGGTGCGTTCGGCCTCTGCGTCGCCGATCATGGCGGACGCTTGGCGGCGCGCGTGGTGGTCGATGACGCGCTGCGCGTAGTAGGAGGCGTTGGCGGCAGAGGGCACGGCCGTGGCCAATTGGTGGAGGTCGGTCAGGCTTGGGGCGTTCGCATCTCCGCGCAGCTCGGCGGCGAGAGCGTCTATCAAGTCTACCGGGCCGGTCGCGCCGGCCAGGACGCGGCGTAGGGCAGACCAAGCGCGTGCCAGCTTGGCGTCGGCGAGCATAGGCGCTTGCACCATGCTCAGAAGGTTGAGTGCGGTGTGAGCACCAATGAGCAACGCGCAGGCGAGCAGGGCGCGTTCATGCTCGCGGGTCAAGTCATCGGTCATGAGGCACACCTCCCCAAAAGGATACGTGAGTCGGTCGCCCAGCAACACCAGGGTATGGCTGAGTCGGCGGTGTGCTCCCTGCCGCCCAGAGCTACGCCGACATCGGTATGCGAGGCGGAATCGAATCGACCGCGTTATAGCACCAGCAGGCTATTGCGCGCAGAAATGTTCGCGGGTATCCTTGGCGCGCAACAGTGCGGGTTTGTACGATGCGCCATGAACGGACGGCAGTTCATCGCGAGGGTGCGGAAATGGGTGAGGGATCGGGATCAGGAGGTGTGCTTCGTGGCTTCCGAAGGATCCGGTTCGCATGGAACGCTCTATACCGGCGACCGCAGAACGACGGTCAAGGACCGAAAGAAGGAGATCGGGCAAGGGGCTGCTCAACAAGATGCTCGCCGACCTTGGAATCGACAGGGACGATTTATATAGAGGCAGCAATGCGATGTGGAACGCCCCGGGGAGGTCGACCTGATGCCAGACACCTACAACTATCCCGCCGAGATCGAACGCGACGAGGACGGGCGCTATGTTGTTTCCTTTCCGGATTTTGGTTGGGGAGCGACGGATGTGGCCACGCTGGAAGAAGCGCTGGGCGAAGCGAGGGATTTGCTGCGGGAGCTGATGGCGACGACGATGCGGGAGAGCAAGAGGCTGCCCGAGCCATCACGAGACGACGAGCAGCGGTACGTGGTGGTACCGCCGG
>CBDHGI010000004.1:0-99189 GCA_965263075.1 Chloroflexota bacterium | reverse complement strand
GGACACCAAGGCCGGTAGTCGCCCCCTACGCGGGGGCGTGGATTGAAACTTCCATTCCACCGGTACGTCCCGGCACCAAAACAGCGTCGCCCCCTACGCGGGGGCGTGGATTGAAACCGCGCAAATACGCCGTCAGCGCCTTGACGGTCGGATGTCGCCCCCTACGCGGGGGCGTGGATTGAAACGCCTGTCCCGGCAATTCGTAAGCAGAAGCGCCACGAGTCGCCCCCTACGCGGGGGCGTGGATTGAAACCAGGGCTGAATTGTAGATGTCCCGCAGCTCCTCCAGGTCGCCCCCTACGCGGGGGCGTGGATTGAAACTTGAAGGACGCGGCGCTAGCGGCGCGTTGTCAGCGCGTCGCCCCCTACGCGGGGGCGTGGATTGAAACGATCTTCTGCCTGTAATCTCGCCTCCGTTCGATAAGAGTCGCCCCCTACGCGGGGGCGTGGATTGAAACATGCAGTTTCGTGTCAGTACGGCCGACGCAAAGCGTCGCCCCCTACGCGGGGGCGTGGATTGAAACAACAACCGTATAGGCGGTTACTGAAAGCTCGTCGTCGCCCCCTACGCGGGGGCGTGGATTGAAACGGCGCCTCGTAGGTGACGACCGTCATGTTCCCACCGGTCGCCCCCTACGCGGGGGCGTGGATTGAAACTCATGGGGTCAAGGTATACGACGCAGGCAGGTTAGTGTCGCCCCCTACGCGGGGGCGTGGATTGAAACACAGCCACCGCCGGCGCATCGCCCGCTACTGCGGGGTCGCCCCCTACGCGGGGGCGTGGATTGAAACCTCCTTGCGCGGGCGGCCGTGCGGCTTGCGCACGCGTCGCCCCCTACGCGGGGGCGTGGATTGAAACTCAACGCCCATCGACATGGACTTGAGCTTGAGAATGTCGCCCCCTACGCGGGGGCGTGGATTGAAACGTCCGTAAGATGTGGGACGAATATCAGGATGATCGTCGCCCCCTACGCGGGGGCGTGGATTGAAACCTTTACCAGGTAACGCTTTGCATCGGCCGTGCTGACACGGTCGCCCCCTACGCGGGGGCGTGGATTGAAACACCTATGGGCGGTAGACTCCGCCCATGAGCAAGTGTCGCCCCCTACGCGGGGGCGTGGATTGAAACTTGACCGATGCGATGTCGCCTGCCCTGATTGCCATGGTCGCCCCCTACGCGGGGGCGTGGATTGAAACACCGCCACCGCCGGCGCATCCGCCCGCGGGTGCATGGTCGCCCCCTACGCGGGGGCGTGGATTGAAACCCCGCAGCGCTGCTTGGGACCGTGGCCGCCATAGTCGCCCCCTACGCGGGGGCGTGGATTGAAACGATTAATTTTAAATCACCGGTCCGCGACCTGCCGGTCGCCCCCTACGCGGGGGCGTGGATTGAAACTCGGTAGGGCAGGTGGTTGAGTCGCCCGCCGGCGAGGTCGCCCCCTACGCGGGGGCGTGGATTGAAACCCTATACCTGCCACTACGACAACCCCCGCGCCGGGTCGCCCCCTACGCGGGGGCGTGGATTGAAACATCGACAACAACGGTCGCACCGGCAAGGCCGCGGGGTCGCCCCCTACGCGGGGGCGTGGATTGAAACTCGCATGACCGGGATCTCGCGTCGATCTTCGGGTCGCCCCCTACGCGGGGGCGTGGATTGAAACCGCGGAGCGGCTATCATGGTTGTTGGAGATCCTACGTCGCCCCCTACGCGGGGGCGTGGATTGAAACCACACGCGAAGGGCCGAGTCGCGGAACCACGAGAAGTCGCCCCCTACGCGGGGGCGTGGATTGAAACCATGGAGCGCGCCATTCCCATCCGGCGGGCTGGTAGTCGCCCCCTACGCGGGGGCGTGGATTGAAACGCCTCCTTACTCAAGTACTTGACGAGATAACTACCGTCGCCCCCTACGCGGGGGCGTGGATTGAAACGTCCTCGGCCAACGGCATAACTCGAAGGCACAGGGTCGCCCCCTACGCGGGGGCGTGGATTGAAACTTGGAGCGGTCCGGCGGGTGGTCGCCGGAACTCAAGGTCGCCCCCTACGCGGGGGCGTGGATTGAAACATTTCAGCAGTACTTTTGTTCACCGGCGGTGCAGATGGTCGCCCCCTACGCGGGGGCGTGGATTGAAACGCCAAACACCGTTGCAGGTCGGCACTCGGCGACGGTCGCCCCCTACGCGGGGGCGTGGATTGAAACAACAACAAGCGGCCAATGAAGTCGCCAACCCTTGTCGCCCCCTACGCGGGGGCGTGGATTGAAACGCTCTCGGGCTTGCTCGGCTTCCCACGTTCGGTTGTCGCCCCCTACGCGGGGGCGTGGATTGAAACCTGTCGAGTCTGACGCCCCGGGCGCTCCTGGGGCGTCGCCCCCTACGCGGGGGCGTGGATTGAAACTTCATATACCTGTTTACAGGTCTATGTACCATGGTCGCCCCCTACGCGGGGGCGTGGATTGAAACCTGTCGAGTCTGACGCCCCGGGCGCTCCTGGGGCGTCGCCCCCTACGCGGGGGCGTGGATTGAAACTTCATATACCTGTTTACAGGTCTATGTACCATGGTCGCCCCCTACGCGGGGGCGTGGATTGAAACCTCAAGGATGCGGCGCTAGCGGCGCGGTGCCAGCGTCGCCCCCTACGCGGGGGCGTGGATTGAAACAATAGCTCGGTGCGAACCGACGCCACGATCTGCGGGTCGCCCCCTACGCGGGGGCGTGGATTGAAACCAGATCGCAGCGTTGCTGAGAGCAACGAAAGATCAGGTCGCCCCCTACGCGGGGGCGTGGATTGAAACCTTCTATCATAAGGGTGAAGGCCGGGTTGAGCAAAGTCGCCCCCTACGCGGGCAGCAGTTCTCGGTGAGGGGCAGTTGGCGGCCTGGAAAGAAAGTCTGGGGGCCGACACGGCCAAGTGGTGGCGAGGGCACTTGAGGGCACTTCGGCAGAACGACGCAGCGGGCGCAAAACGAGCGGATTCCGGGTGGGGCTCGGTTGAGCGAGCGGCTGTTGGCGCGGCCTGGCGCATACCGATCCCCGCGCAGGTGCGTTGCATGGTTGTCGGTACGCTGGAAGTCGAGTGGCCGCCGCGGCACGACTCGGAGCGGGCAGCCACTAGCGGTCCTGATACGGGGGCAACGGCTGCGGCGGCGAGTTCATGCGCACCAGCACCTGATCCCACGAGCTGAACAGAAACAGCCGGAAGGCGGAGCGCACCTCGTCCCAGAACGCGCGCCGGGAACTGAAGAAGGTGCGCACGCGCTGATACAGGCCATCCACCAGTTCGAAAATCTGGTGCATGAAGAAGGCGAGTAGATTGAGCACGAACAACGTCTCTGACAGATGCTGGTGGCCGTGGCCGAAGTTGTGCTCGAGGTGGTAGCCCTGGTTCTTGAGAGTGTTGAAGCCTTCGTTCTCAATCTTCCAGCGCGCCCGCGCGGCGCGCACCAGTTGCACGATGTTGGCGCTGGTGGGCACCAGGTCGGTGACCCAGGCATTGCGATAGGTAACCTCGCCGTCCTTGACGATCTGGACCTGGATGAAGTTGATCAGCGGCGAGTCGGGCTTGCCGTTCAGCGGCAGCTCGGTGACCCACTCGTACTCGCGGCGTTCGCCGCGGTGCTCGGTATGGAAGCGGTCCAGCAGGTTGCCGCGGCGCAGGACGGCGACCTCCTGGTAGAGGGATTGGTGGTCCCCTGGTTTGGCGACCAGGAGGAACGAGAAGCGTGCCGCACGCAACTGCTCGACGAACGGCTGCTTGGAGTAAAGACTGTCGGCAACGATAATTGCCGCCATACGCGGATAGTCATCGCGGAGCCGCTGGAGCATCCGGTGGCCGGCGTTCATCTCGCAATCCTGCTTGCGGTACTTGCCACCCTTGGCGTCACTGTTGCGGACGAACTCGGGAGCGAGGGGGAGGACTTGGCGTTTGTCGGGATGGACGATGGCGGCCTGCAGGATGTCATGATGATAGTGGGTGACGCCGGATTTGGTGGTGGTCAGGCAGTGCTCGCATTTGACCAGTTTGGAGTTGAAGAAGCGTGAGCCATCAAGGGTGATCAGATAGCGGGCGTCGAAGATCTGGAAGTGCTGGAGCCATTTGAAGCGTTGCAGGCGACCGATCCAGTTGGCGAAAGCGGACAAGAGGGGCTGAAAGCCATGGCGGTCGATGAGATCGCGCAACTGGGAGTCGACGGGGATCTGGTGGACGCCGAAGGTAGAGGACAGGTTGTTGGCCTGAAGTTTGCGCTGGAAGCGGCGTTGGAACTGGAGCAGGGAACTGTCCTGGACGAAAAACAAAGCGAGGCCACTGAGGTAACAGTCGCGCAGGGAGTAGCAGATTTTGCTGAGCTGGCGAGTGTCGACGATACGGGCTACGCAGTCGGCGATGGAGGCGACGAGGGAAGGGAAACGAAGTAAATTTGGGCCTCTGCGCAGTCCCCTGGCCATGTGAAGATAAGATGGCTATGTCGGTGAAAAAAGTCTAGTCTTGTAACTATTTACATAATAAAGAATTACAAGACTGCCCTTCGTTGGGCCTCAGAAAACCCACCCAGTTTCGTCCATTCTACTCTCACTCACCGAGAACTGCTGCTACGCGGGGGCGTGGATTGAAACATACCCTCATCTCCACAAGTGTCGAATTGGGAATTTGTCGCCCCCTACGCGGGGGCGTGGATTGAAACACTTGCAATAATGTGAACACCGCGCCGTTCGCCGGTCGCCCCCTACGCGGGGGCGTGGATTGAAACACTCATAAGCTGTGCGCAGCGCTGTGTTGAACATTGTCGCCCCCTACGCGGGGGCGTGGATTGAAACGCTCCGTTGTGGTGGTACGTAGTAGGTCGTTATCGTGGTCGCCCCCTACGCGGGGGCGTGGATTGAAACGGGAATAGGGCGACAACGTCACCATCGTCGAATGTCGCCCCCTACGCGGGGGCGTGGATTGAAACAGCGGTGCCGGCTCGACCACGTAGTCGTCGCGGGTCGCCCCCTACGCGGGGGCGTGGATTGAAACCACTCCAGCCGGATACGCTGGCCGACAGCCACCGGTCGCCCCCTACGCGGGGGCGTGGATTGAAACACTATCGGACAGGGCCTTGATGGTTTGTGTATCGTCGCCCCCTACGCGGGGGCGTGGATTGAAACACAGGACGGCAGCGGCTGGGGGCGCTACGACCGCGTCGCCCCCTACGCGGGGGCGTGGATTGAAACCATTACCGGCAGCCGCGCATCTGTCTTGGCGCGAAGTCGCCCCCTACGCGGGGGCGTGGATTGAAACCAGGTGAAGCGCGCGGGCAGCCATCGGGCCGGTTGTCGCCCCCTACGCGGGGGCGTGGATTGAAACATCTCAAATGGCCCGCCGTCTGCTCAACGCGAAGGGCGTCGCCCCCTATGCGCGCGCCGGGCGGAAAGTGAGCCAAAACGCCGGTCGGTTTTTGACCCACCCTGGCAGTGCAGAAGGAGTGTAACGGAGACGGCGGCAAATGGGGAGGGGGTTCGGGGGCATAAGCGCTAACTTGTTATTCGTGTCCCGATTGAGTATCGTGAGTCTCAGATACTCTGCGGGGGGCCTGACAAGTGGACGAGGACTGGGAACTGCTGGTGTCGTTCCTGCCCAGTGAGTGGCGGGAGTTGGCCGCCGACAGCGGTGCGCTGAAGGGGCTGCGCAAAGACAAGTCGGTGGACAACCTGCTGCGCACGCTGTTGATCCATTTGGGCTGCGGGCACTCGTTGCGAGAGACCGTGGTGCGTGCGCGCCAGGCGAATCTGGCCGATCTGTCCGATGTGGCGTTGCTGAAGCGCCTGAGAAAGTCAAAGGACTGGCTGTACGGGTAGTGCGTCAGTTTGAAACCGTTTTCTTGTAGGTCGCCGGACGCTGCGGCTTCGGCGCCCGCGCGTCGATCAGCGCGACCAGCGCTTCCAGCGTCTCTGGCCGGTCGGTCAGCCCGGCAGCCATCGCCGGCGTCACCCGGTTGTTGTGCTTCGTCCGTACCGCGCCGTGCGGCTTCACATGGTTGTAGGCGTAGAAGTAGACCGCCTGCATCGCCGCGTGCTTCTCCAGTTTCTTCGAGAACCCGTTTGTCAGCCGCGTGAACCGCCGCATCGACATCCGCATGTTGAGGTTGTGCCGCTCCACATACGAGGTGTTGGCGGCGTCCAGGTCCGGCGATCCCTGCACGACCAGCTTTTCCATACCGTTGCATTTCGCCGGACTGTACTTCCGCTCGTCCGCCGCGCCGTCTTTGCCATAGGTCTTGATGATTTGGGCAAAGTCCACGTCGCCGCCGAACGCTTCCCACACGGCCTCGCGGTATGCCTTCAGGCCATCGGTCGAAAGCTGCGGGCGATCTTCCAGGCGCTGCGCCAGATCATCCATGAACTCAAGCGCTGCTTGCCCGTCGCGGTGCGAGCTCACCCGGTAGCTGACAATCAGCTTGCTGTCCGAGTCCAAGGCGGTCCACGTCCAGGAATCGCCAGCTTCGTCGGGCGGTGCCTTGGCAGCAAGTACTTGCGCTTCCTTGCAGTGGATGAATGCCCATATCTCGTCGCACTGGATGTGCCGGTGACCGCGGATGCCGCGCACGTGCTCGTCATGGTAGGCGTCGGCGGCGTCGGCCGCCTCCATGAGCAGCTTGGCGACCGTGTTGAACGAAACCCCGGCGACCCGAGCTACAGCTCGCATCGACATACCCTCGACCAGCATCGACATGATCTGGACCCGCTTTGCCGTTGGCAGCTTGTTCATGCCCACCAGTATGGTATATGATGCGTAATGTGTCAAGCACATTGCGCAGTTTAAGATCTAAGAACGGCCAGTCAGCTGCTTCAACCCCTGAGAAAGATATCCAAGATACCGTTCAACTCCTGGATCCGATGTTTGATTTCGCTGCTCGTCGCATCGTTGAAGGATTGTGTCGAGCAGGTCTTCTTGTCGGAGGGTGTCGAGACGAGCCGCACCATCAGCCACAGCCCGTGCGAACAGAGTCTGCGCAATTTGGATAGACTGCAACTCCTTGCGGGCGATCTCCAATCCGGCGTTTATGTCGGGCTCGGGCACGTGATGTAGCTGGAACTCGCTCTTGCACTCTCCGCACTCCACCGAGGCCGAGACTTCAGATTCCGCTTCCGGATGAATCTTCCGTGGTTCGCTATACCACTCGTCCTTCAACAACGTTTGGCAGTCAGGACATTCCGCCCCGGTGCCCCTCCCGCCGTAGAATCCTGTAGGAACCTGCTGCCCCTTGATGTTGACGAATTCCGGGTTAACAAGCCGGTCGCCCCTTCTGGTGTACCGACGTTTTAATGATTGCATCGTGTCTCCTTTGAGTTTCTACTCATGCCGCAAGCTGTAGCTTCTTGCGCAGGTAGGTCATCCCGCGATCTCCCTTGGTGCGGTTGCAGTGGCCGCACAGCAGTTGCAGATTGTCGAGGTGGTCGGTGCCGCCCTTGTTTCTGGCGATGATGTGGTCGACTTCGAGATGTCGCATCTCAAAGTGCGTTCCGCATCCTGTACAGTTTCCTTTCTGGCGTCCGTACAGTAACGCCCTATTCTCCTTGCAGTTGTACCTTGGCAGCTTCCCCAGGTCGGTGCGTAGCGGGAGATCCTCCCGGCTCACGTAGTCGATGTAGAGCGAACCCTGGAGATCTGTTATGCGTGTTACTACCAGTTCAGCGGCCTTAGGGCTGATGTCGATACCTACCCACTCGCGATCGCCCAGCGAGTGAGCAGCTACCATCGTCGTGGCGCATCCGCAGAAAGGATCGAGCACCAAGTCCCCAGGATTCGAGCTAGATCGAATAATCCGGTCGAGTAAGGCCAGCGGCTTTTGGGTTGGGTACCCGGTGCGTTCCTTCGACACGTTGATGACAGGTTTGAGGTCGTCCCACACATCGCGTATATATACATCAGCGTAGTACCGCCCTACGTTGTCAGTTCGTGTCGTGAAAAATGGCTTGTCGTAGAAGATGCGCTCCTGCTGAGGACGATGGCGGTATCCTTCCTTTGTGTAGAAGAACAAGACATCGTGTTTGCGAGGCCAATGTTTCTTGCTCACACCGCCGGTGCGGTAAGCCCAGATAATCTCGTTAAAGAACCTCTCTTTGCCGAAAACCGCATCCATGAGAATCTTCAGGTAATGGCTCATGGTCGGGTCGCAGTGCAGGTATATGCTTCCGGTCGGCTTCAGTAGTCGTTTCATTTCTATCAGCCGGATTGCCATGTATACCAAGTACGATTTGTCGCTGGCAGTCATGGCTGACAGGATCGCGTGGTACAGCTTGGGAGCCTTCGACTCCAGCTCATCGATCCATTCGTTGTCCAGATCGGTGAGATTCCATGTATCCTTAAACGCGGCGCCAGCAGCAGCTGAACCGATCGGGGCCGCGTAGTCGTGCTTGGAGTTGAACGGAGGGTCTAGGTAGATCAGGTTTACCGACTCTGAGTTCATGCCGCGCATAACGTACAGGTTGTCGCCTGTCCAGATGGTTCGCGGCTTGAAGTTAGCGTCCGCCACGGCCTACTCCTGGCGGACGCCCGGACTGGTTATGTCGGGTGTCGGGTGTCGGGTGTCGGGTGTCGGGTGTCGGGTGTCGGGTGTCGGGTGTCGGCTCTTCTACCGTATCACGCTTGTCGTCACCGCTCCAGCGCGCGGCCGCTGCCTTCTGCGCGATCTCCTGGCGCTTCTCGGGGCTCAGATTCTCAGCGCGGGCCGCGGCCCCCTTCTGGCCGGCAGCCCGCTTGTCCTGGTCGACGTACTCTTCCTCGATCTCGCCGGTGGCGATCCTCGCTGCATGGACTGCGTTGGCGATCACGTCGCCTGGGCGCTTCTCGCCCTTTGGTCCGATCATGCCAAGCAGATACAGCATATTGACACAGAGAGTCAAGGCGCGTCATTTTGAAACCACATGAACTCCGCCACGAAAGAACTGGAGCGTCGCGCGTGCGCGCTGGCGCTGGAACTGCGGATGGCCCTGATCCAGCTTGCACGCGACCCTGAGGTAGTAGCTCGGGTGCGCCGTCACTTCAAAGTCAGCGAGCATGGCGTCTTGCCGGACGGGCTCCTGATTCGAGAGGGCGCTTTGCCGATGCGCATGTGGGATCTGCACTGCGAGATGGATAACCTGATGCTCGACCCGGACAGATCGCCCCCGACTGAGTCGGGTTAGGCAATTATTTCAAACTGACGCACTACCGCTGTACGCGCTGTGCGTGAGGCTGTTTCAGGAACACGGCATCGCGGTGGCGACCGGGGACGGCTTTCAGATCAGGGCGTTCGACGCGACCACCGTGAAGGAACCCGGCAAGACTGGAGCGCTGTGGCGCATCCACTACAGCGTCTGCTTGCCGTCGCTGGCGTGCGACTTCTTCAAGCTCACGCGTACGGAGGGGCCGGGTACCGGCGAATCGTTGGCGCAGTTCCCGATTCGCGATGGCGATCATGTGCTGGCCGACCGGGGCTACTCGACAGCGCGCGGCATCGGCCATGTGGCGGCCGCTGGCGGTCAGCTCATCGTGCGCGTCAATACCGGTGCGCTGCTGCTGCGCACCCTGTCAGGCGAGCCATTCGACCTGCTCGCCGCCGTCACCCCGCTGAGGCGCGCCGGCGTCGCCAAGTCGTGGTCCGCGCAGGTGGTGGTCGGCGGTGACACCGCGCAGCCGAGCAGGGCCGTAGCGGGCCGTGTCTGTGCCCTGCGCAAGTCTGCGGCGGCCATCAAGCTGGCCCACCGCAAAATCCGTAAGGAGGCAACCCGCAAGGGCAAGCAGCCGCAACCGGACACCCTGAGATTCGCCGAGTATGTGATCGTGTTCACCACCTTTCCCGCAGCCTTCAGCGCCGCCGAGATCCTGGAGTGGTATCGGCTTCGCTGGCAGGTAGAGTTGGTGTTCAAGCGGTTCAAATCGCTGGCCCAGTTGGGACATCTGCCGAAATACGACGACGACAGCGCGAAAGCGTGGCTGTACGGCAAGTTGCTGGTCGCGTTGCTGGTCGAGAAGCTGATTCGCCATGCCAGCGCGATTTCCCCCTGGGGATACGACTTGGCGTCGGCGGCGACCACCGAGCGCGTGGCGTGAGTTCAAGTTCGTGCTCAACCAACTCACCGGCAGCATCGAACCGGCGCTGCCGCTGGCGCGGATGATCGGCGCCTGGGAGACGATCTCGCGGTCGTTGGCTGAGCCGCCACGCCGTCGTCTGTCTCAGCTATCCCGTTACTTCGACGATCGCTGCCCCGATCTCGAGGAGTCTGACGATGAGATCGCGTAACCGAGCCACACCGTCCCCAATCAAGTTAGCGCTTATGGGGTTCGGGGGAGGGGTGAGATTTGCTTGTGGATAAGTGGATAAGTCGGCATCGAGGTGCGGGTTGTGCGGCGGCGTGGACGGCCGTGATCGGCGCCGGTGTGCGCGGTCAGGCGGTCGTAGGGCGGTGGTCGGGCGATGCTGCCGGGATTTAGCGGGTGCCGGGAGTCAGAATGGAGAGCCTGAGGGCCGATTCGGTGTTCAGCAGGGGGTATTCCAGAGACCACCTGCGCCCGTGGCGGGGCCTTGCAGGGCCGCTATGAGCGCGTGCGCCGCGCCGGCCGTGCAGGATGCCGGCCTGCGGTGTGCGCTGGCGCTGCAGCCGCCGGGTACGTGGGGCCGAGCCGATCCAGGAGTGCGTGTCTGGGCGGGAGCGCCGGCCGTGCGCCGCTTGGAAATTGACCCACCCCGGCGGCGCGGGGACAACCGGCGCAGGGCCGTAGTCAGTGATGGTGCAGGCGACCGGTTGCCTCAGTCGCGCCCGTACCCACGCGGCGGCTCGATGCTCTCCAGCTCGGCAAGATCAAGCCCGCAGATCGCCTCCAGCTTCTGTGCGAGCGCGGACTCCTGGAGAGCGTCAGGCAGGTTGTCGAGCCACGCTTGATACTCGTCCTGGAGGTCGAGCAGGGTGCGAACCGCATCCTGCCAGCGCTGCGGTCGTGAGCGCCGGTCGTGCGGCCTGCGGTACCGCGCCGGCGGCGGCTGCTGCTGCGCCTCGCGCCGCGCTCGATAGCGTCGCTGTCGTTGAGCGTTAGTCAACGCCATGGCAACTGCGCACCGTTACGTAACGGGTCCTGGTCCATCCGGCAGACGGTGCATCTGCGCCGCGCTCAGTACTCACCGCGGCGCCAGTCGGGGGCGCCGGGGCGTTCCGGTGAGCGGCGGGTCATGGCGTCGCCTGCGGCGAGCCGCCGCCGCTACGGCGGCGTGCCGCGGTGCGGTAGGAGACCCCCTTGGTGGTGATGATGTGCGCGTGGTGTCCGAGCCGGTCCAGCAGCGCCGTGGTCAGCTTCTCGTCAGCGAACACGCTGACCCATTCGCCGAACGCCAGATTGGTGGTGACGATCGTCGCGCGTCGTTCATAGCGATCAGCGATCAGGTTGAACAACAGCTCGCCACCAGCGCGGTCGAACGGGACAAAGCCCAGCTCGTCGATGATCAACAGGCTCACCCGACGCAGCCGCAACTGCAGCCGCCCCAGTTCGCGGTCGTCCCTGGCTTCCAGGAGCTGGCGCACCAGATCGGCAGCTTTGACGAACAGCACGCGGAACCGCCGCTTGGCTGCTTCGACGCCCAGCGCGATCGCCAGATGTGACTTGCCGGTGCCGATCGGACCGGCGATCACCACGTCCTCAGGGCGTTCGATGAACTGACAGGTCGCCAGTTCGATGAGCTGCTGCTTTCTGACCCCCGCCATGGCATCCCAGTCGATCTGTCCCAGGGTCTTCAGGTCGGGAAAGCGCGCTTCACGCAGCCGGCGCGCGGTGGTACTGGCTTCGCGGGCGCGGATCTCGCAGTCGAGCAGTTCCCGCAGGTAGTCCGCGTAGGTCCAGGAGTCGGCACCGGCTTGGCGAGCAAGTTGCCCGTATTCACGCCGTATGGCCGGCAGCTTGAGCGTCTTCAGGTGCTGCTCGATCACCGCATCGGTCAGCTCGCTCATCAGTCGCTCCCCAGCAGCAGCGCGTCGTAGGTAGCGGCGGGCGTCGACTCCACTTGGTAACGCTGCAGCGCCGCCGGTACCGGCACCGTCGCCGGCGGCGTGCGCGACCCGCGCGGCGCCGGCGGTACCGCGGCAAGCGCTTCGCTGAGCGTCTCGGCCACCAGTTGCTCGCCATGCTCAACGATGGCGCCGACCAGCTTGGCCACCACCCGTGCCGCCTCCAGTTCCCCGTAACGGGTGCTCAGCAACCGCCACAGCTGCTCGTACGGCGCGCCGAGTTCGGCCATCAGCTCGGGCGCTACCTGACGCACCGCCTGCGGCTTCTTCGCCAGTTCATCGAGATAGTGCTTATATTTGACCGTCCGGCTCCCCCGCGCCCGCTTGGCGACGGTGATCCGTTCCTCGCGCCACTCCAGCACGATGTCCGCCACCCCACGTAGGCGGTCGCCTGACTGCCTGACCAGTGACTGGGCACCGAGTACTGCGCGCCGTCCACCCGCACCAGCGCTTGCCGGCTCACCCCCACCGGCTCGACTTGACGCGCCTCGAACGCACGTTCGGGCAGCGCGCGCAACAGCGCGCGCTCCTCGGTGAAGCGCTGCGCCACGGTGCGTCCCTGCTGGTCGGCGCGGGTGGCGCTGGCCGCGTCCAGATTCTTCAGCAGCAGCGCCGCGATCTCTGCCAGCGACTGGCCGCCGGGAATCGGCGTCAGGTGCTGCAGGCGTACGTTCTTGCCGCGCGCCTCCACCCCGCCCTTGTCATGCCCCTCGCCCGGACGCGCGAAGCACGGCTCGAACAGATAATGCGAGCACAACGCCAGAAACCGCGCGCTCAGTTCTCGCTCGATCCCCAGCCTCCGTTTCACCGCCGCCTTCAGGTTGTCGTAGATGCAACGCTGCGTAACTCCGCCGAGATGCTTGAACGCGCGCACGTGGCCGTCCAGAAAGGCAACCTGGTTGCAGCGTTCGTACAGCCACCCAAAGTCCCGCCCCGAGTACATCAGGCGCAGCACGAACAGCCACGCCTTCTGGCGCTCGCCAGCCACCTCCACGGTCACCTCGAAGAAGTCCACCTGGGCGCCGTCCCCGGCCCGCCACACCAGCGGCAGGTACACCTCCTGGCGCGCGCGCCGCTGCTCGGCCAGATAGGCGCGCACCGTCGTGCTGCCTACCTGGTGGCCTTCCCGTAGCAACTGCTGGTGCACCAGCGTCCCGGTGATGCGCTGCTTGGGCGTCGTCCGGCGCCCCCACTCCTGCAGTATCTCGTCGATCCGCTCGCGTACCTCGTCCAGCACCGGCTGCGGGCGCTTGTCTGACTCCCGCCGCCGTGGCTCGCCCTCGGCGTTCAGGTACTTGCGCACCAGATCAGGTTGACGCCGACGCCGATACGCTTGCTGCTGGACACGCTGCAAGGCGAAAGATGAGGTGTGGGGAGGGCTCAGCGGTAGCGGCTGCCGGATGGCGGTGTCGTCCCCGCCTGCCTGAATGGTGAAGCGCCGTGGGCTTTCGGATAGCATAGTGCCTATTGGAGGCCCGGTGACGGTCGCGCAAAGTCGAGTGCTCCGCGTCGCTGCGTGGGTCGCCGCGGTGCTGCTGGTGCTGACGTTCGTCATGCGCGGGTACAACGGTTTCCACCCGGACATGTTCCTCTGGCGCTAATGTACCCTGTGCCTGCGGTCGCGTTGGTGGCGCTTGGCGCGTTGGTGGCCGGCGGCTTGGTGTATGCCTGCGTCGAGGCGAAGGACAGATCCTGCCGCATCGTGGCCGGTTTCACTTCAGACTGGAACGGGGGCTGATGTTGGAACACCCTGAGATCATAGGTCAGTACCATTGGCAGACACATGACAACGGTGTTTAATTTCGTTTATGCAAGTGCCATTGTGGCACTCTTTCTCACAGCAGCGCCGGCAGGTGCGCAGAACACGATCATCACCGATCCGGAAATCGCCGCCGAGTTGATTTCGGGCCAAGTCCAGCGCGTCTGGATCGCCGAGGCGGTGAAAGCGCCGCTGGGTGGAACGGGTTGCGAAGAGGGCCTGCGCTATCGCTTCCGATCTAATGGAACCGTTGAATTGGAAAGCTGCGTCGCCGGCGCCTGGGACACGATAGAGATGTCATGGTCGATCTCGGGCGGTGGTATCGACATGCTGAACGTAGTCCTGGAAGAGACCACCTACGAGGCCACCCTGGTGAAGCGTCCGGACGACCTGGAATTTGTTCTGGAAAGCCGTGACACGGACAAGGACATCAATACCTCAAGAATAAACATGACCTATACGCTGGACTGAGGCCCGTCCCTGATGATTTCGAACGACGCATGGAAACTCATAGTCAGCGTGGTCTCGACCACCGTCGCCACGATCGCCGTTGCGATTGGTGTTTGGCAATACCTCGAAGAAGGCAAGCGCAATCGCCAAGCCGCCGATCAGCGCAACCTTCTGGAATTCAACCGGGCGCTTTGGGAGGAAGAGTTCAAGACATACCGCGACATCAGCGCCGCTGTAGGAGACCTGGTCGCAACCGTCGAAATGGATGACGCCGAAGCGCACAAGCAGGCGGAAAAGGCCTTTCGTGCGCTGTACTGGGGCCGCGCCGTCTTTGTCGAGGCCGACAACATAGAAACCCAGATGGTCGCCTTTCGCCGACGGATAAATCAATATGCAGAGGGGCGGCTGACGGACGATCAGTTTAAAAATGCCGCCAAGGATCTGAGCGATGCGCTGGAGAACGCAGTGCGGTTCGGAGAGGGGGCAGCGCGGCTGGGAACCGCGCCGGCTGACCCGGTACCCTAGAGGAGATTGACCCGTGTTCAGATCCGTTTTTGCCACTGCTGCCGCGCTGATCATGATGACATCCTTGGGGGAGGCCGAGACTGACCGCGCTGTTTTTGTCCTGTCGATCGGCTCCGGAGATTATGCCGAAGCGGAGAATCCCGGCGCATTCGCCTTTCCTGACAATGACGCCGCCTATCTCGGGGCACGGCGCGTTGCGCGAACCTTTCGCGAAGGCGGAGCACGTCATGTCCTGCAACTTCTGGGCCGTGACGGCCAATACCTGTCCGCCGCCGATATCTACACGGCCCTTGACGATATCGCGGCCGAGGCTCGTGACAGCGGCGCAGCGGATCCAATTCTCATCGTCTATTTTTCCGGCCATGGGTTTTCGGAGAGTTTCGGGGTACAGTCTGTTTCTGGCACCCGGCGATCTGATCATCCCGCACGCGGCGCTGGATCTTGACAAGGTCGTAACAACAGTACTTGACGGCGAAGGCGTCGGGATCAGGGTGCCGACGGGGTTGGCCCTCAAGGAGAGGCTAGATGCGACGGGCATCCCGTATCTTCTGATCCTCGACACTTGCTTCGAGACCGATGCAAACCTCGATCTCGAAGCGCTGCGCCTAGTCAGCGAGCAGGCCGCCGATCTGTCGCGCGACGTGTCGGATGTCGTCCGCTTCTTGAACCTGCCGCGCGGCCCGCACCCTGTTGTCTTCTCGGCACCGCCGGGGACATTGGCGCTGCCGGAGCAAGATCCAATTGATGAGAACAACTTCATCGCGCCGATGGCGCGGCGGCTGGTTCTGGCCGCCCAGGCGGCCGAGGCCCGCAGAGACACACTAGATCTGGCCGAATTGGTCAGAGCGCTGACACATAACGAAGAGAAATTTGGCAGAAAACCAGGCGTGACGTGGTTCGACGGGTTCTTTGGAACCGGTTCGATCCTTGCGCCCAGCGTGGATGCACGGGCCAGCATAGACCGCCACCGCGGGACTGCCAAGGCGGCGCGACCCTGCTGTCAGGAGGGCGTGTCCGGTCTGGCACTCGATGTAGAAACCGTCACCTGGCTCGTAGAGGGCGAAGTTTCATTTCATCCGGAAGGCGAGGATTTCGTGACCAAAGGAGAGCCTTTTGAAGCCCGTTTCGAAGCCGATGAAGTAACTGTCTGGGAGATCACAAAAAAGAGTTTGGACATTGATGTCGACCTTGATGACGGCCGTTGGTTTTCACTGGCACTCAGCGTACCCGGAGATGCCTTTGCGCCCGGCTTTTTCGCCCAAGTGCAACGCCATGGCTTTACCGAAGCAGATCGTCCGGGCATGTCTGTGTCAATTGAAGGCAGCGCCTGCAACGAGGTAGCTGGTACCTTTGAGTTGACAGCTGTCGGGAATGACAAAGGCGGAGAGCTTCGTACCCTTGATGTCGAGCTACGGCAGATCTGTGATGGCGGCCCCGGTGCGCTTGTTGGATCCGCTCGGCTCAGCTTCATGGCCGCTCGATAAAGCTAACATCGGGTCGAGTCCGGGTAAGCAGCGCATCACCGGGACGCTGGTGTATCGCCGACTCCGCCAGGAGGGGTATGAGGTGGGCAGCAACGACGGTGCGCTCCTACTTGGCCGAGCAACGCCGCCAGCTGCCGGCGGGTCGTCCTCGTCTATCCACAAGGACGGCGGCGTTTTCACCAGACGCTCCACTTCCGATTCGTAGATGGCCGCAATCTGGAGATGGCCTGCTTCTCGTTCAACGTGGCCGACTGTGCAGGATCTGTCGGCACGATGATGCGTGCTGCGCTGATGACCGGAGGCTCGACTTACTGGCGGCGCGCGCAGTGTCGACCTCGGCTTTACTGACCTCCGCGTGGGGGCGTAGGCTGAGGGCAATGCTTGCTGCCGACCGTCCGAGCGGACTCACCGTTCGCCCACCCGTCCCGGAAGCCGAGGCGCCCGGTGAGCCTGCCCTGACCACCCGGTTCGGTGCCGTCGGTACAGTGATGAGCAAGATGATGGATGAGCGAAAGGCTTCTGTGCCCACATGGGCTGGGAGCTGCAGACCGCGCCGATGCGCGGGAAGTCGCACACCAAGGCCAGGATCATCGGAGTGAACGGTGTATGGGCAGCACCCTCTTCGAGCGCGCCTAGCCGTCATTCCTCGGAGCTGTGAGGATGCTACGTAAAGCATGATGATACTGGTTATATCGTTGGTGGCAGGGCTGGTGATATGGGCGCTGAGTGCGTGCTTTTCGCTCATTACCAAACCCACGCGGCGGGAAGTGCAGCGGCGAAACGACCGGGCGATAGGCCGGAACGTCCCGGCTCGTTGTCCTGTGGGCTGGCCCACTTGTATCCGCGCCCGTTGCGAGGCTTGGGACGACCCTACCGGCTGCCAGCACCCGCGCCGGGAGGAGTTGGTCAACGAGCACGGCGACCAGGTGCGTATCGACGAGTGGCTCCCGGCAACCCTGGTGGAGCTGATCCCAAGCTGGAAATCAGGCGGCGGTCCTTGGGGATCATCCGAACCTACCCCGACAAATGAGCCAGCCGAGGAGGCACTGACGGCGCTGACGGCGCAGGAACGCCGGGAAGTGCAGCGGCAAATCGAAAGGTTGACTGTCGCTGCACGGCGGGCGAGGGAGCTATTCGCCCGCTTGGAGTCGGGCATCGACGCCAATGACGTGCCCTGCGCCATCCGTGAACTGGATGCTCTAAAGCAGGAATGTGTCACGTTGGCCGCGTACTTGGCGGGAAGCGGCATCGACGTTGACGTGTCCGGTGTCATCCGTGGACTGGATGATCTCAAGCTACAGTTCACCGACTCTCGCAACTATCACCCCCGCGCTCTGGGGTCGCCAGCGCTGATCGGCGCAGAAACGAAACAGCACCGAGAGCAA
Organism: Chloroflexota bacterium; assembly: GCA_965263075.1. Classification (GTDB taxonomy): domain Bacteria; phylum Chloroflexota; class UBA11872; order UBA11872; family UBA11872; genus UBA11872. The sequence goes on along the minus strand of CBDHGI010000004.1, from coordinate 81,574 downwards.
GACTGCCGACGGCTACCTATACCTACACTGACCCAGCTACTGGACCGCCACGACGTACTGGTAATCGACGTGGAGACGACCGGACTTGGCGCGCGCGCCGAAGTGCTGGCCGTGGCGGCCATCGACACCACTGGGCGGGTGCTGATCGATACCGTGAGCTTGCCGCAGGGGCCGATTACGCGTGGCGCCAGCGACGTGCACTGGCTGACTCGTGCGCGGCTGCGGGCTATGGGAGCACGAGCATGGCCGGAGGTACACGCCGAGTTGGCGCCGTTATTGGAAGGCGTCGCGTTGGTGATCGCTTGGAACGCCCAATTCGATCGCGGCATGTTAGAGCAAACATCAGAACGCCATGGCCTGATTTTGCCTGCTGTGCCCTGGCGATGCGCCATGAACGCCGAAGCCGACACGCGCGGCAACGGCGCATCGTGGATAACGCTGATTGAGGCTGCGGAACGCTTGTCGGTACCAGTACCTGACGCGCATGTCGCCCTGGCCGACGCGCGTACCACCCTGGCCTGCGTGCGAGCCTTGGCAGCCTACCGCCCGGTGCGTCGGTTTACCCCTCGGAGATGAAGATCATTCCTCTCGGAGACCATCTTATTCACTAATGATATCAGGAATATGGCCCGCAGCCCGCGCTGCTGAGGCAGGTAGTCGAGCGCGATCCAGCACTACTACCCGCGGTATTCAGGACATGTTCCGGATGACCAGATTTCATATACCGATCACCCTGTGGGCAGTAGGTTCGGTGCTGGCGCGCCATAGCATTACGGAGGCCTGCCAGGTCCAGATAGCTTCCTACGGATCACCACACCCTTAGGGCGACAGATGGACGCATTATCGGAACCGTGCGCCAGCCGCCCCGCGGCGCGAGCGCTCCAGTGCCGCCGGGCCCTAGCTGGGCGTCTACCGCCTCCGTTCAACGCTCCGCCAGGCAGCGCTCGCAACCAGTGAGGTCAGCCCTCTGCGTGCAGAAATGGAAGTTGCTTCCAAAAGCGCACGCGTTCCCGCCCACCAGGGGGCAAGCCTCATTTGCAGCGCCGTGCCAAGATGTAACCGTCGGTCACGGTTGCGACCGTCTCACGCGCGCCAGGAGCTTCCCATCCTGCCGCGCGGCGGATCTTCTCTCACCTGTTTATGGAGCTGGTCGTGGCGGCTATGCATGCCGGCGTGCCGCTGCTCCCGGTCGTCATCAGGGCCTCAGGGATGACCGGAGGAGAGATCCTCGCGCGAATGGCAGCTCGAGTCCGCCACCACCAACGAGCCACCGGATACCCCAAGCGGGCCACGGGATAGAGCGCTCTCGACACACGCTTTACCCGGGCCTCCTTTGGTAAAGACCTCATGCTGGCCATACGGCGCCAGACCTCGTACGAGTCGATCCGGTAGGTTGCGAGAAACGCATCGACCGCGCGTTGCGCCGCAGCCACCTGCGCGCTTGTCATTCTCTTCGCCAGATCGTCGAGCTCCGGCGGCGTGCCCTCCGAAGTCATCGTGCCAGACCCGTCGGACAGCAGGCGGTTCCTGATGTCGAGCCACTTGTATGCCGCGACGTCATTCTGGGGAATGCCGATACCGTCCTGGTACAGCCTGGCGAGTACGAAGAGGTGAAACAAGAGGTGCCGACCCGAGAAGAGTTCGACACCGGCCACCTTCGTGGAGTGGTAGGTGCCCGGCTCAACGGCTCGCCGGTACCACTTGTCCGCTTCGACGGGATCCCGCTGGACGCCACCCTCACCATTGGCGTACATGTCGCCGAGTCTGGCCTGAGCCTCTCCGCTCCCCTGGTCGGCGGCCAAGCGATACCACCGTGCGGATTCCGCATAGTCCTGCTCGACGCCGCAGCCGCGGGCATACAACGAGGCCATGCAGAGCTGCCCATCGGCGTCATCCTGTTCGGCGCCAAGCCGGCACCAAGTTGCAGCCTGGGTGAAGTCCTGCTCCAGGATGTCGCCGCCCGCGTAGGCACCGCCCAGGGCGCTTTGAGCCTGGGCGAGCCCCTGTTCGGCCGCCCGGCGATACCAGGTGAGCGCCGCGGCGCGGTCAGCTTCGAAGTCGCCGAAGCCCGTCGCGTACATGAATCCCAGGTCGAACTGGGACTCCGCATCCCCGCGCTCGGCGGCGCGGGTGAGCTCTTCCATGCTTTCGGTGTCGTGCGCGAAGACCGTGCCCACGGCGACCGATGCCAACAGCGCGGCTGCAATGCATCGCAGCATTCTGACGAGTGTCATCGTTCGTCCTCCCAGCGGTCGGCCGGCCGTACGGGCGTCACCATCCTCGGGCTGGCGCCGCGGCGTCAAGCCGAGTCTCCGCGCCGGCGATCCCGAGGGCGACAGAAGGGCCGTTATCGGTAGGTCAGGCGGTGATCGCCGGCCAGCGCGGGGGCCGCCTCGGCGAACGCCTCGCTTCGGTCGTGCTCCCGCTCTATCGCCGCGGCTCGCCGTGCCAACACCCTTTCCCAGCGCCGGTACACCGCGAGTTCATCATGACCTTGGCCGCGGTCTAGCTCCTTACCTACGCGGATCCCGTCAGTCGCATCAGCACCCGGTCTAGTTCCACTCCCATCGTGTGTCGATTCCTGCACCCGGTTCTCCTGACGGTCCGGTCGAGTGACCGAGGGGCGACAGAAGCCGGCCGCTTGGTACGGTACCATTGGGGAGGATGTCGTGGCAGGCGCTCGCTCGTGAGACGATCAAAGAGGAGAATCCCCAGTCCGCGCCGCAGTCAGGTTCGCGCCGTTCGCCTCCGCCGCCGTCCACGAGCCGGTTGCCGCGCGGCGCGTCGAGCCCAAGCGCGGACGCGCTCATGGTAACCACGGAACCACCAGCCCATCCACCACCAGCGCAACGCCTCGGCGTCAGGCAGTAGGACGCTGGCGTTGTCCTCGTCGCCTATGGTTCCCGTCACCCGGTAGCCCGGTGTGAGAACGCCGTTAACGTAATGCCGCTCTACCACAAAGCCATCGGCCTCAAGGCGTTCCCGCTATCACCGCCGGATCGTGTGTCACTGTTCTTGCTCCATGGTGCTTCGCACCGCTCCAGGCGAACTATCCGCGCACGATTCGCACGCGAAGGCGTAGCGGCCGTCGTGCAGTGCACGCCGGATGATCCGTCCCTCGGTCGCGCCGCAGCCGACGCACCGCTGCCGCGCCCGCTGGCCGGTGAACAGGTCGCCTGTCTCCGTGTCAGTCACGGGCTTGAGGTCCTCGTCCGATTCCGGGCGCTCGCCGGCAGCAGCGTTTAGACGATCAGCCCCCTTGCGCAGCGCCTGTTGGACCCGCCACTCGGCGGGCGAGTCCGGGTCCTGCTCGCGCAGGCTGATGACCTGTTCCGCGATCCCCGCCAGCTCGTCGGATGTCAACGGTGGCTCCAGGGTCGCCGCCAGGCGCTCCAGGGCAACGCGCTCATCCGGAGTGTACGGTTCAACCACCTCTAAAGCCGGCGACGAAATAGTAGGGGCGCCAGTGATTATCTTGCCCACCTCCAACGACACAGGCTTCGCCGCCGCGGCCTCTGCTTCCGCCACCGGCATCAGTCGCCAGCCGCGCCAGCCGCGCACGTTGCTACCATCCACGCTGATCTGTTGCGGCTTACGAAAGTCCGGAACGTGATCGCATAGCGCCGTGCTCAAGCGCCGTTTCCCGATGCCTCCTGGTTCCTTCGCTTCTTCCGTCTCGCCATTGTGCTCGCACCATGCCTGCCACACCTGCGGCACAACCATCACTCCATCACCTCGCACGATGCGCCGGGCGAACGCTCCAATCTCTCCGGCATCGTCTCGGACTCTCTCGGTGGTGGCGGCCTGTACCGCCGGCACGTTGTCAGGTTCGGCTACGGTATCGACCGCTGCAGCCACCAGCCACGCCAGCAACGCGCGTTGCGCATCAGGATCAGCACACAGTGTCGGCTTTAGCTCGGGATCCAGTGTCTTCGCTGCCGGATACGGTAGCTCCCGATACCGTGAGCGCATTCCAGAGTCAGTCAGTTTCAGATGTGGGATCGACTCCGGGTTGCACGTGGCGAACGTCGTAGCGATGACGTCTTCTTCAACCAAATCTTCATGGAGCCCGCGCGCCGACAGCCTATCGCCTCCCCCTGTCAGGTCCTTGGCCAGCCGTTCGTTGATCGCCGTCTCTTTGATCTCGTTGATCCATACGATCCGCGTCGGACGATGCCACGCTCGCAGTCCAGGGGTCAGTTGCGTCTCGCTCGATCTGCTGCGCTTCTGCAGAACGTTTGGAGCGGCCGTCCTCATGTACCTTCCAAGCGCCTTGCTGAGAGCAGTACCGAGAGTAGATTTTCCGCTGTCAGGCGGCCCTACCGCGAAATACAGGCGCTTGGGGAGCGCTCGCAACGAGTGCCCCAAGACTCCGCGCCACCAGTCCAACGTCTCCGGGCTCCATGCTGAAAACAGCTTGTCGAGAGCAGGATGCTTGGCGTCGGGGTGGTACTCGACCAGGCATCTGATTGTGACCAGATGGGTTCTCGCCTGATCCCGCGGCAACAGATCACCCGTATGCAGATCGACAATACCGCTCGCGGTGCCGAGATACCGTACGTCAGCGTCCAGGTCCTCGGCTGAGCACGTGATCACGTCCGGACACGGCTCTCCCTCTTCCCGCATCACCCTGAGCGCTGCATCTAACATCTGCTGCACTGGTTCGACCATTCCCGGCCGCTTGATGCGACTGATCGCCGCAAGAGTGGGGGGCAGCGCTTTGTCGTCCAGTCCTGAGTGCGCTGCCTCGGCCCTCATCGTCCGGGCGATCTTCACCAGCCACCGTGCCCACGGATCCCCACCATCGCGCCATATTCCGTTTTCATCGAGGGCATACCCGGTGCTGAAACTCTTACGGTCGTGCTGCGCCGGGGCCACTATCAGCAACTCGGCTCCAAAGGTCCGTATGATGCGCTGAGCGATACTTTCAGGATCCGTGTCGAACTGGGCGGACACCGGCTCCGTTCCGCTTTGCCCCGCATCATGTCGGGCCTTCTTCTCTGCCGACGGAAACGTGGTGCGGGCGCCGTTCACCAAGTCCATGAACGGGTCGACCAGCGGTTGCCAGTCTCGCGGGGATGGTTCGGTCATGTGCCGCACGCGGTCGCCGGTCGGCAGGTGCGGATTCAGCGTCCGCGCCGTCTCGGTGGCTACGCGGCGGCCGCGATCGGTCAGCGTGCACCAAGTGCGTACCACTTTGCCGGCGCGGGCGATCTCCAGCAGCAGCTTGTCAGTGTCAGTGAGGGGCGCGGCTGGGTCGGCCACCACCGCCAAGCGGGCGCCTGGCATACTGCCCACCTCATAGTGGGCACGCAGCTCACCGGCATCCGTCACCACCAGCACTTCGAACAGCTCGATCTCGGCGGCGACGGTCTCGCGCACATGTTCACCCACGACGGTCTCGGGCACGCCATGTCTCCTTGCCGTCGGTGCCGCGATGAAGGTATACCCTGGGAGGCGACGACCTCGCCCGCTGGTGCTTCCTCTTACGGCGGCGCCGGCGGGCTTCTTTTGTTTACTCCGACCAGCCGGAACAGCTCTCGATCCTGTCTCAAACGCGATTTGCAGCCGTTCTACGTGGTTGTTTCCTTATAGCACTATCACTGTCCCCTGCTATTGTAGGCTTTGTCAACGTACACGCAATGTGTAGCGTCAGAGAACCCGACTATAGGCCGTTATATCGATAGTGTTATGGGACCCTCGTTTCATTACCAACTCCCGATCCGCCCTCCGCCAGGGGGCCGCCTTACCCCCTGGCCCTGGGGTATCCGCTCGACACCAGGTGCGGACGTGGTAGGGTGATACGAGGACTCGACGCAGGGCGGCCCGCCCACGGAAAAGGGCATCGAGCGACGGCCCTGAGCGCACCTACGCATACGTCGAGGTGGAGTTGGCCAGCGCCGACCTCAGCCGGTCGGCCATGCAGCACGGTTGATTGTGACTGGTCAGTTCTGCCAGGGCCGGCGCGCAGGGCTGTCGGCGGGCCGGTCGGGCGCCCGGCAGGCGAGCACCGGGGCGGGGCCACCCCCGACCGGGAAGTGGCAGTGAAGGAACCGGGCGGCTACACCCGAGGCCGGTAGGAATAGAGGCCGTCACGGCTGCGGCTTATATCGATCGGCAGTGCGAGCGCTTGATGGCGCTTGGCCTTCCGCATCCGCTTGTGGACCGCAGAGTAGACGGCCTTCTCCTTGGCGATGGTGTTCCAACCGATGCGCAGCATTATCGGGATGGCGTCCTGGATCGTGATCCAGACGCCGGTGCCACTCCGGTCGCGGGCACCCTCGGCGTGCCAGCACCGTTCGAGCGCCTTGGCGAAGTAGTCGGCCGTCTCGATCGGCACCAAAGCTATTCGGCGGCGTTCGCGCTGGCCTGCTCCTGCCGTGCTCTGAGCAGGTCCTCGTGTATCGCCTGCAGGCGCTCCCTGATCGACCGCGCCTCTTTCGGCGCTACTCGCTCTCCCTCAGCCATGCGTTCCAGCAGCCCCGCCATTTCAATCATCAAACTGTAGCATACCCTCCAGTATAGGCCGGGCTGGCTCTTACAGCTCTGTCTCGGTTACCCCGGCATCCTTCATCAGTCGAACCTGAAGACCGGTCTTCAGGTCCCTGTTCCCGTGCACCGGGACGATCACCTTTCGACTTCCGCAGGACAATGCGTAGTGGCTCCCTCTGGTGCTATCTACGACCCACCCCTTCGACTGCAGGATTCGTACAAGCCTCCGGCCTGAGATCGCCTTCACAAAGCGACTTGCAGGATCTCCGGCGCTTCCGCTCTTTCGATCGCTGGCTGGTCGACATACCCCGCGTCGATGTAACACTGGACGGCTTCACGAACACTCCCCTCAAGCTCGTCCATGGTCTCGCCCTGGGTGTAACACCCCGGATACTCGGGCATCTCTGCCCAAAAGCCGCCTTCCTCAGCACGATATACGTGGACGGTCACTGTCGAACTGCCCTCTATGGCGTCGTGACGTGCCATGCGGTCCTCCGAAGGAGGCGGTGCTGGTCCAGGAACCCGAACTCCCAGCCGCCCCTCATGGGCCGCCGGGTAAACCGCCCCTCCTTCGTGGCGGAGTAGTCTGGCGAGGTGGTGCGCACCCGTCAACGGCCCGCGAAGGGGGCGGTGCGGGCTGAGGGCCGCCACCGTGCGCTGCCGGACGCCGAGTAGCCCCGCGGGGTCCCGGTGGGCTGGCGGGGGGCGACAGAACGTCCCGTTACCGGCCACGCCCACCAGGGGGGCTTCATGTGTAGCGCGTGTCAGGCGACAGAAGCACTCTAACCGGAAGACAGGCTATGCGCCGTAACGTAGTATTGCTTCGTACAAATCTGTACGGATATTATGACCGGTGAGGAGTTTGTGCGCGGTGTGCGGCGATTGGGCCGAGAGCGTGGGGTTGCGGTACGGTTCGACCCTCGTGCAGGCAAGGGAAGCCACGGGCGGCTGTACTACGGGGGACGCTTCACGACGATCAAGAACCGGCGGAAGGAGATCGGAGCGGGACTCTTGGCGGCGCTGCTCCGGCAGCTCGGGCTGAGCCGCGACGATCTCTGAGCGCAGTGGAGGGCAGGATGACGCAGAGACTGGTCTGGCCGGCGGACCTGCAACGGCAGGAGGACGGGTCGATCCTCGTCTCGTTCCCGGACATCCCGGAGGCGTTGACCGAAGGGGCGACGGAAGCCGAAGCGCTGGTGGAGGCGCAGGACTGCGTGATAGCCGCCCTTGGCGGGTATGTGGAGGGCCGGCATCCCATTCCCGCGCCGTCCCCGGTTCGCGGGCGGGCGTCAGTCGCGTTGCCGGTGCTGGTTGCCGCCAAGATTGCGCTCTACGGCGCGATGCACGAGCAGGGCGTCGGCAATACCGCGCTAGCGGAGCGGCTCGGGCTTAGCGAAGGCGCGGTGCGGCGGCTGATCGACCTCGACCACCGATCGCACATCGGCCAGGTCGAGACGGCGCTACAGGCACTGGGCCAGCGCCTGACGGTTGCCACGCGAGCGGCGTAGTGCGGGGGGTACCACAGACCGACGCTTACCAGCCACGGACGCGGCGCGGCCTGCCAGGTCGACCTCCTGGGGCGTTACCGGACGCTACCGGCCCCGCGGGCTTTAGAGCCACGTCGCGCGGCCTGCGGACGCCGACGCCGGCCGCGCGGGGCGGAACGGCACCGGATGACGGCCGCTCAGGGCGCTGTCGGATAGCAACCGGGGGGGGGGGGGGGGGGGGCGTCAACAGGTTCGTTTTTCATGGCTCGTAGCGTACTCGGGCAGGTCGCCGGGTGGCTACATGGGTGAAGGGGCTCGGGATGGAAGGGCGACAGAAGGGGAATAATATAGTTGATTGACCGAGTGCATATTGATGCGTTGAAGCGAATGTGTTATAGGCCGCTCCACAGAACAACTGGAGGTTATCTAGATGGCGTTGATAGCTTGGCCGGTCGCTACCGGGAGCTTGTGGACAGATTCCACGAAGGGCACGTCAGAGTGGCGGAGTAGGCTCATCCAACTCGTGCCAGATCGCTTCAACCTCTCTGCCGAGATCTTGCTGACCTCAGCGCAACCGGATAGCCATACAGATTTACCTGTTCCTGCCTCGGATTTCAATTGGAACGAACCCTTCCGGTGGCAGTTCAGCAAGTACGAACGTGTAGCCTTCTCGCCTAGATCCTTTCTCGTAAGCGAACAGACCCTCCGGGGCGCCCCGTGCCAAGTATCTGCGCATGTCAGCCGGATTCACATTTCTGAACTCCCGGAAAATTGAAACAGCGGTGCATCGTCCGTTATCCAGGACGTATTGCACGACCCTTTGCTCTATTTTCACTTTCACGGACTTCCTACCTCTTTCACGGACTTCCTACCTCAGGTCCAGCCCCTGGCCCCCGGCGGCCCTCTCCCCGCGCGGTACTGTCGTTGTGCACATTGCCGCATCATCTTCCACAACCTGGGATCGGCTGGCAGCGGAGCCCGCTGCTGTAGGGTTACATACTCTCGATCAAATCCTGCGCGTTCTGCTTGAGTTTGTACAGGATGGATCGCAAATCCGTTTCCGCCGCGCCGTGCACGTTTATCGAGTATCGCTCAAGGGCCGCGCTTACGACCATCGCCACGTCTTTGTCAGCACCTAACTGCTTCAACGCTCCGGCAATCGTATCAATCGCCCGGTCCTGAGAAAAGTGCCCATCATCAATGCTACGTGCGATGTGGTTTTCTGAAAGGGTGCTACGTCTGCTTCACTGTTACACTTCGGACAGGGTAGTAGCGAGGGCCTGAGCGCCCGCCGCTGAGTCTGGCGGGTGCCCACTCCCTTATCTCGCCGCGCTGGGTCCCCATCTGCCGGTCGTCCCCACACGCGCGGCAGTGTGGGCACTGGCGAACCTCCCCCCAATTCCCCACTTCCTGATTTTTTTCTGGCCCAGGCATCCCCCCCCCCCCCCCCCCCCCGAGCTCCTTTTCTGAAATTTCAGACGCACGGGCGCGGCAGAGGGAGCCCCCGGCGGCAGCCGGGGGCGGGAACTGAGCGGGGGGGCCGGGGGGCCGGCCGGGGGTCCCTGGGCGGATCGGTGGGCCGGCAGAGATGGCTACCGCGGCCCGCCGGCCGGCCGAGACCCGCCGGCGCAGGCACATCGAGGCGCTGATCGGCGCTGATGGCGGGCTGCTGAGCGGCTGCCGGGCTGCGCCGCGGCGCTCATGCACGACGACGTAGCCCTGAGCGGGCACCTGCAGGGCACTGATAGGCGCTGCACGGCCGTGCAGCCGCACCGGGAGCACGCCATGGAGCGCTGATTCGCCCCTCCGGGGGCGCTGAGCGGGGCTGCCGGGACGTGGAGACGACGCCGATGGGCAGCTCGGGCCGTTCGCGGGGCGCTGACTACGGCTCGCCGGGGCCTGAGTAGCCCGCTCAGGGCCGGATCGGCTCCCGATCGGAGCCGCGGGGCCGTGCCGGCGGCCGACTGGCGGGGGTCGGAGCGGCTGCCGGGCGGCGCGAGATCCCGCCCCAGGCGGCGCTGGGGCCGGTGCGCGGGGCACCATCGAGGGGCCGACCGGCACGGGCAGCCGCGCGCACCTCGGCACCGGCAGCGTGTCATGGGCGGACGCGCACCAACCGCCGGCGCCGGCTGACGCGCACACGTCAAACGAAAGGACGGCGCAGGCGTGCTCCAATCGTTGTGACACGGCCCGGAACGAGGAAACTGGACAGATAGTGCAGAAAAGTGGCTGAAGGTGCTTGACTCTCTCCCGAATACTTACGACAATGTATATTGTAGACACTGATACAGTGTCGGGAGGAATCCAAGGGCCGGCAGCGAAGGGCTGACCCACCACACAGCGCACGGCGGCGACGTGACCTCACTTTGACCCGCGCGAGGCGACTCCGGACGGCCAGCGGCGCACCACGTGCCGACCGGTAGAGCGCGACACCGGAAGGGGTGACGGGGTGCAACCAACACAAGACCGACAGGGCGGCGCGCGCGCAGGTGCTCGCACTCAGCGACGTGGTTCAACTCCACGGCGTGCCGCATACCCCCCGCACAGCAGCGAGGGGGCAGGAGGAATCGCATGGACGGACGGACCGTATGGGTACAACCGGGCGACGTCGAGGGTCGCATCGAGGCCGGCAACGTGGTGACCGCCACGCGGGAACTCAGCGCGTGGTGCCTGCGCGGCGACGACGGCAGTGCGCCGGTGCCGGCAGGCACCGCCCTTGAGATCGTCGAGGACCGCGCATGGGGTGCTTCCATGGCGATGGAGCTGCCGGCGCTGAGCGAGGTACGGGACGCGGAGAGCATCGAGGCAGACGCGGACGCATGGTTCAAGGCGGCGCGGGAGCTTGAGGCACTCGGGCTGTACGAGGTGGTGTCGTGACGCGGATTGCGGTCACACAGCAGTGCATCGACGACGGCGGACGCGCAGCGTCCTGCCGTCTGTCTTTGGAGTGCAACTGCCCCATCTCGATTGCGGCTGCGGAAGCCGGGTTCAGCAACCCTCGGGTGCGGTTCAACACGTTCACGGCGGGGCAGGCGTGGTCGACGGTCGGGTCTCGCTCTGAGCGTCGCCGGTACCGGCTGCCGCCGGAAGCGACGGCGTTCATCGCGCAGTTTGACGACAGCAGGCACGTTGAGCCGTTCGAGTTCGAAGTGGATGAGGACGACTACACCGAGGTCCTGTACGAAGAGGCGCCGGCGTGAGCGGGGTTGAGCGCACCACGGTCACGCCCGACGGCGAACGGATCGTTGAGAGGAGGCGGGAGACGGTTCCCGCCTCCTGCACGGTCCTGGACCGTGATGCGGAGATCGTGACGGTCGAGGGGCCGAGGGTGACGCGCTACAAGGTGCGCTGCCGGGCCGCGAGCACGTCGATCCACGGCAGGATCATGGACACGCGGTACGTGGCGTGGTTCCCGGCGTACCTCAAGGCCTACGACGCTGCTGAGGCATGGGCCTACCGCGGTGAGCAACCACAGGGCGACGCGGTATGAGCATCGACTATCTGGACACCGCAACAGGATTGCGGATCAAGGACGAGCCCCACGCGAACGGCGTGCGGGCTCGTGCCGTGTACCGGGGCGATGAGCGGATCTGGCATGGGGCGCCGGTTGGAGTGGGCTACTTCCTGAAGGGCTACGCGGCGGCGCAGGCCGAGCCGGTCGAGGATCTGGTGCACGACCCGCGGGTGACGGACATCACGGTGCTGGCGGCGGCGCGTGAGCTGCTGGAGGAACGGGGCCAGGACACTGAGAACCTGCAATCGGCGCTCTGGTCGCTCAAGGAAGCGGCGAACGTGGTGGTGGTGTCGTGAAGGGCGCACCGCTCAACGAGCAGGCGGCTGCGCTGCTGCGCGCCGCCGCTGGGTACGTGAGGAAGGGTCACGTGCGGCACGCGAACGCGCGTAAGGCGAACGGGGCGCTGTGTGACCCGGAGTCGCCGCAGGCGGTGTGCTGGTGCGCCCAGGGCGCGCTGCTGGCGGGCCTGCCGGACATCGGGCTGCGCCATCCGTACCTGGACCCGACCAGAACCTACAGCGAGCTCGCGGCCGACCAGATCATCGAGACGCGCCATGAGCTGCTCCGTGCCGCGGCGAAGGCGTTGCGCGAGGTTGCCGACATCGCCTTGGCCCTGGAGGGGCACAAGAGCGGGATCCCGCTGTGGAACGACGAGATCGTCGAGGACGGCGCGGAAGTGGCGGGCTCGATGATGGCTGCCGCCGAGAAGCTGGAGGCGGCAGCGTGACGCTGCGGATGAATCGGTACGCGCCGGAGTGGGCGCGTGGGATCTGCGACGACCTGGACGCCGGCATACCGGGGCGTGCGGCGGTTGCGAACGCAACGGCTGCCTTGCGGCACTCGGCCGACGTGGCCGAGCAACGGGCGATCCTGGCGGACCAGCACGCGGAGGAATGGAACGCGCTGTGCGGGAAGATGATCTGCGCGGACACGTTCGCGCGGCAGAACCGGGAGCTGGGGCAGCGGATGCGGCTGGAGGCTGCGGACCTGCGGCGCACGGCGGGCAGCGTAGCGACGCTGAAAGGCGAAGTGATCGCCTTCGGGATCCTGCGCTGACGCGCGCTACCACCCGTGGCGACGGGGTGCGCCTGCAACTCACCCACGAAGCCGAGCGTTTTCACACCGCCGCGCCGCGCAGCGTGCTGAGCTACCGCCGGGGCGAGCGGCGCGCCGTGGTATGGCGCAGCGACCAGACCCTGATGGGCCGGCGCGGGCGCCCGTACACCGTGATGCTGCTGCGCAGCGACCGCGGCACCTGCCGCTCCGAGTGCCAGCCCACGGTCGCCGCGGCGCTGGACAGCGCACGCGGCTGGGTCACCAAGAGCATCGTCGAATAGGCGAAACGCGGGCCACACGGCCCGCTTCGTGCTGGGACTGGCCGCCCGGCGCCTGAATGAGCCATGGCCACGGAGGGTTTTTCTACATGAACAACCTCAATTCGATTCTGTTGGAGGGCAATCTCGCCAGAGATCCCGAGCTTCGCTACTCGCCTACGGGCACGCCGGTGTGCACGCTGGTCGTCGCCTCGAACCGCACCTACAAGGTGGCCGGCGAGCGCGAAGAGGAAGTCTCGTTCATCGAGACCACCACCTGGGGGAAGCTCGCCGCGGTGTGCGACGAGCACCTGAAAAAGGGGCGCGGCTTGCGCGTGGTCGGTCGCCTCAAGCAAGAGCGCTGGGAAGATCCCGATGGCAACCCGCAGGCGAAGGTCGTGATCGTCGCCGAGCACGTCGAGTTTAAGCCAGAGCGGCGCCAGTCCCGCCCAGAGACAGAACTGGCAACCGCTTCCAGCTAACGATCCCTCAACCCCCGTCCCGCATCAGCGGCGCAACCATCTCAGGCATTGCCGCTGATTGGAGGAACCGTAATGCAGAACCATCGAGATTCGCAACAGCGGCGCCGGGAGCGCCGTGACAACAAGCGGGTCGAGCGCACGCTGTTGACCGACCATGGCGAACCTGCCCACCGACGAGTGGGAACGCCACGTGTGGGGGCTGGACGATGAGTAGCGCCCTGCGAGAGGCCATCCAGGCGCTGCGCCAGGTCCTGGACGATGAGGATGCCGGCAACGACCGGGTACTGGACTGCGCCATCGAGGTCGTCGCGGCATACGACCAGCTTCCCCACGACTGCGCAGTGACCATCACGGCCAAGGCCGATTTCCGCTATGCGTTCGTCCAGGGGATCGAGGCCGCCCGCGAGCAGGGCATCGAGTACTCCAACCGCGACCGGCGCCTGATCGGCGAAGTACTCGCCGCCTACGGGCGCGCCTCCGGTGCCTTAGAAAAACCGGGCTTCGGCCGCTGCGAGCTGTCCCATACGTTCGCCGAGGTCTGCCGCTTCACCTTCCAGCCCAAGCCGGCCGAACCGAGCTGAAGCCGCGCCGGCTGCCCGCCGGCACCTCCTCACACCGCAACGACACCCGCCAAGCAGGGCGCCCTCGACACCACCGGGGGCGCCCTGCCTGCATCCGGACGCCGGGTTGGTCGCGGGGGGTCCGACTCCCCCCGCCGTCCGTAGCCGCTACTGCGGCAGTAAGGAGCTCCACATGCACGTGGGAGTACCGTCCGTGATCGCCCTGTTGTGGGTGATCCTCGTCAGTGGTTGTGCCGGCAACGAGATCTCACCGGCGGAACAATCGGCCGCGCCAGCGCCAGGGGATAGCAGCCCGGTAACAGCGCTGTACGCGGCCCCGACCGACGTCGCTTTCATCACCGTCAGCGACATCCGCGCCGACATCGTTGGGCCCGACGGCGTGTCGTCCTATGCCACCCTCTACGGCCCTGGCAACGCTACCGAGTTGGCACCGCTCGAAGAGGTTCCAGGGCGCGCTGCCGCGCCGGTGCTCGCCGGGCCGAAAACGATGGCGCCGCCGGCCAACGATGTCGGCTGGGACATTTTAATAACTCCGCCACCCGACGCCAAGTAGCGCCGGTGGCGGAGTTGTTCCTGGGAGCGGTAGCCCTCACGGCTGCCGCTCTCGTGGTGTGGACGGCCGTGCGCTCCCTGGTGCGGCTGCTCACTCGCCCGCAAGGCGACCGGTCATGACCCGCTCCGCACCACCACGGGCGCCTGGAGCGCATCCGCGCGCACCGGGGAGACGCGCCACGAGGCGGCCGAGGAAGCCGGCCGCGTGGTGCGCGCCTTCGGCCCCGAGGCGCGCGTCGTGCTGCTGGCCGCCGTGCCCATGGCGCCCGCGCCGGGCCCTAGGAGGCTGACCGATGCTGATTGATCTAGTCTGGTCGGCGCCGCCGGCGCTGCTGGTGGCGGTCACGGCCGCCTACGTCAGCGGGCTGCTGTGGGCGCTAGCGGAGGACGTGCTGCGCTTCCGCTGGCGCGAGTTTCACGGCTGGCGGGTGCTCCAGCGGGCGCGCGTGGCCAGGGTCGGACCGCCGGTGGCGCCGGTCCTGGGTTCGGGATACTTCGCCCGCCGCCGCTGGCACCGCGCCTACGGCTGCGGCTGGCGTAGCGTCCAGCGCCACCGTATCGACCGCTGGCACTACGCGGCTCGGTAGGAGGCGAGCGCTCGATCCCCCTTTGGCGAGAGTCTTTTGGAAGAGGCTGGGGAGTGTTGAAGAAACCCTGCGGCAGGTTCGAGCCCTGCTCTCTCGCCCTACGGTGCGCCCCAGGGACGCGCCGAAACAGACTACAGGAGGAGTGCCCATGAGCACCAAGAAACGACCCCAGGTCACCTACACCGAGCGGGTGCCCTGGCAACCGACCCAACTCAAGCTGACCGCCGGCATGTGCCGCACCACCGACAAGCTCTCCGTGTACCACGACCAGGACGCGGGGGTGAGCTGGTGGTCCAACGGCTGCGTGCTGTTCCGCGGCAGCGCGCCCTGCGCCCTGCGCCAAGCCTTCGTGCACGCGGGGCGGCCAGTTGGCGTTACCATAACGACGCTGCCGATGGAACTCGCCTTCGTCCGCACGGCACCCACCGGAACGGTGCTCGACCTGCCGTCCGACAGCTACCAGGTCAAGCGGGCGACCCAACACCGGCCGGTTCCCATCGACGTGTTCCCAGCCGACAACGATCGGCCTGAGCTCCACGTCGATGCGCGCTACGTGGCCCACGCGCTAAGCTGCTACCAGGGTTGCACCTTCTGGCGCGTGAACGACGACACGGTGGCGGTGCGCGAGCCGGACGCCCGGAAGCTCGTCGGCGTCATCCGGCATCAGGGGCCGCCGTCGCGGCTCGCGCGGGCGCGGCGTGCGCGGCGCGCCTCGTGACGCCGCCTGCGCTACCGCCGCCGGCCGACCACGTGCCTGTCGCGGTGATGGATGATCCCAACCCCGCCGTGCCCGTCGCTCCGGGACCGCCGGATCTTCGCCTCCCCGACGTGCCGGCCGTCGTGCCCGTCGCCGCCGCGCCGGGACCGCCGGATCGCAACCCCGCTGCCGTCTATCTCGCTGGCAAGCCGTCTGCGGTCGGCCGCCGCGGGCTGCAGCGCTCCCTGGAACGCGCCGCGGAGGTCCTGACCGGCGGACTCACCACGGATGCGTTCGCGGTGCACTGGGCCGAGGTACGCTACCAGCACGTGATGGCGCTGCGCTCGCTCCTGATCGAGGGCGATGCCAAGCCGGCCACCATCAACCACCTGCTGGCGGCCGTCCGTGGCGTGATCAGAGAAGCGTGGCGCCTCGGCCTGATCGACGCCGAGACCAAGGAGCGCATCGTCGACATCAAGAGCGTGTCGGCCAGTACCCTGCCGGCCGGCCGCCACGTCGGCGTGGGCGAGATCCGCCGCCTGTTCGAAATCTGTGGTGCTACCCTCGTCGGTGCTCGTGACGCGGCGATGCTGGCCCTGCTGTACGGCTGTGGGCTGCGCCGCAGCGAGGCCGTGGCTCTGTTGGTCGACGACTACCGCGAGGGATCGGTCACCGTGCGCACTGGAAAAGGCCGCAAAGAGCGCATCGTCTACTCTGCCAACGGTGGCCGCGCCGCCATCGACGCCTGGATCGCGGTACGCGGCGCGTGGGACGGCGCGTTGCTCGCCCCCGTTGCCAAGGGCGGCAAGATCCAGCAGCGGGGCATCTCCGCCCAGGCGGTCATGCTGCGCCTGCGGTTCCTCGGTAAGCGCGCCGGCATTGAAAACCTCTCGCCGCACGACCTGCGCCGCTCGTTCGTCGGCGAGTTGCTCGACGCCGGCGCCGACATTTCCAGTGTGCAGCAGCTTGCGGGTCACTCCAGCGTCACCACCACGGCTCGCTACGACCGTCGTGGCGAGCGCGCCAAGCAGCGCACCGCCGAGCTGCTGCACGTCCCGTATACCTCACCGCTGCCGCTGCTGGCAGACGCGCCCGCTGAGCCGGGGGATTCTCCCCCGCCGGCAGCGGAGTCGCCGGCAGCCGCCGAGCCGCCTGCTGCAGGTGAACCCGGTTGAGATCGGGTATACTGGTAACAGGCACCACGGCTTGATCGGGTTCCCCTCCCCAAGCCGAACGTGCCGTCTTCCTTCACTTTAGCCGCTGCCGACTCTGCCACCCGGCAGCGGCTTTGCGCCGAATCCCACGCAGATCCCCGCCCGTTGCCCTTCTGGTCGGCCCGTCACGGCCTATGCTACACTTCTTGTGCTGAACCCCTTGTGCTGGAGTTGCGGGGGGGCCCGCTCCCTGTTTTACTTTACGCACTGGCCGCTGCCGGGGACTCGATTCCCCCCGGCAGCGGCTTTTTTTGTGCCCTCAGGGCGCCCCAGCGTGCATCACTTATTGCACCGCATCCCAAGCGCTGGGGTAGCATGCTAGGCATGTCGTCTCGTCTCTTCGATTCCCGCCGTTACCACCGGCGGCTCTCGGTCTCGATGCCCGACCAGACCGCGGAAGAGCTGCTCAGACTCGCGGCCAGCGCCGGGGTTTCGGTCGCCGCGGTGATCCGGGAAGCCCTGCGCCGGTCGCTGCCGGCGATCCGCCGCGAGATCAAGCGCAACGCCGCCGCCGGCGGCCCGCTGCCGGCGGCGCCCCCGGAGACCAGCGAGTGACCACCCAGGTCGTGTCCGTGGCGGCCGAGGCCGCGCCCGGCATGACGGTGACCGTGAACGGATACGCCTACCTGGTGCTGCATCTGCTGCCGCAGCTCGCCGGTCGACCGCCCGCGGCGCGCGTGACCCGAGACCCGCCCTGCCGGCTGTGCGACGCGGCCCTGGCCTGGCATCCCGGCGGCTGGACCTGCTCCGGCTGCCCCGACACCCCGAACCCCGAGTTGCTGGCCGCGTGGGCAGCCGAGCACGTCGCCGATGGCGCCCACTCCGGCAAGGCGCGCCGCGAAACGGACCGCCGCCACCGCCGCGCCGACCGCTGGCGCGACGAGCTCGGCATCCCGCCCGGCGTGCTACCCACCGACCAGGACTTCCACGCCGCCGCCAACGTCGGCAACTGGCACCGCGCCGAGCTGGTTGCCCGCCTCGTCCTGCACGACGGGCACCGCCTCAGTGCCGCCGTTCGCGCCACCTGGCGCGAACGCCGCGATGCCGCACGCCGCGGAGCTGCGCGCCGTGAGTGACGCGCAACTGGAGCTGCTGTTCGACGCTACCGGGAAATCACGCGAAAACGGCGCTGAGAGCGCTCCGCAGGGGCAAAGTGGTCCAACCCCACCGCCGGGGGCTGCCGGACGCGCTGAGCCGGTTTGCTACCGGGGCGACTGCAGGTGGTATCAGGGCGCCGGCGGTGCCCACCCGGAGGCCACCGCCAAGCCGCAGCGCCGGCGCCGCGCGAAGCAGTGACGGAGGCCACACTGACCAGGCCAAGCGGGTTGCACAATCTGCGCATGAACGGCCGCCGCAGGCTGGCGGGCCGGCGCCGGACAGCGCCCTGGGTGGTGCTGCTGCTGGTGGCGACGCTGCTGTTCCTCGCCAGCATCGGGCTCACCCTCGTGGTCGCCATCGCCCTCGAGAACCGCATCGCCGCGGTCGAGACTTTCCTGGGCATCGGCCAGGAGTAGCAACGAGACCGCGCGCCTCCTCCTGAGAAAGTTGTTGACGAGTGGTGACAAGTGTGGACTCGCCGCCGCCACGGGGTTCCACACATGGTAAGAGGATCGTCTGCCCACCCGTCGCCGGGGGTTTACCCCTGAGCCCGCCGCCGTGCCGATCGGGGTTGTCCCCAAGATTCGAGAGGCTGCCGGTCGCCCAGCGTGGAGTAGGCGTGGAGTTTTCGGGTCGCGATAGCGCCCTGGGGGAAAGCCAACCCAGGGCGCCCGGCAGCCTCGCACTGGCTCTGGCGGCGCTACCTCTCACACTGCGCGCGTATGTGAGCGCGCGTCCCCGAGGCAGGGATTGGGGGCGTATCGGCCGTAGTTTCTGTTGACACTAGGTGAAACTTGTCGACACGTCTGGACAGCCGAGAAGCACTCGGGCAGGGGCAGACTGCTGGAGGGAGGGGGGCTTTGGAGAACTCGCGGCCAGGGGAGGTACCGTGAGAGGGGTCCGGACCTACCCTCTAAGCCCCCGGCCGGTGACGCGTCCCGGTTTCGTCCAGCCGCGGCCGCTCAGAGGCGGCTCCGGGCATGGGGGTGTTGGGTACCGGGTAGGCGCTGGCAACGCAGCAGAGCCGCGTTTTGGTGGGCTCTCGGCGAAGTTCCACCGGGGCCGAGCTACGCAGCATCGAGCACCCGGTTTACGTTCAACGCCTCTTCCCGCCAGGGGCTCCGGCGATCGTGGCTTCGCCGGCGCCGATTTCTGAAAACGCAACTTTACTACTAAACGCAACCGCCATGAAACACCTGAGAAACTCGCTTGCAACGAATTGGCGGATGTTCCGAGTAACTGGGAACAACTACCTTGAAACATCTACCCGCAACTCCTTGCAACAGGTTTCCATGGGAAATCCATTCCCTGGCGCGTCTGCGATCAAGGCATTCAGCCGAAGAGCCCGTCGAAAAGCGCACGTTTCTCTGAACGCTGTGGCTTCTCGTCGTACTCGGCCTCTTCCAGCCACCTGATCTCGCGGCGGCAGAGCTCTGCCGCACACGTTTCGTTCGCCTTGCTTCGGGGCTTGACTGTGTGCCAGGCATAAGCAGGCGGCACCCCGCCTATGCGGCGCAACCGGCGCAAGTACTCTGCACGCTCTCGGCGTTCCTCAACGGTCATGGGCAACTGCCCTCGCCTGGCACTGTGACCGATCATCGCGGTGCTTGGCTACCGGGTGCAAAGTGGCATCCTTCCAGTCCGCGCCCCCGGATCAGGGGGCGGGCGCGGAACTAGAAAAAGGGGAGCGGAGCCACCGATTCCGGCGCCAGCGACCGGCGTTGCGGCTGCTCTTGTTGGTGGGCTTATGGCGCTTCTGATTCGTGCGCTCTGCGGCCGCTTTTGCCGCCGCAGCTTTTCGCAATTCGTCTTGTAGAAGCGCGTATGGATCGCCCCGATCTTCGGTCTGCTCGGCCAACTCCCTCAATCTGGCGGGGCCCTTAAGCCTCTGTTCGGCAGCTTTGATAGCAGCGGCTGCGCGCATGCGCTCGGCCTCGCGGTCCAGCGCCTCGGGATCGTCTATACCGTAGGACACCACCGGCTTTTCTTTCGGCCGGGTAGCGGGATCTTCAGGTAAGCCGGAGGCGTCTTGTAGCTCCTTCTGATTTTCCTCCATTGGGTACCCCGCGATGCTCAAGTCGGGCATCTTCATCGGGAGTGTACTCTCAGTTTTGGAACTGGTGAACCGCCCTGATCGTGATGCCGAAAGCCGGCCAGCACAGTCAGCGCTGCGTCATTCGGGCTGGGGGCTCGGCGGCTCCGAAGAGCCGTTGTCGGGAGTGCCGTCTTTGCGCTCCTGCTGGAGCTTCTCGCTGGCCTCCTGGCGCCGCTTGACAATCAGTTGGCGTATGAACTGTTCGCTCTCCTGGGGGTAGGTATTGACATACCATGAGATTTCGCGTTGGCCCATAACGCGGGCACTGTCGGGTTTGGCATTGGATTCGGGGTGGGCGAAATACCAGCACTCGGCGTAGGATCCACCGCCGTAGTAACGCGCCATGACCAGATCCAAAGCGTGCGCCTTGCGCTTCTTACTGCTGGGAGTCTCTCGATCAGGACGGCGCCTCGGCATTGGAAGAGAATACCTCCGGGAGAGCTCCCGGTACAGCCCAAGAAAACGGGACGGTTAATTGACCGTTGCGCGTTCCCGTCGCTCCAAGCGGCGGTGGCGACGCCACCACGTGTTGTAGCAGCGATCGCGGTATCGCTTGCACTCCGGGCAGAGTATCCGCCCACCTCTCTCCAGTCTGCGATCACATTTCCAGCACATCCCTGGCGGCCGAGGAACGAGGAACAGGTCAGACGGGCAGTCCGCGCCATCCTGATATTCCAACTGCAACAGCCACGACATGTTGATCGGGCAGAACAGTTGACCGCGCAGCGTCTCGGCGCGATGCCACGCAGGATCGTCCTTCTCATGCGCCACGTGCGCCGTGAACAGCGAGTACGCGAGCGTGCGCGCCTCCAGTATCTTGGCCGCCGTTACCCTCGCTCGGTAGTAGGTCGGGTAGAGCCAGGACCTGGGGACTTCGCGTGGCTCTTCGCCCGCCAAGCAGATCACGATGCGCCACCGACCGGTGCTCATGCTCATCCATCATACCCTATCCGCTGCCGGCAGTGATCCTCCCGGTGATGCCGAAAGTCGGCAGCCCGCCGCCCCTACCATGATGAGCAAGGGCTACTGTTCGGGGGGCAACCCCTGGTACGGAGTGGTGTTCTTTCTGCTGATCCTCGCGGATGGCCCTCTGGTACTGGATTGGGAGGTAGAAAGAATATGCGAATTAATTAAACGCCGCGTTGCGAGCGCCGGCGGGGGGTCAGGCGGAGCCGTCGTCGCACTTCCAGCAGCCGTTGAACGTGGTGCGGCCGTCGCGGCGCGGGTAGTCCGCCAGCTCGCCGCCGCAGTACGGACAGCGCAGCCGGGCGTCCGCGAGTGCCTCGTGCTCGGTAGCGAAGCCGGCCCGCGGGCGGCTGCCTTCCTTGCGCCACGACCAGGAGAACCCACCCTTTTCGGTGCAGCGCAGGCACGCCACGCAGATCCCGTCCTCGGTCCAGCGCTCGCTCACCGTCTCGTAGGTGGCGCCGAGGTCCGAATCCGGCCGCCGCGGCCCGGTGCCGGCGGGCTGTTCAACCTCGAGGTCGAGCAGTAGCTGCGCCGCTGCCTCGTGCGCCAGCTCGAAACCCATGATGGCGACCTCCTTCCTATCGCTGTACCAAGGGGAGAGCCCCGTCGTCAACCACCCATCGCCCACTCAGCCTCGCGCGCCAGCGCAACGGCAGCTCTCGTCCCCGCTTGACCGGCACGCGGCTGACGGTGGAGCTGACGCCGGTGTTGACTGAAGCAGCCCATGGTTGAAGCCCGCTCCGCCCAGATGAGCGTGCCGTATGCGGCCGCGACCAGTGGGGAGCGGGCACGGGGTGAAATCAGCAAGCTGCTGCAGCGCTTCGGCTGCGAGTCCGTGGGCTTCATGGATGAGTTCGCGGAACAGCGACTGCTGCTGGCCTTTCGCTACCGCGGCCACCTGGTGCAGCTCCGCGCGTGCGGTTCGGCCTCGGGCGCCCCTCAGAGCTCCTACAGTCGCCTTGCATCGTTCGTAATTGTGCATGACAATGTCATTCGTTCTACTGAGAAGGGAGAATCGACCATGGCTGCAAATAAGCTCGTCCAGGCTCGCATCGACGGAGCCGTGAAAGAAGAGGCGGCCTCCGTGCTGGCCGCAATGGGCCTGACCGTGTCCGATGCCGTGCGGCTACTGCTGACCCGGGTTGCGCAGGAAAAGGCCCTGCCGTTCGCGCCGCTGATTCCAAACACCGTCACCATCGAGGCGATGAAGGAAGCCCGCAAGGGCGGCCTTCCGCAGTTCGACAGCGTGCAAGCCCTTATGAACGATCTGCATGCGCAAGATTGAGCGCACCGGCCAGTTCAGGCGCGATTACAAGCGCGCGGCCAGGGGCCAGCACCGGACGACACTTGACGCCGACTTGGTGCCCATCCTGGTTGCCCTGGCCGATGACCAGCCGCTCGAACCTCGGCACCACGACCATGTGCTGAGCGGCGACTGGAAAGATCACCACGATTGCCACGTGAAGCCCGACTTGGTGCTGATCTACCAGAAGCCCGACACCGCCACGCTGCGGCTTGTGCGCCTCGGATCACATTCGGAACTCGGGTTTTGACGGCGCTCGATCGGTAACGAACGTGCCTACCGGCCAGCCGGCGGAGCGAGATCGCGCAGCCGGCAGGACCTGCAGCATCGCTGACATTCGCCGCAGGCTCCCAACCAGGTTCTGCGCCGAGCTGGCCGGACCGGGCGCCCGATCTTCCTCGACATAGAACCCGCGGCGGGCGCAACCGCCGAGAGACTGCTCATTTCTTTGGGCGGAGAGAGCTTCGGCTACTACGAGGTCGACCTGCCGCGCACTGCCTCTTCCTATCGGCTGGTCGGACAGGTTCCATTCAGTTTCGACCCGGCAGTCGATCGCACCTGCATTGCGGTGATGGTGGTCGGCAGCAGCGGAGCCTCAGGCCCGTCGGAACCTGGTGCGAAAGTGCGGCCCATCCAGCTCGCTGTTGCCGAGCTGCTCCACCTTCTCGAAGTCGTGCAGAAATCTCAGGTGGTTCAGGTCGATGGTGTTCTCGGTGGTTTCCTGCGGGTGGGAGCGTATGCGATACCGATGCGTCGACGTCGGCGTCCACCCCGCTTCGTCCACGACCGGAAGCCGCCAGCGCGGCTCACGCGCCGCCTGGTCGAACCAGGCGAACACGAAGCCGTTGACTTCCTCGACCGGGAACAGGTCGAGCCGGCAGGCCGGCGTGGGCGGCGCGGTCGGGGTCGACACGCACGCCCCGGCCACATCGTAGGTGAAGCCGTGGAACGGGCACACCAAGTTGCCGTCCTCGATCACCCCACCCGTCTCCGGGCTCAGCCGGGCGCCGAGGTGGGGGCAGAACGCATCCGCTATGCAGATTCGGCCTTGACCGTCTCGCCAGCCGACCAGCTGCCGCCCCATCCATTGCTTGCCGACCCGCTTGCCTGCCGGCAGGTTGCGCGACAGCTCGAAGAAAAACCAACCGTCAGGGAAGGAGGTGAAGGGAAATCTACCGCCCGAATCCTGTGCATCCATCGCAAACTCTCTTTGCAATCGGCCGGCAGAACTTGGGGCCGCGGCGCTTACGGTACCGACAGCACCGCCGCGGCATCGGCGCCTATTTCGCGGGCGGTAAGCGCCCTCCGTTGGCCGACCCTGACGCGGCGTTCTTCAGCGCGGCCACGTCGGCTTTTAGTTCGGCTACCTCCACCTGCAGCGTGCGCAGATCGGTGGCGTAGGCGGAGCGCTCGAACCCCACCAGTACCCCCGCCACGACTTGCGCCGGCAGTTCTTGCAGCTCTCTGCGCGTCTCGCGCCCCAGCGTCTCCACTTCGCCGGTGAGCGCGTCTAGTCGGCCGTCAACCCGGTCCAGCCGCCCGCGCATGTCGCCCAGACCGATCCGTACTTCTCCTACCTCGCCGCCTAGCTCGAGAATGGCCGCACCATTGGCATGCACCTTGGCTTCTATCCCCTGCACCGCATGTAGTACGTCCCGCAGCGTCGGCTCTCTCTCCTCACTCACGCCCCTACTCTACCACAGCGCCGGGAGGAACGGCCCCTCGTTGCAAATGCAAAAGCGGGCGCTCTCCGGCTGGAAACGGACCGTTTCGGGGCTTTGCTCTCTGTTCCCGTACGGGCTACGCAGAGGGATCAACACGGTTAGGGACGCGCCGTGTTCCGTTGCCGGGCGCGCTGCATGAAGACCAAGCGATCATCCAGCCACTCCTGGTAGCCGATGCGCCCGCCGTCGGTCAGCCAGGCGAGCTGGCGGTCGAGGCAGGGCCGCCAGCGCCGTGCGCGGCGGCACGGTTGCCGATTTCGCCCTTCGCGATCGCGTCGATCCGGCCGCCGGACAGCGCCTCGAGCAGCGCCCGATCATCCGGGTAATAGACCACCTGCGGCTGGTCAGCCGTAGCCGGCTGCAGGTGCCGGCGACCTGCGAGCCCCGCCGGGTCGGTACGCACTTCGCGGCGTAATTCGGCCAGGTCGTTGCGCACCTCGCGACGCACCTCCGCCAAGTCCTCGCGGAACTCGCGGCGCACCTCGGCCACATCGGTAGACATGGGCGCGAGGATACGTCGGCTGGTATGAGGGGACAACCGGGAGCCGCGCCCGGCGGTGCGTATGAGCCGACGAACGTAGTTGCTCGGGATCGAGCCGGCCTACCCGCTCATCAGCCCGCTACCAGCGCACGGATCCACGTAGCGTCACGCTGTGCGCAGGGGCCACCCCTGGGCTCTCACGACGCTCACCTTGGAGGTTCACGTTGAGCGACGAGCCAAGATCCGCGCGGCCGCCCACCCGGTAAGTCTGTGCGTCGCCCGCAACCGTGACGCCGGCGTAGGGCACCAGCAGCGCATCGCTGCCGAGTACGTTCACGCTCACACCGTAGCCCAGCTCCGCGTCCAGCCGGCCGGCCACCGCGGCCGCTTCCGACAGCGTCATGAGTGCCGTGGCGTCCGCCCCCCAAAGACGCTGCACGCCTCCCGCGGCCGTGCCCCAAGAAGAATTGATGTCCAGCGCCAGACCCCGTCCGGCAGGATCGGAGCTCAAGCGCACCGCCCCGCGCAGGCTCCATTCCTGAAAACGCTGCTCTTGATGGACCAGCACGAACCCGCCCTTCGCCGTCGTGGTCAGGCCCCACTCCGGCTTGTGGTAGCGCACTCCGCCTCCCAGCTCCGCGCCCAGCCCTTCCTCCGCGTGGCCTACGTCGTAGCGCACCCCCGCCGCCACCACCGGCGTCAGCACACTGCCATCCCCAAGCGGTGCAGCGTAGGAGCCTTCGGCCAGCAACCGCCCCCTGATTGCATCCGCCTCTACTTCCGGCTGCCCAGCCGCGGGCTCCGCGTTCGCGCGCAGCACCAGGCCGTCGGACACTACCACCACCCCAAATCCCTCGTTCGCCGCCGGCGCCAGCAGCGTCCCGCGTACCCCGAGCCCCGCCATCATCATGCGGATCGCACGGTCAACGCTGGCATCCTCGGCGAGCGTCATCCCGCCCAGCCCGTAGCCGAGCAAGCCCCACAGCTCCAGCCCCTCGAGCACCGTCACGCGCGCATACGGGTGCGCGCTGACCAGCCAGCTCCCTGCCGTACCGTTGCGCGGATGCAGCTGCTGCGCGGCGCCCCAGAAGTCGGCGCCGGCACCGCTGTAGGACAGTGCCAGGCCGGTCAGCACCGGCCCCCAGTCGTAGTCGACCCCCACGGTGGCGGTGACCACCGTGCCCTTCAGCGACAGCTCTGCCTTCGCTTCCGCTCCCGCCAGTCGCGTCACCGAACCGCGGCCCCATCCCGCCCACGTCCCTCCGCCCCCCGAGGATTCTTCGTAGCCCGGTCTCGACGCCAGGTGGAACGAGCTGCCGGCAACCAGCTCGTAGCCCTCCAGGGCACGCAACGGGAGCACCGGCCCGCTGTGCTGCCGCGCCGCCGCCGCGCTCACCGGCTGCAGCCGTCGGCCCGCCAGCGTTGCCTGCGAAGACGACGCCCCGCCCTCGGTCGCCCGATCGCCCACCACGTCCACCACGTGGATCGCCACCGTGCGCCCGAACCGCGCCAGCCACACCTGCTCCACCGCCTCGTCGTCGTCCACGATCGTGCCCGTGGCCGCCGCCTCCTGCGCCGTGAGCTCGCCACGCACGGCAACGCTCAGCCTCACCTGAAACGTCTCGTCCGGTTCTTTCAGGGTGTCGTGGACCACCTGGATCCTGATCGTGCCTCGGGTCTGTCCGGCAGCGATGGTCAGCGCCCCCACCGCCGCCTGGTAGTCTTCGCCCGCCGTCGCCGTGCCGTCCTCGGTCCGGTAGCTCACCGCCACCGGCAGACCGCTACGCCGCTCCAGGGTCACCGGGAACGCGATCTCCCCCGCGCTCTCTCCGGCACCGGCATCCGCGATGGTGATGGCGGGAGGATCGTCGTCGTCTCTGATGCTGCCTACCGCCGTGGCGCCCGCCGCCAGCTTCCCCGCTACCGGATCTCTCAGCCGTATGCTGAAGGTCTCTCGGTCCGCTTCGTCCAGCGCATCGTTCACTACCCGGACCGTGATCGTGGCGCTGCCAGCGCCCGCGGCAACCGTCACGGTCCCCACCGCCGCCTGGTAGTCCTCGCCCGCCGTCGCCGTGCCGTCCTCGGTCCGGTAGCTCACCGCCACCGGAAGGCTGCTCGGCTCCAACAGGCGCACCTCGAACTCCAGCTTCCCGGCGCCCTCCGCACCTTCCGCGTCTGCAATCGTGATGACGCGAGAGTCAACATCAACGATCGTCACCGCCGCCGGCGCCGGGTCGACCGTCGCCGCGCCGACCGTACTCGCCGCTTCGAGCCGCACTTCCAGCATCTCCTCCGGCTCCCGCTCCCCATCAAGGCGCGTCGCTACGGTGACCGTGCCGCGCGCGCTGCCGGCCCCGATCGTCAGGTTGCCCGGCGCTGCCAGGTAGTCGCGGCCCTCTGTCGCCGTGCCGGCCACCGAATACGCGACCTCCACCGGCGCCGTGCTGACACCGCCGCTGAGCTCCACCGTGAACCTTGCCGGCTCGCCCTCCGCCACGTTCGCGGCGACCGCGCTCACCCCCGCCATAAGCTCGTCGTCATCTTCAATCGCTCCCGTCGCACTCCTACCTTCCGGCGCCAGACTCACCCCGTCCGGCAGATCCCGACCGCTCAGCGTCACCGTGAAGGTCTCGGGCCCCTCGTTCAACTCGTCTTGCCGCGTCGTAACCGTGATCGTCTGCGCCAAGGCCGCCTCCGGAGCGAACCGTAGCGTGCCGCCCGTAGCGGTGTAGTCCCTCCCGGCCGCCGCGGCCCCGGCTCCCGCTTCGTTCCCGGTACGGTAGGACACCTCTACCGCCTCCGGTGCTGCCGCCGACAGCTGCACCACGAACCGCACCGGCTCACCTTCGCTCGCCCGCGCCGTAGCACCTCCAGCCGGCGCCTCCCCTATCGACACCGCCACCACGTCGTTGTCCCTCACCGTCACCCGCACCGGCGCCGCCGCCTCGCCCGGCTTCACGCTCCCGGCAGAGCTACAGCATTCTTCTGGCAGCCGCACCACCAACCACTCGTCGCGCTCGAGCAGTTCGTCGTCGAGTGTCACGATCGTGAAGACTCCCCCCGCCGCGCCGGCAGCGATCGTCAGACTGCCGCTCGGCTCCACATAGTCCTCGCCCGCCGTGACCGTGCTGCTCCCAGCCACCAGGTACTCCACCTTCACCGGCGCGGTGCTGGTGCCGCCGCTGAGCTCCACCCGGAACGTTGCCGGCTCGCCTTCTTCCAGCATCGACCGTTCGGCACTCACCGTCGCGGTCAGCCCGTCGTTATCGAATATGGTCAGCGTCGAATCCAGCCGGTCGGTCCGGCTCCCGTCCGGCAGATCGGCCGGCAGCAGCGTCACGATGAAGAACTCGTCGCGCTCGTTCAGCTCGTCCTCAAGCGTCTCCACCGTGATCAACGGACTCGGCTCCTGGGCAGTGAAGGTCAGCGTACCCGTGGTCTCGGCATAGTCCTCGCCCGCCCGCGCCGTGCCGTCCGTCGTGCGGTAGGACACGACCACCTCTTCGCCTTCCGCCAGCGGCACCGGCACGCCTTCATCACTGACCAGCTCGCCATCGAGCTCCAGTATCTGGCCTTCGCACTTCAGGCACTGCGCCGAGCGGTAGGCGCGCGTCAGCGTCACGGTGATGCGCGCCGCCTCGCCGACGACCACCGCGGGAGGGGCCGCACGTATCGTCGCCGTCAGTTCACGGTCGTCGCTGATCGGTCCTGATTGGGCCGGCGCGGTGTGACCCCCACCAAGGAGTGCTACCGCTATGAGGAATGCCGGCCGCCCCCGGAACGCCCGGTGGATTTGCTTCACTGTTCACAATATCGGCACCCGCCCAGGGGCTCCGCCCGTATCGGGACCGCACGCGCCATCCTCTGCTGCTGCACATCCAGCGCCAGCGGGGCGGGCGACCATCTATCCTGGTGGCAACAGCGCCTCGACTTGCTGCAGCACGGCTCGCAGTCGCTCTCCTGCAGCACCGTGGCCAGCGATCACGTACCAGCCGAAGTAGAGACTCAGCAGCACCCGTGCTACCGTCACCGGATCGACGTCGGCGGCAATCTCGCCAGCCGCCTTACCCCGTTCGACGACATCGCGAAAGCGGCCCTCGATGTCCACGAACGTCTCCTCCACCAGCCGGGCAATCTCCGGCTCGCGGTGCTTCAGCCATAGCGCTGCTTCGATCAGCAGGGACCGCGCGCGCCGCGGCTGCTCTTCCCCGCAGCCGGCGGCCACGAAGACCCTCTCCAACGCGGCCCGCGCCGTGCCGGCGCCGCTCAGCTCAAGCGCGCGGCCCGCGGCCCTGTACCGCTGCAGCATCTGCACGAACAGCGCCGGCTTGGAGCGGAACGTGTAGTAGACGGCGCTCCGGCTCAGCTTCAAGTGCTTGGCGATCGCTTCCATCGTGGTGCCGTGGTAGCCGCGCTCCGAGAACAGTTCCAGCGCACTATCGAGAGCCGCTTCCACCGTGAAGGTTTTCTTTCTCGGCACACCCCCCCCCCCTTTGACTGCACAGAACGTATCACAACAGCCTGTCCTTTAAGTTTAAGAACTCCCGCCATGATGACAGCCACGCCTGCCGCCTGCAGCACGATCATCCTCGCCATCTCTGTCCTTGAGGGCTTGGGGGTGTACGATCCGGGCGCTATGCCGATGGCTCTCTGGCTGCTGACGTTCGTGGTGGCCTGGCCCCCGCCCCGTGTCCCGCCCCTCTCCCACGGAACCGCGCTTACCACCCGGCCAACACCTGCAGCGCTGGGAGCGCGTTCGGGGCCACGGTCAGCGCTACGCCCACCACGACCAGCACTCCCAGCACGATCACCACGGCTACTCCCAGGCGGCTACCGTCTCGGTTCATTATCCTATTCTTCGGCAGCGAGCGCCCCGACTCGTATACCCGGCAGCGCTTATGCTCCGCCCCGCGCCGGCCGATGTAAAAAGTACCGCCGGGTTGTTATGCATCTCCACCGGTGCAAACTGTCCATCCCCGGCGGGTTCATGGGCGCGCGGGCTCTGTTGGAGCCTCGCGCGCCCATCTCCTCCTACCGCCTGACTCCCGACGCTTCGTAACGCGCATGTCTCCCGCGGGCTGCCCTGCGCCGGCCCGCTACGGCGTATCCCGCGGCGCCCCTTCCACGCCGGAGCGCGGGCACGGGCAGTCTGTGCAACCCACGGCGCCTGCGCCCCCGGGTTCCCCTCAAGAGGCACCCGATCAATTCACAGCCCCACCGTCAGGCAGTACGACGCCGGCAGGTTGTGCTGGTGCGTCATCCGGTCCTCCTTCACGGTGTGCACGTAGGTGAACAGCCCACAGCCTTCCACGCTGACCAGGCCCGGTGCCCCGAGCGAGACGGCCGCGGTGGCGCCGTAGCCCGTCAGGTGACTGATCCCGGTCTCCTCCGGTTCGTACAGGTAGCCAACCTTCACCGTATGGGTAGTGCCGGGGCAGCCCGCGATAACGACTGCGGCCAGCAGTAGCGCCGCCACTTTCCCTGCTGTGTGGTTCCTCATTCTCCGACCCCCTGGAAGTGATGCTCTCAATGATCGGCAGGCGACGCCACGCCTGCTGCTTCACGGTTGCTCCGGCGCGCCGGTCGGCATCCTCGCGTGAGGCGGGCATCCCGCATGCTGCTGCTTCCCGGTCTGGGCGCGGTTGCCCTGGCTCTTTCCGCTTGCGATGTGATCATGGAGCCCCGCCCTGGCGACGGCGCGACGCCTCCTCCTCAACAACCCGCGAATGGTGGCTTCACGCCAGACCGCGAACGGGTGGTCGGGTTCCCCGCGCTGTTTCCCTCGCAGCGCCTCGGCCATTCCGCGGAAGAAACCCTCAGAGCACGAGAAGCCGAGCAAGAAGCCGCCCGCGTCCGGGCCAATGCACCAGCGCGGC
Organism: Chloroflexota bacterium; assembly: GCA_965263075.1. GTDB lineage: Bacteria > Chloroflexota > UBA11872 > UBA11872 > UBA11872 > UBA11872. The sequence continues at coordinate 51,109 of CBDHGI010000004.1, read as the reverse complement.
GGGACCGGAGGGCGGGTCAGCTCGTGGCATGGTCGAGATCGGCGCCAATCCCGAGCATCCGGATCTGACCGCCAGGCGCTCACTCCGCGCCTACTACACTACGACCTGACCGCCGGCTCGGCGCTGTGCCGGCGCGCCGTACCACGGACCGAACCATGGCGGCCTGGCGCCAGCTTCGCGCCCTGGCGCCGGTGCTCCAGCAGGAACATCTGATCCCGGAGACGCCTGACACCGCCCCCTGGAGCTTCAGTGAGATGCCGGCCGCCGCCCTGCCCTACCACGCCTGCCTTGCAGGATACCGTGCGTACGCTCGGGCGTGGTTGCTGACCTGATCCCGAGCGCGCCTGCCCGGCGCTTACTCGCCCGAGGCGCGCTTCAGCTCGGCCACGTCGGCCTTCAACTCGGCCACTTCCGTCTGCAGCATGCGCAGTTCGATGACGTAGGCTGAACGCTCGATCCCGGCCAATGCCGCCGCCACGAGTTTCGCCGGCAGCTCCCGCAGTTCCCGGCGCAGCTCCTCTACTTCGCCGCGCAACTCCCTGTCCCTTGGACCTCGCGCAACACATCCCGTAGCGTTGGTTCTCTCTCGCTCACGCCCCTACCCCATCATCGAGCGCCCTTGCTGCGGCCTCCAGCACCAGATCACCGTGGCCGATCAGCGGACAGCGCGGCGCGCCCAGCGCCAGCCACTTGCGCGTGAGCCGTACCTGGTAGCCACAGCCGGGGTGCTGGCAGATCACCTTCAGGTAGCGGCTGCCGGCGCCCGCCCCGCGGCTGGTGCCGCCGCGGGTGCCGTAACCCACGCCACACGGCCGCCGGTGCCAGTCGTCGAAAGAGGCGAGCTCCCGCACGGTCGGCGTGGGGATCGCCTGCAGCTTGTTGCGCAGCGCCGGCGCGATCGCCCCCCAGCTCGCCAACTCGCCCAGGCCGGGCCACGCGCGTGGCTGCAGCAGCCCCACTTGGCGCGCCGCGTAGCGCCAAGCCTTGCCGTGCCCGCATCCTGGCGTCAGCACGTGCCCCAGCTCGTGCAGCACCACGTGGCAGGTCTCCGCCGGCGCCAGCCCGCCGATCGCGGCGATCGCTACCAGCGGCAGCGGTTCATCCGCTTCTCCGCCGCCCCACACCTGGTGCAGCGGATCCAGCGCCCGCCGCCGCGGCCCGGTCCCGAACACGAGCTGCACCTGGTTCAGCGCCACCGCGGTGGTCGGATACTGCTCGCAGACCGCCGTGGTGACCGCCACCAGGTACTCCTCGTGAGAGATCGCGCCTTGCGCATCGACCATGACCCACAACAACCTCACATGGTCACGAGTTGGTCAAGCCCCCTCCGCGCGTTGGGCCGGCCCCCCTACATCGCCTGGCTGACCGACAACGGCCGCGTCGGCTCCCAGGAATGGCTGGAGGATCCGGCGGTCTTCATGCGGCGCGCCCGGCAGTGGAACGCGGAGCTGGCGCTCGCAGCCGTAGACGCGCGCGGTCAGCCCTTCTTGAGCCTCAGGACGAGACCGGGAACAGCGCCGGCCAGCGCGGGCAGGTTGGCGAACAGGACCGCGTGGACCACCCGCCACTGATGCTCGAGGTGCTCTGGCCGGCGCACCTGGTCCCACCACGCCGCGATCGGCGCCCAGTTGATGGTGATGACCTCGGCGTAGGCCAGCACCTGCAGCAACCCGAAGGTGAAGCCGACGATGATCGCCACCAGCTTGCCGACCTTCTTTCAGCAAGTACCCGACGCAGAATCCGAGAGCTGCGCCGAGGGTGATTTGCGCCGCCACCGGGATCAACTGCTCGCTCACCGCACTTCCGCGCCCCGCGGCCTTACGGCGTCAGCGCCACAACGCCGGCCGGAGCCACCATCACCGCTGCTGCCGCCAGCAGCAGCACCACCAGCGTCAGCGGCCACCAGATCGGCCCACGGTCGACGGGCGGCGGCTCCGGGGGATCCCGCTCGGCCATGTGGCTGCGGATCGCGGCACCGAACAGCGGCGGGGCCGTAACGGTCACGGGGCGTAGCGCTGCAGCGGGTCTCCGCGGTGGATCTGTGGCGGAGCTGGCCGTCACCGTCTGCCTCATTACGCTGATTATCGGTCGCTGCTGGCGGCGCCCTGGCGCCCGCTTCCGGGCACCTTTTCCCGGCGCCAGAGGGCCAAGCTAGCGGCGCACCCGGTACCGGTGCCGGGCGACCGGACCGCGGGCGGCGGCCTCGCGGCGAATGTAGATCTCCGGCGTAGCAGGCGAGCGCCAGCCGCCGGCCTGCTGCAGCTCCGCCACGCTGGCGTCGGCGGCCGCCAGCTCACGTGCGCTGCCGACCCGGAACGAGTGACCGCCGACGCGCCCGCCGCTGCCGGGCACGGCCGCAACCCGCTTGCGAACGATCGTCCGGATGCTGTCGGCGGCGAGCGGCGCGCTACTGCCGTGGCCGCCGCGCAGCACCCGGCGGAACAACGGTCCGGTGGCGTGGCCGGCTGCCTGCAGGTAGCGGTTGATCGCGGTGCGCGTCGCCGGCCCGATGTAGCGGGTGGATCCCTCCCCGAACTGGTCGGCCTTGCTGGCTCTGATGTGGACGCTGCCGCCAGCGTTGGTGGTGTACGCTTCCAGGTCCCTGCACTGCAGCGCCGCTACCTCGCGATTCGCGTGAAAGAACCCGGCTCGACGCGCCCAGGGCCGACGATGGCCGCCAGGCACTCAACCCCGCGCGCCTGCTGCATTACGACCTGACCGCCGGTAGCGTTTACCGTGCAAGCCGTCGCCGACCAGCTCCCCGCGGCCGCGAGGGTCCGTTCCCTGCAGCAGGCCCTCGGCGGCGCCCTGGCACCGCTCGCCAGCGGCCTGCTGATTGTGGTGCCCACGAGCACGGTGACGGGGCGTTGCTGCAGCTCACCATCTACTGCCAGCGGTGCGAGCGGGGCGAGGTGCTTGGCGCCGTGGTGGCGCGGCGCACCACGGACCGGACGATCACAGCTTGGCGCCAGCTCCGCGACCGCGCGTCGGCGCTCCTGCGCGACCACCTGGTGCCGGCATCGGTACCCGTGGCCCCCCTGGGCCGTCAGTGAAATGTCGGCCGCCGCCCTGCCCCACCACGTCGGCCTCGATCCGTGGCTGCAGGACACCGTGCGCACGCTCGCCCGGGCGTGGTTGCTGGCAGCATGAAGGAGTACATCGTTCGCCACCTGAAGGACGATGGGACGGAGGGCGCGGTTATCGGGACGGCACCGGACGTCGACCGAGCGCGCGCGCTGGGAGACGAGCAGGCCGCCGATCCCGACTATCCGTGGTACACGATAAGCCGCGCTGGAAAGCATGTAGAGACCGTTCGGGTTTATCCGCATGGTGTCTACGATCCCGAACGCGACGGGGTGCCGCCGCCGTTCCCAGCAGGCCGCGCGTTGTGGCCGCGGCCAGTCGACCGCAGGCACCTGAAGGAGTATCGGGAAGCCATGCAGGATCATGACCCGCCGCTGTGATCTGCGCCTCCCGGCGCTACTCTCCCGAGGCGCGCTTCAACTCGGCCACGTCGGCCCTCAGCTCGGGCTACCTCCGCCTGCAGTGTGCGTAGAGGTCGGTGCATAGGTTGAGCGCTCAATCCCAGCCGTTACCCCGCAGTTCCCGGCACGTCTCTCGCCCTATCGTCTGTTGCCCAGACCTATAGTTGCTTGAACCGATGGCGATCTACTTACGGTGATCGTAGGGAGGATTTCAAAGGTGCCGTCAGAGCATATGGCGAAGATCCGGTAGACGCTGTGCAAGCTGGTCCCGGCTCACAAAGCGAAAAAAACGGCGTAGGGCCAGTCGCGGGACGCCTGCCGCTGACGTCTCCCAAATCCTCCAGTAAAGCACCCTTCACATCAGGCTTGGAGTCTGATCGGACCTTCTCATCGCCATGAACGGTGTATAGGCGGTAGACTCCCGCTACCCACATCATCCCCGAAGACCTCATGGATGGTTGCCTCGTCGAACCGGTAGAGAGGAGCGCTCCTGTATCCCCAGCAGCTCGACCCGGCTCCGGAGGTGTTGAAAAACACCAAGTCGCTCCCGCCAGGCGCTCACAGCGCCGTTTATGAGCGACTCCCCCCGGCGGCGCCATTCTCATCTCCCGCAGCTCGCTTCAGCTCGGCCATGTCGGCCTTCAGCTCGGCTACCTCCGCCTGCAGCATGCGCAGATCGATAGCGTAGGCTGAGCGCTCGATCCCCGCCATGACCCCCGCCAAGAGTTGCGCCGGCAGCTCCCGCAGCTCTCTGCGCGTCTCGCGGCCCAGCGTCTCCACTTCCCCGGTCAACGCATCCAGCCGATGCCTTTGCTCGGTCACCTCACCGGTCAGCGCATCCAGCCGGCGGCCTTGCTCGGCCACTTCGCCGCGTAGCTCCCCTACTTCGCCGCGCAGGCCGGTCACCTCACCGCCTATCCGGTCCAGCCGTCCGCGCATGTCGCCCAGACCTACCCGCACCTCTCCCACTTCGCCACGCAGCTCGTTTACCGCACCGAGCACGTCCCGTAGCGTCGGCTCTCTCTCGCTCACACCCCTACTTTACCACGACGCTGGGAGGAATGGCTCCCTCGTTGCAAAATCGGGCGCTCTCCGGCTGGAAACGGACTGTTCCGGGGTCTTTGCTCTCTGTTCCCGTACGGGCTGCGCAGCGGGATCAACACGGTTAGGGACGCGCCGTGTTCCGTTGCCGGGCGCGCTGCATGAAGACCAAGCGATCATCCAGCCACTCCTGGTAGCCGATGCGCCCGCCGTCGGTCAGCCAGGCGGCGCTGGCGGTCGAGGCAGGCCGCCAGCGCCGCCTCCGCCGCGGCCAGCGCGAGGCCGCCGAGCTCCGCACGGGAATCCAGGGCCGTAACCACCAAGTCGCCGCCAGCGCCGTGCGCGTCGGCACGGTTGCCGATTTCGCCCTTCGCGATCGCGTCGATCCGGCCGCCGGACAGCGCCTCGAGCAGCGCCCGATCATCCGGGTAATAGACCACCTGCGGCTGGTCAGCCGTAGCCGGCTGCAGGTGCCGGCGGCCTGCGAGCCCCGGCGTTGGGCTACGAGGCTGCTGGCGGCGCCCCGGCGCCCGCTGTCGGGTCTTTCAGTGCCTACCCACCTGGTAGCGGTGGCGGGCGACCGGACCGCGGGCGGCGGCCTCGCGGCGAATGTAGATCTCCGGCGTAGCAGGCGAGCGCCAGCCGCCGGCCTGCTGCAGCTCCGCCACGCTGGCGCCGGCGGCCGCCAGCTCACGTGCGCTGCCGACCCGGAACGAGTGACCGCCGACGCGCCCGCCGCTGCCGGGCACGGCCGCAACCCGCTTGCGAACGATCGTCCGGATGCTGTCGGCGGCGAGCGGCGCGCTACTGCCGTGGCCGCCGCGCAGCACCCGGCGGAACAACGGTCCGGTAGCGTGGTCGGCTGCCTGCAGGTAGCGGTTGATCGCGGTGCGCGTCGCCGGCCCGATGTAGCGGGTGGATCCCTCCCCGAACTGGTCGGCCTTGCTGGCTCTGATATGGACGCTGCCGCCATCATTGGTGGTGTACGCTTCCACGTCCCGGCACTGCAGTGCCGCTACCTCGCTGATGCGGGCCAGAGTATCGCTCAGGACCAGGATGATCGCCGCATCGCGCAGGCCCTGGAGACTGCTGCCGTCGTCGGCAAGAGCAGCCGCGGCCTCGGCCTGCGCCCAACCGATTCCGGCGACCTGGCCGCGGCCGCGGTGACGCCCTTCACGACCGATCCGGCGCAGCATGTCCCGGCACAGGCCGTCCGCGGTGGGATCGGCAAGTCCGGAACCCTGGTGCACCTTGGCGATGGCCGCGCGGGCGACGCGAATCGTAGCCGGTGCGGCACCGCTGGCGTGCCGGGCTTCCAGGTAGCCGGCGATGTCGGCCGGGCTGGCTGGGAGTGCCCGACACCTGGACGCGGCGGCCCAGCGCTGCCACGCGGACCACGCCGAGGTGTACGCCTTGCGGGTGTTGGCCGCGAGCGCGGCGAGGGCGGCATCGATGCGCTGTTGCGCCGTGGTGCGGCGGCGCGGGCGCGGCGCGGGGACTGCTGATGGATGGGCTCGGCTACGGCCTACTCGACGATCGAGACCACGCGGGAGCCTGATGGTTGATTTGGTTGGCACAGGGACTCCAGGAAATCAGAGTCGAGCCTGTGCCTGGTGGGCCGTAGCAGACGTGGTGTCTCATGGGTCTGGATAATACCAGTTATCCGTTCCTGTCGTTGTCAAGCGCCTCCCCGACGCTCCCGTGCGTCGCCACATTCACTGCGGGGCGAGGCGCTTGGTGCCGTGGTGGGCGCGGCGCACCACGGACCGGACGATCGCCGCCTGGCGCCAGCTCCGCGACCGCGCGTCGGCGCTCCTGCGCGCCCACCTGGTGCCGGCAGCGCCACCCGTGGCCCCCTGGGCCGTCAGTGAAATGCCGGCCGCCGCCCTGCCCCACCACGTCGGCCTCGATCCGTGGCTGCAGGACACCGTGCGCACGCTCGCCCGGGCGTGGTTGATGACAGCATGAAGGAGTACGTCGTTCGACACCTGAAGGACGATGGGACGGAGGGCGCGGTTATCGGGACGGCACCGGACGTCGACCGAGCGCGCGCGCTGGGAGACGAGCAGGCCGCCGATCCCGACTACCCATGGTACACGATAAGCCGCGATGGAAAGCATGTAGAGACCGTTCGGTCGTATCCGCATGGTGTCTACGATCCCGAACGCGACGGGGTGCCGCCGCCGTTCCCAGCAGGCCGCGCGTTGTGGCCGCGGCCAGTCGACCGCAGGCACCTGAAAGAAAATCGCACGCCTGCTGGCTTGAAGCACTATGAGCGGGAACGGGGCTGGGGGGATCATGACCCGCCGCTGGTGATCTGCGCCTCCCGGCGCTACTCTCCTGATGCGCGCTTCAACTCGGCCACGTCGGCTTTCAGCTCGGCTACCTCCGCCTGCAGCATGCGGAGATCGATGGCGTACGCGGAGCGCTCGATCCCGGCCATTACTCCAGCCAAGAGTTGCGCCGGCAACTCCTGCAGCTCTCTGCGCGTCTCACGGCCCAGCGTCTCCACTTCTCCCGTGAGCGCATCCAGCCGGTGTCCTTGCTCCGTCACTTCGCCGCGCAGGCCCCCCACTTCGCCGCGCAACTCCCCCACTTCGCCGGTGAGCGCGGCCAGCCGCCCGTCAACACGGTCCAGCCGCCCGCGCACGTCGCCCAGACCGATCCGGACCTCGCCCATCTCGTCGCGTAGCTCGCCCACCGCGGCGCCGTTGGCGGCAACGTTCTCTCCCAGCTCTAGTATCGCAGCGCCGTTGGCGGTGACCTTCTCTCCGAGCCCCTGTACCTCTCGCAACACGTCCTGCAGCGTTGGCGATGCCGGGCGCGCCACGGAGCGGAAAGGGCCTGTCAGCGCAGCACCTCGCTCATTACTTCCTCGGCGGTGAAATTGCTTCCCCGTACTTGCACGTAGACCTGGAACGGATTGCCGTCTGCAATCCGTAGATCGGCCACCTCATAGGTGAAGGCTGCTTCCGGATCGAGGCGGAACCGGTCGCTCCGAATCTGGTCCCAGGCCAAGTTCGTGCCTGGCTTCCGCAGCGCGACGTACACTGTAGCGCCTCGCGCTGTCTGCGACCCCAGGTTCTTAATCAACACGCTAACGTCGACGGATACGGTGTCAACATCGGCAGGTTGCTGGTAGTTGGCGACGAACTCGAGACTCATTACGGGACGCTCAATGACCGGCCTGACGGTTGCAGCAACGCCGTACACGCTCGGTGGCACCACTCCCACTTCCCAATTGTCCCCCGTAGTCTCCAAGTAGCAGTAGCGTCTTCCCTGGTGCCGGTAGTGGGGTTGTCCGGGCTGCGGACGACATTCGACCCCCACCGCCACGTGCCCCGGAAACAGCAGCAGTGCGACATCGTAGCCCAGCTCATGGAGCATGGCCGAAGCGAGTATCGAGGTATCCTCGCAGTCTCCGCCATTGTCGTACAGGGTCTCATAGGGGAACCTCGGGTACTCATCGTACCCGGTCGTTACATCGTCCGAGGTGTACGGCAGGTTCTGCACGAACGATACGATCAAGTACGGAATCTCCGCTTTGCTCAACCCGGACGCCGTACCATGGTCAGCGAGCTTTCTGGTGATCTTCTCGATGAACGGCTTGCTGTGATAGTCGGACGCAAACAGGTCGTAGTCCCGGGTCCGTTCGCGTTGCCGGAATCCCTCATACGTGGCGGGATGCAGATCCAACGCCACCTGGTAGGTCTGCCCGGCATATCGCCACGCAAAGTCTCGTGTTATTCCGCCCTCGCGGCGCTGCATGGTGGAGCAGCTTGCCAGGGTGATCGACAGCACCACCAGCGCGACGGCGGAGTGGACCCGCTTACCCAGCGAAACAACTCCGGTATCCACCTTGGAACACTACTACAAAAGTGGGCCGCTCCGGGGTGCCCGCACGGCCAGTGCCTTGTGCCGGGCGCGCGGCCCCTGCCGGTAGCGACGTGAACAGGAAGGTTTCGGTTGTTCGCCCGCCGTGATGCATTCTGCCGGCACGATAGCCCGCGGGGGTCGGTATCGGCTCGCTGTCCGCGGTTACGGCTCGCAGCGTTGGCCGAAGATACAAAGTATGCATCGCGACGGTGTCCGCTTGGGAATGGCGGTTGTGATCGTGCTGGGTATGCTCGGCGTGCTGTTCGTAGCGCTGGCCGGCGCTCCAACGCGGCGCTGCTGTCGGCTCTCTTGTGGCAGTAGGCTCGGGCATCCTCTCGGTGCTGGTGTGCGCGGGCCGGCAGCGTGGGTCTCCCTCTCCTGCGCTATGCGATACAGCGTCGGGTCGATGAGCAGAAGCTGCTTCAAATCGGTGTCGATCCGGTTCTCCAAGGCCAAGTCCATCAGCACTGCACCGGCGAGGGCACAACGCAACGATGGATCGGGCAGGCCCACGAACCGGCCTCCCTTGTCGTCCAGCATTAGCAGTAGGATCTCTTCAGCGAACCGCAACATCCGGGCGGGCAAACTGTAGTGGGTGGCCCGGCGGCCGTCAAAACACTCGCCTTAGGGCCGGCGCAACTATAACTACAGAAGTCGTAGCGCAACTATAACCGCTGGCAGTCTCACCGGCCACTGGATGCGACTCAGCGATAGCAGGATAGTTCTCGGTTCTACAAGCAATTCGTTCAGCCTGCGACCGTCGTGTCTCGTTGCCTATCATGTTATAGTTACGCCATTATGGAGCGTAATCATAACACCCCTGTCCCTCCCGCCAACGATCTGCGCCAACTGTTCCGCGTGCACTCCATCCTCACCTTGGACGAACTCAAGTCTGCCCTCGGTACCCAGGTCGCCATGACCGTGTTCCGCAAGCTGCGCCCGCTCGCCTATCTGTCGAGTTATTCCCACCGTGGCAAGTACTACACGCTCAACGAGATCGCTCGCTTCGACCAGTTCGGACTGTGGTCCCACCACCAAGTCCGCTTCTCCCGCCACCGCACCCTGATCAACACCTGTGCCGTTCTGGTCGCCGACTCCGAAGCCGGCTACTCCGCCGACGAACTCGAGCACCTGCTGCACGTCCAGGTCAAGGATCCACTGCGCAAGCTGGCGCTCCAGGGTCGCATCCGGCGCTCCAAGGTCGGCCTCCGCTGGGTCCACTTCTCGGCCGACAGCAAGCACTACCATGCCCAGCTGCGCGCCAGACACATCGCCGAGTCCGCGTCGACCGCTCCGTCCGTCAGCTCTGTCGGGCGGGTCGTGCCCGACGAGTTGCGCGCCGCCATCATCCTGTTCTATTCCCTGCTCGACGAACGCCAACGCCGTCTCTACGCCGCACTTGAATCGCTCAAAATCGGCCACGGCGGTGACCGCCGCATCGCCGAGCTGCTCGGTCTCGACGCCGGCACCGTGGCCCGGGGGCGCCAGCAACTGCTGGCCGGCGACGGCCAGCGCCAGCGGGTCCGCCGCCCCGGTGGCGGGCGGCCACCGGTGGAAAAAAAACCTCCAACGTGAGCGCCGCCATCCAGGCGGAGCTCACGCACGATGTCGCCGGCGATCCCATTACCGGTGTCCGCTGGACGCGCCGCACCACTGAGAAGATCGCTACTGAACTGGCCACTCTCGGCATCCAGGTCTGTCCCAGGACCGTGGCCCGCATCCTCAAGCACCTCGGCTACCGGCTGCGCGTCAATCACAAGCGCGTCTCGGCTGGCTCCGGTCCCGACCGCGACGAACAGTTCCAGCACATCGCCGCCCAGCGCCTGCGGTTCGCCGAACGCGGCCTGCCGATCATCAGCATCGATACCAAAAAGCGTGAACTGGTTGGCAACTTCAAGAATCACGGCACGACTTGGGAACGATCCCCGCATGCCGTCAACGACCACGACTTCCGCTCCCAGGCCGACGCCATCGCCATCCCCTACGGCATCTACGACCTGTCCGCCAACCGCGGCTTCGTGGTCGTCGGCACCTCCCACGACACCCCCGACTTCGCCGCTGACAACCTGCTACGGTGGTGGCAGGCCGAAGGACTCCAGCACTACCCCCGCGCCCGCGAGCTGCTGGTGCTCGCCGACTCCGGCGGCAGCAACTCTCCGCGCATTCGCTGCTTCAAGTATGCCCTCCAGACTCGCCTCGTCGACCCGCATCGCCTCAAGGTCACCGTCTGTCACTACCCCGGCGGCGCCTCCAAGTGGAATCCGATCGATCATCGCCTGTTCAGTGAGATCAGCAAGAACTGGGCCGGTGTGCCGCTGCGCGACTATGCGACCATCCTCAACCACATCCACACCACCACCACCGACACTGGCCTGTCCGTCGTCGCACAGCTTGTCGAACAGGAGTACCCGACCGGCGTCAGGATAGCCGACCCCGAGTTCGCCTCCATCGCCCTGCAACCTCACCAGACCCAACCCCTGCGCAACTACACTATCTGTCCCCGCTCTTGATCACACCAAAATCGGCATTTGTTTTTGCGCCGGCCCTTAGTACATGTATTCGTAAATACCGTGACGTATAATCGGTGGACTCTTCTGGAGTCTCGTGATTCCATATCCGGCGTTCTCAACCTGCTGGGAGGGGAGAATGCCGAGAAGAAGCCGATACCAGATTGTTCTCTCTCCCGCCGAGGAGCGGGAGCTGGAACGTATCTCACGTAGATATACGGCACCGTACTATGAAGTGATCCGAGCCAAGGTCGTGTTGCTCGCCGCTCAAGGATTCGACAACAAGACCATCGGCTTGAAGCTGAGCATCCCGCGGCAGGTCGTCAGCAGGTGGCGCAAGCGGTTCTTTGATCTGCGTGTCCTCGGATTGCAGGATCGTGCCCGACCCGGACGACCGTCCGTTTTTCCCCCCTGACATCGTCGTCAAGATCAAGGCGCTCGCCTGCGAGCTGCCGTGCGAGAGCGGCTTGCCACTGTCGCGCTACTCCAACTCTGAAATCGCCGCCGAAGCTATCCGCAGGGGCATCGTCGCCGAGATCAGTGGCGCCACCATCTGGAGGTGGCTCGACCAGGATGCCATTCGGCCCTGGCAGTTGCGCAGCTGGATCTTCCCACGGGACCCGCGGTTTGAAGAGAAGGCCGGGCCGGTGCTTGATCTGTACCAAGGACGGTGGCGCGGGGAACCACTGCACCCCGACGACTTGGTCATCTGTGCCGACGAGAAGCCGAGCATCCAAGCGCGCCAACGCAAGCATGTCCCACACGGCCCTCGCCCGCGTCAGGCGATGCGCGTAGAGCATGAGTACGAACGTCGCGGTGCTCTCTGTTACTTCGCGGCCTGGGACGTGCGCCATGCCAAGCTGGTCGGTCACTGCGCGCCAACATCCGGCATCGCCCCCTTCAACCAGTTGGTCCACAAGGTCATGGACCACGAGCCTTATCGATCCGCTCCTCGGGTGTTCTGGGTCGTCGACAACGGCTCCTCGCACCGCGGTCGCGCCTCCGTCGAGCGGTTGCAGCGGCAGTGGCCGAACATCGAGGTGGTGCATCTGCCCATTCATGCAAGCTGGCTGAACTAGATCGAGATCTACTTCTCCATCGTGCAGCGCAAGGTGCTGACCCCGAACGACTTCCCCGACCTACAAACTCTCGAAGCTCAGCTCTTCAAGTTCCAGGATCGGTATCAACGGATGGCTCAGCCATTCGAGTGGCGATTCACCCGTGCCGACTTGGCTCGTTTGCTGTCACGGCTCAATACCGGCGACACTCTGCAGCTCAGCGCGTGACAATACGTCACCGAACTTCCGAGCCACAGCACTAAGTCCGCTCAGTCCGACGCCCCAAAGTATCCCACAGAATCGCCGGGCGGTAGCCGGCCGTGTTACTCCCCCTCGTCCAGCGGACACGAGCGACGTCACTGACACGGGGTACGCCCGGCACCATCACCGCCGATACGGCGTATCGGGCGCTCCAGCCAGGATGGCTGACCTTCGCCATTCCCAGGTACGTGCAGGGCCGCCGAGCTGGAGCAGCCAAGCAATTCATCCTCCACCACACCGAGACCTACTGCGACGTCGTGTACCACTCAGAGCTGTAATAACTTCCCCTGCTACCCGTGCACCGTGCCGGAGCTGGCCGGCTGGCTGCAAGATGACCCGCTCGGTTCCCAGCCGGCAGACAAGATCAAAGTGCTCGAGGCCCTGAACGAGTGGGCGTATCCATCGGGGATACCCGGCACCGCCAATCCGGCAGGCGTTCGGCGAGAACCTCGTCAACATGGTGGCCAGAATCGCCAAGGGCGAGCTGAGCGCCGAGGATCCGGTGGCCGCGGCTCACCACGGACCGGAGCGCTACTCTCCCGGCTCGGCAAGATGCTCGAAACGGCCTACCACTTGGTGCCGTGCAAGATCGCCGCGCAACCCGGTCGACGCACTTCATCGCTCACCGTCCCCGGAGCGGTGTCTCTCTCCGACGAACTCGACCTTCGGCCACGGCTTCATCATGTAACCGCCACGCGGACAGGCTAATCCAGTCGCACCGATCCCTTCGTGCTGTGGACGCCGCGGCGATCGCCGGCCACGTTTTCACCCTCGAGGTCTCGTATGCCGGCGGCTGCCGCGCCCATGCGTTCCATCTGCTATCCTCCGACACGTTCCAGGAGCCGGCACCCGTCCAGCTTGGAATCTACCTCTTCCACCACGCCAGCCAGGACCCCTGCGAAGCCTGGCTTACCGAGCGGCTCCGCTTCGACCTGTCACCGATCAGGGAGCTCTACCGGACGGTCTATGGCGTGGACTCAGGAGTCGTCGTTCTGCGCCTCGCCCACCGCCCCTGAACTCGTCTACCGATTCTGAAGCGGGATCAGCCCCCATCGCCTGAAGTGCCATGATACTCCTCTTGTACCCGTCCCGGTGACCTTTCTGCGGCGCGTTCGGGGCGAGGCGCTACTCCCCGATGCTCGCTTCAATTCGGCTACGTCAGCTTTCAACTCGGCTACCTCTGCTCCCCGCGGCCACGAGCGTCCTGCAGGCGGCCCATCGCCGACGCCCTGGCGCCTCTGCCGCGACCTGCTGCTCAGTGCGCACGAGCGCGGTGACGGGGCGTTATGCAGGTCACCCTCTACTGCGTGCGGTGCCCGCAGGGCGGTGCTCGGCACCGTGCTGGCCCGGTGTACTACGGACCGGACCGTCGCGGCCTGGCGCCAGCTTCGCGCCCACGCGCCGGCACTCCTGCAGGAACATCTGATCGCCGGCCGCCGCCCCCTTGGGTCGTCAGCGAGATGCTGGCCGACGCCCTACCCCGCCACACGCCCACCTCCGCCAGGTCTGTGCGCACTTCGCGGCGCAATTCGGCCACATCGGCGCGCCCTGCACCAGCAGCAACGGTACCAGCACCGACAGCAGTGCTACGCCGACAGCGACAATGGCGATTGCCTCGGGGCAGACAAATGGGCGCGACGCGGCAGTTGGTCTGCGTAGCAACATGGCGGAGGTGCGCGCCGGCGAACGGTACGCCGCGGCAGCCCGCGGCGTACTGCTTCGCGCGTGACCTCGGCTACCGGTAGCGTGGCGGCGTCGGCTTCCGCTTCGAGGGCGGCGCGCATGTCCGGGGTCATTCCCACATTTATGCTGGCACCGTAGCGGCCGGTGCGGCGGTAAGGGCGGCGGGTAGCGCGGCCTTCCGTTTCACACCCTTCCGGCACGCGAGAGCTAGCTCGGGCCAATAATTCGGTATGCTCGCAGACCGCATGCTGAAATCGGGTGAGTGCATTCGCTGTGTGTAGCGGCGGGGGTAAGGGGAAGTGACCAGGAAGGAACTTTACCGGAAGGTCTGTCAGAAGTACGGCTTGTGCCTGGCTTCAAAGCGCGGGGCCGGCCGGATTCACCGCGCGGAGAGAGCCCCGCCCAGCCTCCGAATCCAAGTCGGCCCTGGCGGGGGACCGCGTGAATGCCGTCCAGGAACGGGCGCACGCGGGACGTGAACCTGACCTCTTCGTTCGTCAAGCTCAGCGCTCCCCGGCCGATAACGGTCTTGAGGGTCAACAAAGCCCCTTCCTAAACGAAGGCGGCGGAGAGTCGGGTATTTTCTTGGCTCTCCGGTGTTCCTTTTATGGCCGCGCAGGGATGTTCCTTGGCATCTACGCGTAGGGGTGCCCCGGTACTGTCCACCCCTACGCGGCCTTTTTTGGCCCTCGCCCGTCCGCGCCGCGGCTCAATGCGCGTGGCCTCCTGCGGCTCGCCGTCTTCAAGCTCGCGCGCCAGCTCCGCCAGGGCGGGGCCGTCGAATAACCATCCCGCAGCCGGAGCAACACCATTGGCGTGCTGGGTCGTCGTAGCGCAACGGCGCTGCACAACGGCTGCAGGGCGGGTCATGGGCGCAACGTGCCGGCGACGCATTGCCGGCGGTCACGCGCCGCAGCAGGCACAGCACCACGGCGGGGCGCCCTCCCACCAGCAGGGTGTCTCCCTGTTCCGGCGGCGGGCGCAGGCGTACCACTCGGCAGGTCACGGCGCGCTGGCCTAGTGCTTCCGGCTACGAGGGTTCGGCCAGAAACGCTCGAATCGTCACAGCTCCATCTTCATGCAATACGACGCCGGCAAGTTGTGCTGGTGGACCGTGCTGCTCTCCCTCACTGTGTGCCTGTAGGTGAACAGCCCGCAGCCTTCCACGCTGACCAGGCCCGGAGCGACAAGCGAGACGGCTGCGGTGGCACCGTAGCCCGTCAGGTGGCTGATCCCGGCTTTCTCGGGTTCATAGAAGTAGCCTACCTTCACCGTGTGGGTGGTGCCGGGGCAGCCCGCGATAAAGATTGCGGCCAGCAGTAGGGCCGCCACTTTCCCTGCCGTTGTGTATTTCCTCATTCTCTCGACTCCCTGGAAGTGATTGCTTTCGGATGATCGGCGTGCAGTCGCCGGCAGCGCCCGAGGCGAGCCGAGGACCTGGCAAACTGCTCGCACGCCGCGTCAGCTCTTCGAGTAGGCCCGCCCTACTGCTGCAAACGCGGTCCGCTATCGTCCGTCCGGGTAGGGACGGTAGCTAGCAAAGCTAGCATGCGGGTACGCCCGGGGACTGGCGGGCGGCGCCGTATCGGGGCCGCCCGCAGCGCTATCATGAGAATCGCCCCCAGGATGGCCTTGAAAAACCATTGCGTCATGTGTGTGTTGTCCCCCTGTGGCACCCATGATAGTAACGAATTCCGGCCGTGGCCGCTAAACAGCAGGTTTCGGCGTTGCCGCCACCTTACCGAGGCTGAAATGGGCTGGCCATTCGCGCGCGGCGATCGAGCTGGTAGTGGGCGAACGCTACCTGCGGAGGCTGTGGCCGGATGTGCGAGCGGCGCAGCGATAGAGGGTAGAGGGACTTGCTGTCATCCCGCGCCGCTCACCTCCAGCGAAAAGCCCATGCTGGGCGCACCAAAAAAGGGCGCCGCAGCCTTGCACTGCGGCGCCCACAAACTCACAGTCGTTCCTGACGGTAAGCTAAGAACTCGGGACGATTGTAATCGCCAACGTCTTGGTGGCTGTTTTATCCCACATGTAGTTAGGGGTCGCGGCGCAGGCGGTGCCCCCTGCGTCTAAGTCGCAGACTACTACATGGTAAGTAATGATCACCGACCCCGACGAACCTCCATCATCCACCACCATGAAACTGAGCTTGGGAACGCCAGTATTAAATGACAACCCATCTCCGTCTAGCTTCACCGATCCCGTGGCTTTAACCGTGAAGTATTGGTCGGGATCTACAGTATCAGAAGGGTCACCTAAGTCAGCAGCTGCGGGATTAACATTGACATCACCACCGTAGGAATCAGTAAGGGAGGCGCCACTTATGGCCATCTTACCCTTCTCCTTAAGTCTTCCATCCCTATACGATTCTACGAAATTGAATCCGGTGTCCGCCTCATCCTTATATTTATCGAAGGTCAGCTCATGGGTGGCGCCGTATCTCCTCCACACCGTTTCTGCTGGATCTAGATCGCCATCACCCTTCTCCTGTCCAACTTTGTAAGAATCGTCATATGGGTCGACTGTTCCTACGGTCAGCGTAACGTCCTTCGACTTACCACCGCTTTTATCCACAGCCTGTACCGTCAGAGCGAAACTGGTCCCGACCTTCTGGATCACGTCAACCACTATTCCAGGTGTGGGTCCAGTGGTTATTACCTTCTTTACCTTCACATCTTCCGGCACAGCCGACATCGTGAGGTAGTCCTTGATATCGGGCATGCCGTCGCCGTCTTCGAAATAAGAGCCGAACATCACAGGCACAAAGTGATATTTGCGCTCGGGCGCGACGTAGGGCATCCCCTCTTCGCCAACAGGGGTCGCCACGGCTATCGCGATACGTTGAGCAGGAATCATTTTCTTCTTCATGGGCGGCGAATTCGCGACCTCAACCTTTATAATCTTTTCGACACTTCGGTCTTCGCGCAAAATTCTGACCCTTGCCGACCCCTTACTTTCGCCCGTGAGGGTCCACACGTTACCCGACTTCCTAGCAACGGACACAACGGATTCCTTGAGGGACTGCAGAGTCTGACGTGGGCCGATGGTAATGTCGTATATTTTGCCCTTGCCAGCAATCGGCACCGTGTCAGGCTTAAGCGGCGCCATCGCCGCCGTCACCGTCACGCTGATTTCCTGCTTCGCCGTTCTCCCGTCCGTGTCCGTAGCCGTCACCGTCACTGTCACCGTGCCAACGGCAACGCCTGCGATCGTAAGACTGCTGCTGCCAGTTGGTATGTTCGCTGTCGCTTTGCTCGTGTCAGACGATACAGCCACGTAGTCCAGGCCCGTGGGCGAGAAGTACTTGGATACAGGCATCGCGGCCAAGGGCGCACCAACTTCCACTTCCTTGGCCATGATCATTCCCACAGCCATCGGTGCATCAGGTGGCAGCACCTCGGGCACGGGCTTACTACCCGAGTTCACTTGCACGATGATTCCAGTGGTGGCGCTCTTGCTATCCGCCGTCGCCGTGACAGTCACAGTGGCGTAGCCCGGAACTATCGGGGTCAACGTCAGTATCCCTTCGGATACCTCTGTCCCGACGATTCCTGGGGGCGCGACGCTTGCGGCGTAATCAATAGCGCGATCATGCATGAAGTACATTGAAAGGTCGATCGGCTGTCCGACGTCGGCCATGTACAGTGTCTGCTTGGGAATGGGCGTCACCGCAGGTGCAACCGTTTCCGCTACGGTAACGTCGAACCTTGCCCCTCCGGAGACCAAGCCGTCCGTATCCATCGCCTTCACGGTGATCTTTGCTGTACCGACTGCCACCGCTGTGAGACTCAGGGTACTGCCCTCGACCGATGCTGTCACCTTGGTGGGATCAGACGAGGAAGCCTCATAAGTCAGAGCTTCCCCCTCCTGGCCGTCGGGATCATAGAAATAACTGATGAGTTCAATGGTCTCTGTGGTCATTTCGCCTGACGCCGATAGGGAAACGGATTCAAACTCCATTTCAAGGCGTGGCGGAATTCCTCCCGGCTCTCCAGGTGCTCCCGGCTCTCCAGGTGCTCCGGGTGTCCCAGATGCTCCTGGCTTCCCAACGGCACCTTCGCACGCCGCGATTGCCAATACCACGATGAACATTAACGCACCGGCTCTCAGCCAGTGCCCGATTGCACGATTCATGCTTCCTCCAGAACTTTCCCCTCCCAATGGGGGATGTCTTGGGTCGTTGTGCAGCCTCTCGCTACACATGCGATCGCAACAGGAGTTCCCCTGTGCTCCTTTTTCTATTCGCTCTCATGTTTCTTTGGCCGCCCCGGCCGGCATAGCAAAGGCCCCTTCCTCGGCTTCTGCGACCTTGGCGGCGATCTCAATCATCTTCCCGGCAGCTACTCTGGCGCTCGACAGCCGCCTGCCCACCATGAACACCCTGACCAAATGGTAGTGCTCCGCAGTAAGGTTTACCCTGTGCGTATACTTGGTATTTATCACAGTTCCTCGCTGACCTCCACAACAGGGGGCCGACGGGACATATAGCCCCCGTCGGCCCCGCGATCCAGAGAGATGAATCGGCCCTCGGGATCATACTGGAGGTGAAGCACGTATACCCTATCTTATCGGCGCCTGGCAACCCCCATACGCGGAAATCTCGTCCCCGCGGTCCATTTTCTCCAGATATATGGCACGGGGCTGATAGGCCTTGAAGCTCCCACTGTTACAACAACCCGCTTGTCTCTGGGTGTCTTTTGGTGTCTTTGAAGGTTTTGTTCCCTCTCCTGCCAGACGGGGATGAAATCTCGCGTCTACATCACGGGGCCGAACTCCCCTCGTGCTCTCTATGCGGATCGCCCCCAAATTAACCTACAAGCCCCCTCCATGAGGTGACGACTGCATGTTCCACGGTGCAACTGGTGTCGCCTTTCAATGCGAACCTCATGAGGCATAGGCGGCCGGCGCGACCAGCTATCAGGGATTAGGCGCAACGGACGCTTCCTGTCCCTCTCTGGCCCCAAGCAGGATGGTAGCATGGTACTATGGTTCTTTGTTAAGATGTTACTATGTTAACAGTGTCGTTGGTGTCACAGAAGGGTGGCGCCGGCAAGACCACCCTCGCGGTCAGCCTCGCCGTCGCACATGAGCTCGCGGGCGGCAGCGCGGTGGTGGTCGACCTTGACCCGCAGGGTTCGGCCGGGCTCTGGAGCGATCTCCGAAAGACTGACCAGCCGGTCGTGGTCGCGGCTCACGCACCGCGCCTAGCGCGCGTGCTCGAGGCCGCGGGCACCGGCGGAGCCGGGCTGGCGATCATCGATACCGCCCCCCATTCATCGGATGCCGCGCTTGCTGCAGCACGTGGCTCCGACCTGACCTTGGTGCCTTGCCGCGCCTCGGTGGCCGACCTCCATGCAATCAAGGCGAGCCTGGACATCTGCCGGGTTGCAGGGGTCCCGGCGCGCGTTGTGTTGAATGCGATCCCAGTCCAGGGGCCGCTTGCCGGACAGGCCAGGGAAGCGATGGCGGAGTACCGCGCCGAGGTAGCACCGACGATGCTCTGCCAGCGCGTTGCCCACGTTCATTCCTTCACCAAGGGGATGTCCGCCATGGAGTTCTTACCGCAGTCGAAAGCCGCGGCTGAGTTGCAGGCCCTGTACCGCTGGGTCATGACCGAAGGAGGTAACCTTGAAGACCGATAATCCGCTCAAGGACGCGATGAGTCGTGCTGCAGATCCCGCCTCGGGCAGCACTGCAAGGTCGGTAGTGCCGCCCAGTCGGCAGGGCAAGAAGGGGGTCCTGTTCCACGTCGATCCGGCGATCGCCAAGCGCCTGAAGATGCTGGCGGTGGAGCACGACACCACGATCGAGGCTCTCGGGATTGAGGCTCTCGCCCTGCTGTTCGAGCGCTACGCGACCATGGCAGGGTGAGGGCGGTTGAGCTCTGGTGGACGCTGGACGCGGGCTTGCCGCCCCAGCCCCGCGCTGCAGGAAACGCGAGCCCGCCGGGAAGACGGACCGGTGCTTTTCAATGAGGCCCGGCGCAAACCGCCGGGATTACGCAGCTACTCTGGCACTCGGGCAGCAGCCTCTTGCTAACCATGCTTCAATGAGGCCCGGCACTGAACGCCGGGATCAGTCGCCATCCCCGCCCTCGCTTGTGGTCGCCGCCTGGCAGGCTTCAATGTGGCAGGCGCAATGAGGCCCGGCGCTGTGTGCCGGGAACGGCGTGTACTGCCGGATCGACCATGAATCTTCGGACGCTTCAATGAGGCCCGGCGCTGATCGCCGGGTGCGCCCCCTACTCATATCCGGCATACCCTGCACTGCATCGCCGGAAAGAGTGCTCGGTGCAAACGCTCGGGATGACAACGCCCATTGTCATCCCCTCAGTATCGGCGCTTTCGCTTCAATGCGGCCCCGGCACTGTTCGCCGGGGAGTGTCGGGCTGTCCCGAAGGAGTTCATTCGTTGCCTCCGCTGCAATGAGGCCCGGCGTTGCGCACCGGGAAGACGAGGGGTTCAAGCCGATACCTTCAATGAGGCCCGGCGCTGAACGCCGGGGGATCACGCCACCGTCCGCATGGTGCCGGTGCATATTCATGCTTCAATGAGGCCGACGCTGAACGCCGGGAACAGGTAGCGCATGGGCGCCGCATTAGCAAGGGGGGTTGGGCTTCAATGAGGCCCGGCGCTGAACGCCGGGAACAGGCACCCGATACAGAATGCCATACCGAAAACGGTTGCGCACCACTTTGCGAGTGCTGCCAGAGTTCGCCTTTGTAGCAACTCAAACGAACCCTGCTGAACCACACATTATCTGATGTCGGCATCGGAGCGCTCGCAGCCATGAGGCGCCCCCTCCTTTCCTTTTATTCGCACTCGCGGCGCTGCCGATCATGAAATGGATGCTTTCAATACCAGCACTCAGAGCAGCTATCGCCAAGCATGCAGCCATCCGCCGGGTGCGGCGTCTGCAGCCAGCCGGAGGGGTAGGGGACAAGCTGTTCCCGCCCACCTATCCGCCCGAGCGCGAAGGACCGCCGCGGCACGTGTTCGAGCGCCGCCGCCTCAACGGTGGCGAGGTGTGGTGCGTGCTGATCGACAGCGTACAGAGCCAGGCGAACCGAATGGAGGAAGCGCTGCTGGCGGCCGCGACGGAAGCCGCGATCCCGTTGCCCTTCGTGATGGTCGACTTTCGGGAAGCGGGACTGCAGCCGCTGGAACAGATCACGTCCCTGGACGCTCCGCACCGAGTATACGACGCCATCATCCGGGACAGCCTGCTGAACGAGGTGCCCTTCATGGAGAGCGAGCAGGGCCAGCGGCTGGCCGCAGCGACGTCGGCGGACGCCACTGCGCTGCTGGAACTCTCACCCTCGGCGCTGCTGTTCGGCGCGTGGCACAGCCAAGGCGAGGGCGGTGGGTTGGGCGCCAAGTTTCCGCGGGCGCTGGTGTCGGAAATCATGGGAATCGACACGCCGGTAGAGGAAGTCGTGCGGGATCGGCGCACCGGGAGGACCGAGCCGCAGACGGCGGGCCGGCGCACGAGCAGCCGTATCGACCCGCTGGGCGTGCTACGAAAGGTAGAGGTGTTCAAGAGCCCGACCGCGTGGAGCACCGACCGCGAGGAAGCCGGCAAGGGAGCCAAGCCGGTGCGGCCCTCGGAAATCAACCACGGCAACATCACGCCGTCGGTCGCGCCCCTGGGCATCACCTGCACCTATGCGGAACACCGCGCCGTGCTGACGCTGGCGGGACTGAGGCGGCTGCGTTTCGGCGACGAGGAACGGAACGCGGCCGGGCGCGCTCTCCTGGCCGCGCTTGGGCTGGTGGCGCTCACCGAGCAGGACGCGAAAGGGTATGCGTTGCGCTCGCGCTGCGACCTAGTGTGCGATGGTACGGCGGCGCTGGAGTTGGTGCACGCCGATGGTTCGACGGAACCGGTCGAGGTCGACCGCCCGGCAGCGCAGGAGCTGTACCGGGAAGCGTATGCCGGTGCCGAACAGGCCGGGTTCGCGTTCGCCTCGATCACGTTGAAGCCGCAACAGAAGTTGACCGAGATCGTCCGGCGTAGCCGCGAGCTGGCGCTGGGGGGCGAAGGACGCGACGACGAAAGGGACGAGTGAGTCTCGTCCTGGAAATCGAGTTCCTCGCCGGCGTGTGCCGCGCTGCTGGGCACAGCCCGGCAAGCGCGACACCCGAATGGCCGCCGCAACCGGATCGGGTGTTTTCGGGGCTGGTGTCCGCCTGGGCGGTACGCGGCGAGCAGAGCAGCGAACGGCGAGCGCTGGAATGGTTGGAAGCGCAGAGTCCTCCGGCAATCCATGCCGGCAGACACACGGCACGGACGGCCCCGGACGTGTTCGTTCCCCCGAACGATCAGCGCGCCTCCACGGCAGTAGCGACCTATCTCAAGATCATGCCGCGGTCGCGGCCGCGCCAGCCGCGGCGCTTTCCGGTCGCGTATCTCGACGACCCGGTGATGGCGCTGGTGTGGACGGCCGAGCCGCCCCCGGAGCTGCTGGCAGCGCTGGGCGCGCTGGCGCACGACGTGGGCTACATCGGCCACTCGGCAAGCCTGGTGCGGTGCCGCTTCCTGACGGGCAGCGCACCGGCGCTGGCACACGCCGCGGCACCTGCGGTGCGCCAGGTCTACCCCGGCCGCCTGCAGGAGCTGCGGCAGGCATACCGCGCCAACCCAAAGCGGCCGACGATCCTGCCCGGTGCCTCGGTACCGCCCCCGCCGGCGGCGCCGCCCCCACAGGATCCCGCTTGGCTGGTGCTGGAGGTGACCGGCGGGGTCGTGCCCGACCTTCACGCTGCAGCACTGGTCAGCCGCACGCTGCGGCATACCTTGATGAGCGGCTACCGCGGGATCGGCATGGCAGACGAGATCCCGGAGGTCGTGTCCGGACACACGCCGGACGGCCAGCCGACGCGCGAACCGCACCTGGCGATCGTGCCGCTGGCGTTCGTCGGGCACCCGCACGCCGATGGGCGCGTGTTCGGCTTCGCGCTGATACCCGCCACGGAACTGCCCCTCCGTGACGTTCCGGGGCTGCCCGCCGCGTTCGAGAAGGTGGCCCCCTACGATCGCGGCCACCAGCGGCGCATGCTCGAGCTCAGGGGCGGGCCGCTGCGCAGTGGGCTCTACCTCTCGCCCGCCGGCGCGGCGAGCAAACGCTCGCTCGATCCCCGGCCGTACCTGCAGCGCGCCCGGTGCTGGGCTAGCGTGACGCCGATCGTGCTCGACCGCCACCTCAAACGCTACGACGACGAGGGCAAGATCCGCGAGCTGATCGCTGACGCCTGCGCGAACGTCGGGCTGCCGCGGCCCGATCCGGCAACCATCCAGGTCGGCAAGCACTCCGGAGTGGAAGGAACGCCGCCGGCGTGGCCGCGCCCGGGCGCGCCGCCCTGGACCGCCTGGCGCGTCCCGCCGCCGCTGGCCAGCCGCTCGCTGACCCATGCCGTGATCGACTTCGGACGCGAGGTTGCCGGCCCGGTGCTGCTCGGTGCCGGGCGCTTCACCGGGCTCGGGCTGTGCCGCCGCCTCGGGGACCGCTGAAATGGCGGCGCTGACACCGGCGGACTTCACCAGGTTCTTCAGCGCCATCCATGGGCACTCGCCCTTCCCCTGGCAACAGCAGCTCGTCGAACTGCTCGCGCGTGAGAACCGGTGGCCGGATGTGTTGAGCCTGCCAACCGGCTCCGGCAAGACGGCGGCGTTGGATGCTGCCGTGTTCCATCTGGCCCTGCAGCAGATGGTCACGCCACGGCGCGCGGCGCTCCGGATCACCCTGGTCGTAGACCGGCGCCTGGTGGTCGACGACGCCCATCGCCGTGCCGCAACGATCGCCCGGGCCCTGGGTGCCCCGTCCCAGGTAAAGACAGGCCGCGCCGTGGTCAGCGAGGTCGCCCGGAGGCTACAATGCCTCGCCGGCGCCGGCGAGCCACCGCTGGTCGTGGCGCGACTGCGCGGCGGCGCCCCGCTGGAGCACGATTGGGTGCGTACCCCGACGCAGCCCACCATCCTCTGCTCCACGGTCGACCAGGTGGGCTCCCGGCTCCTGTTCCGCGGCTACGGCGTCTCGAACCGCATGAGTCCGGTGCACGCCGGGCTCCTGGGGGAGGACACCCTGATCCTGCTCGACGAGGCGCACCTGTCCGAGCCATTCCGGCAGACGCTGCAGGCGGTGCGCACGCTCGACAGCGCGCACGTGACCGCGGTGGTCCTCACGGCCACACCAGGCGGCGACTATGAGCGTCGCTTTGAGCTCGGACCGGCGGATCTCAAGCACCAGGTCCTGCAGCAGCGGGTCGCGGCTCCCAAACCGGCCAAGCTGATGAAGCCGATACCGACCACGGATCCTGCAGGCGCGTTCGCTCGAACGGCACGCGACCTGGCAGAGCGGCTGCACCGCGGCGGGATAGCCGCCCCTGCTGTCGGCGTGGTGGTCAACCGGGTCGACCTGGCCCGCGCCATCTTCGAGCGGCTGCGCGACAGCGTGGAGGGCGGTACGGTCGAGCTGCTGATCGGGCGCGCGCGCGACGTCGACCGGAGGGGGGTCGAGGGCAAGCTCGATCCCTTCCGTACCGGGGCAGCGGCCCGCGCGACCGCCGCGCCGCTGCTGCTGGTCGCCACCCAGTGTCTGGAGGTGGGGGTCGACCTCGACCTGGACGGACTGGTGACGCAGGCGGCGCCGCTCGATGCGCTGCGCCAGCGCTTCGGGCGCGTCAACCGCGGCGGGCGACCCATCCGGGCCGCTGGCGCGATCTTGGTCACGACCGAGAGCCTGGCAAAGAAGGCGGATGATCCCGTCTACGGCGACCGCATCCGCAAGACCTGGGACGCGCTCACCGGGATCGCCAGGAACGACCGCGTGGACTTCGGCGTGGATGCGCTCGATCGGCGCCTGCGGCGGGCCAAGATCGACGTGGCCGAGCTCGCCGCACCGCGCGACCGGGCGCCGGTCCTGATGCCCGCCTACCTCGACCTGTGGGCACGGACCTCACCGCCGCCAGGGGCGGACCCCGAGGTCGGACTGTTCCTGCACGGCGTGCAGCGCGCGCCGGCGGAAGTCTCCCTGGTATGGCGCAGCGACATCGCCCGCTCCGACCTGACGGCCGCCGGCGTTGCCAAGCTCACGGCGATCCTGGAGCTGGTGCGCCCGCGTAGCACGGAGATGGTCACCGTGCCGATCTGGGCAGCCGCCGCGTGGCTGCGGCGCTGGAACACCGCGCGCGCGGCACAGGTCGCCGACGTACCCGAGCGCGAGGAGGACCTCGAGGTCCTTCTCAGCGAGACGGATCGGCTGGCGTTCCGCTGGGCTGGCGCTGACGATCCCCGCACCGGGCTGGTCGACGCGGCACAGTTGCGACCGGGCGACGTGCTGGTGGTGCCCGCGGACTACGGCGGCTGCGATGAGCATGGCTGGACGCCGGCGGCGTTGGATCCCGTGGCGGACGTGGCCGATGCAGCGGCGTGGCCCTACTGTGGTCGCCGGCTGGCGGTGCGGGTGACCCCGGAAGTGGAACACTGGCAGCGCTTGGCGGCAGTGCTGACGGACACCGACGCCCCGGCCCTCGACGAGCTGCTGGCGGCGCTCCCGGACGAGGCCGGCGACGCCCCGGTAGAGGACGGCAAGGACGGCACCCGGCGCAACGTGCGCGAGCAGCTCGCCGCTCTTCGCCGCGCCAAGGGCAAGGTGGACTTCCGCTTCCCCTACGGCCCGCCGGACGCCGGTGCTATCGTGGTAGCATGGTACGGCATCAAGGGCGAGCCGGCGCAGGACCAACCCGTCACCGAGGACGACACGCTGTCCCATTCGGCTGGGCGCCAGGTCACCCTGGACGAACACACCTGCGGGGTCGTGACCTGGGTCGAGCGCTTCACGGCGACGCTCGGGCTCCCCGAGCATGTCGCCGCGGACCTGCGCCTGGCCGCGCTCCTGCACGACGCCGGCAAGGCGGATGAGCGGTTCCAGCTCATGCTCGCGGGCGCTGACTGGTGGAACCGGCCTGATGGTCCGGTCCTGGCCAAGAGCGGCCACCCTTCACAGCAGGGGGCCTGGGAGCGGGCCGGGTTGCCCAGGGGATGGCGCCACGAGGCGCTGTCGGTGCGCCTGGCCACCGCCGACCCGCGCTTTGCTGATGCGCACGACCCCCACCTGGTGCTGTGGCTGATCGGGACGCACCATGGGCTCGGGCGGCCGTTCTTCGGTTTCGAGGATCCGCAGGACCGGAACCAGGGGCCGCAGTCGCTGGCCTACGACTTCAAGGGCCTCGACTGGGCGTCCCTGTTCGATCTGCTCCAACGCCGTTACGGCGTATGGGGCCTGGCGCGGCTGGAGATGATCCTGCGCCTCGCCGACCATCGCGCCTCGGAAGCGGAGCGGCCAGCGCCATGAGCACCGACCCGCGTGCGCATCGGCTCGTCGGGCTGGAGCCGGGCAACCTGCTCGCCTTCCTGGCTCTGCTCGGCCTGCTGCGCGCCCTCGAGGAAGCAACCCCCGCATGGCCGCAGCCACGGGTCGCCTGGAGCGTCGATGAGCCGCCGGTTCGGCCGGTCTTGTATCTGTCGGAGGCGGTGGGCAGGGACGCGATCTTGACCGCCACGGCCGCCGGCGTCCAACGGTTGGCGGCCCGGCATGACTTTGCGCCGTACAAGAACCTGAAGCTGCCTCCGGAGATCGCTGCCGAGAGACTCCGCGCGGCCGCCGCCAGCGACAGCTACACGGCCGACCTGTGGGCCGCCCTGGTCAGTGACGCCGCGGTCCGCGAACGCAACAAGGCAACGGAGGCGGAGCCGACCCCGCTGTGCCTGATATTCGGCCAGGGTCACCAGAACTTCCTGGAGCGGCTGCAGACGGTGCCGCGGCAGCGCCAACCTGACCGCGGACCGAAGCGCAACCAGCCCACCATCTCGGAGACCGATTGCCTGAGCGAAGCCTTGTTCTCACCCTGGACGCGGCCTGACGCCACGCACTCATTCCGCTGGGATTCGCACGAGGACGTGCGCTACGCGCATCGCGCCACCGATCCCACTGACGCCAAGACGAAGGCGACCACTCAGCATGGCGCCAACCGCCTCGCGGCCGTCGGCCTGGCCGCGCTGACGGTGGTTCCGCAACGGCGTGCCGGCGAGGTTCGGCTGGGGGTGCTCGGTGGCGATCGGGAAACCGATGGTACCTTCGCCTTCACCTGGCCGATATGGCGCGACCCGATCAGCTTGCCGGCGATCCGTACCCTGCTCGGGCATCCGCGGCTGGACGATCTCGCAACCCGCCGCGAGCTTGGTATCGTCGAACGCCGCCGAGCGCGCCGCAGCTCGTTCGGGAAATACATGACCTTCCTTCCCACTTAAATGAACACCGGGATCAGAGTCAGGTCGACGACCGGCCGGGATCCCTGTCTGCAGGGGCAGCGTGCGGTGCAGGTTCATGCTTCAATGAGGCCCGGCACCTGGGGGAGGCTCGCCACTGGAGCGCGCACACGGCACGGAGCGCCGGTGACGCCGCGCGTCGTGTACACGCAAGGCGCTGTATTCCCCAGCGTTGTGCACAGGTTATTAGTCTCCCCCTCCCCCGGCACCCCCCGCCCCCTCGTCCGGACACCGGATACCGCCACCGGAAGTATCAGCCCCCGGAGTCCGGATGTAGCTACAACGCTAGTCCTGAAAGCAAACCGTAGGTGGTGAGGGAACGGGGAGAGTCCTGCCCGTCCCGCCCGTTTGGGCTTGACCGTTCAGGATCCCCCCGGCAAAGGCACCGCAGTATGGAGCCGGGTTTTCGCTGGCCGGCACGTGGCTTATCGACGATCCGTGGCCACGTCGCCGGTAGTCGGATTACAGGAGCCGGTGCGGCTGCTCCCCGCCCGCCTGTAGCCCCCTGGGGGGACCGCCACCGGGACCGACCTCAGTCCGACCGGCAGCATCGCCTACGGCGCGCCCGCTAAGCGTTCGGCCCGTGCGTACCGCAACGCTGAACCCCGTACACACGGGGCCGACGGCGCGACAGATACCAGCGTATGGCGTTGACTCTTTTTGCGTGTTTTCGATACGTTGTGCGTCCGCTACGGCTTGATCGCCGTGGCGAATTGCTGTAGGCTCCTGATGAGCCGGAAGGATGCTCCGTATCTTGCGCATACGTGGTGTCCGCCGCGGACGGTGCGTTAACACCTCCGTCGGCTACCGGTCATCGTAGCGTACCGCTGCCGATTCCCTCAACCCCCCGTCCCGCATCGTGCGGGCGGGGAGGGGGACGGCGGCCCCCCCCTCAATCGAACCCGCCGAGTATTCCGCCGCCGCACTCGCTGCCTGAACGAGCTTTATCCCTCCAGGGATCCCGGCCCCCCGGTCGAGTGACTCGGCTTGAGCGGATCGCCATGCGACTGGCGGCGTACGAGCAGTGCGACAGGAAGGCCCTGCCGCAGCCACTCAACCATCCGCCGGATCCGCAATTCAGTCCTCCGGGTAAGCGCGGTAGGTGGCGTGCGGGTGCTTCAATGAGGCCCGGCGCGGACGCCGGGAACGGCGTCACGGCTGCACGCAACATGCGGCACTTTGAGCGGGTGTGCGAGCACGAGCCACGGCCCCGGGAGCTCGCCGGCCGATAGTAAGGAAGAGTCAATCACGGGTCTCGCGCTCGGCGATGCCGGACAGTTCGACCGGGGGACGGTCGGGGAACCTCGCGATGAGCGAGAGGCTGCCGCCCATCGCCTCCACCGTCCTGCGCAGCGTCGAGAGCAACAGGTCGCTGCGCTGCTCCAGCCGCGAGACACCGTCCTGGCTGATGCCGAGTTCGCGTGCGACGCTGACCTGGGTGAGCTGCCGGGCCTTGCGAAGCTCGCGCAGCGTCATCTCTTCGGCGATGAGTTCGGCGGTGCGGTCTTCGATCTTGCGCCGCCGGGCGGGGTCGAGGCCCGCCATCATGTCGTCAAGGCTCACGGTCATCACGATCCTCCTTCATTGGCGAGTCGGGCGAGGTGCCGGTCGAAACGCCCGTCGGCCTTGCGGATGAGCGCACGGTAGAAGCGTCTGGCGCTGGCGCCCGACTTGTCGCCCGCAACGAGCAAGACAGCATTGCGCGTGGGGTCGAAGGCGAAGGCGAGTCGCCATTCTCCATCCGCCGCGGCGAAGCGCATCTCCTTCATGTTCGCATGCCGCGAGCCGTTCAGCGTGTCCACCCGTGGCCGTCCCAGCAGCGGTCCGAACTGTTTCAGCAGGTGAGCGACGGCATAGACTTCGTCCTGGACTTGTCTGTGCAGACTGCGAAACTCCGGCACGAACTCGTCGTGGAAGTCGACCGACCAGCTCATCGACGACACAGCATGTTGTCGCAGGCATATGAAGTCAAGGCCATGCTCTGTGTACTTCATTGATAGGATTGCGCGAACGGTTGGCCCGGTCGGTCGGGAAGAAGGTCGTTCGGCCCCCCGCCTGGAGGCCATTCAGGGAGGCCAGGAGAGGGCGCGCCCAGGGTTGCATCCCCAGGGGCTGGCGTGTTTCTCCCAGGGCCGTATTCGGTTTTCCGGCGCGAACCAACGGGGCTCGCCCGGTCGCAGGCAGGCGTGCTCCTCGGCCGACGTATTCTGGCTTTGGCGGCTTTCGGTACCCGCCCGGTGGTGGCCCGTGGTGCCGGTGGCGTGATTCTCGGGACCGACGGCAAGCCACTACGCGACCGCCGCGGTGCCTTGGTAACGGACTGGAGCGACCCCCGCGCCGTCATCCTCGGCGTCGACGGCAAACCCGCCAGCAAGGACAACCCTCCCGCCTATGAGCGCAATCCCGCCGCTGATCGGGTCCCGGAGCTTGGCCCCAACGACGATGCACTCCCTACGACCGCGACGACTACGACTACCCGCAAAGCGTCGAGGCCCAGCTTGCCGGAGCGGCTCGACGGCGCCTGGTCACCCTACGACGGCACCCGCTTCGAGAGTCTCAAGGAATCCGACATCGAGCACGTCGTTGCCGTGTCGGAAGCGCACGACTCCGGACTGTGCGGCGCCAGCTTGGCGGTGCGCGCGCGTTTCGCCCGCGACCTCGATAACCTGACGCTTGCCACGCCCCGCTTGAACCGCCACGAGAAGGTTGCGCGGGACGCTGCCGAGTGGCTGCCGGAGCTCAACCGCTGCTGGTTCGCCAAGACGGTGATCGCGGTCCGCCAAGAGTACGGCCTGACCATCGACCGGCGCGAGGCCGACGCCCTCGATGCCATACTGGCGGGGTGCGAGTGAGCAAAAGAGCCTTCGGGAGGTGCCATGACCGATGATCACATCCTGACGCCCGACCAGACCGCCGGACATGAGCGCCTGCTGCTCGCGTGCGCCCTGGTAGGCGGTCCCGACGTGGCTCGCGAGCTGCTGGGCCTGGTGCATGCACCGATGATCGCGGATGCCGGACTGTCGCGCGCCTGGTCGGCCCTGCGCCGCGTGCTGGCGACCGAAACCGGCCCGGTGGACCTGGTGGACGCCGTGGCCGCCGAGCTGGCCGGCGAAAGTGACGACGCGCCCACCCTGGTCGAGCTGCATACGCTGGCCGCCGCGGTGCCGGCGACCAGTAATGCCACCTACTACGCCCAACGGGTGCGTCAGAGCTACGCCCACCGCATGATCCCGCCCGACCGGGGCGGGCCTCATTGAAGCCTGACCTTGATGCCGTTTTCCTCGGCAATCTCCAGGAGATGATCCCGCCCGACCGGGGCGGGCCTCATTGAAGCGCGGCAAGGTAGCCGCGGCGCTCGGCCTAGGAGGGATGATCCCGCCCGACCGGGGCAGACCCGTGGTCGGGGTGCCCCGCTCGCACAGCGCCTCTTTGTCGAAGTGCTCACCGCCATCGGCATCCAAGAACGCGAGTGGCTTGCTGCACCGCCCATCACCCTGCGGAATCTGTTCGAGTGGTGTTGGCCTCGGTACTACGACGCCGCGGCTGACCGCATGCGCGGTGGCTACCAGCGCAACAAGCACCTCGAGCTGCTGCGCCGCGCTCTGGTGGAGCTGGACAACATGCGAATCGAGCACGGCCGCTATGAGCGCCGGTTGATCCGGGTAGACGATCTACCAACCTCCGCAACCGCCCTTGACGATCCGATCCGTTTCCACGTCCGCCACTTGCCCGACTCCGACCGCGGCCCGATGATTGAGCGCACGTCCACCCGGCGCTGGGGTGTGGTGAGTGCTCCCGCCTGGCGTTCCACGATTCGCCTTGCCTATATGTGGGACGAGGCGAAGGGACGCAACAACGGCTCCCGTATCTACGCCACCCGCCCGGTGGTGGCCCGCAGCGTCGATGGGGACCCCCTGGGCGATGACGGCACCCTGCTGCGCGACCACCGAGGCGTTGTGGTGAAGGACTGGAGCGACCCCCGCGCCATACTCCTGGGCGTCGACGGCAACCCCGCCAGCAAGGACAACCCACCCGCCCATGAGCGCAACCCGGCGGCTGACCGCGTGCCGGTGCTCGGCCCTGATGACCTGATCCGCTTGGCGTTCGACGGCAACATCACGAATAGCAATCGACGGGAGCGTTTGCGTCTGGCCCGTAAGTCGGTCGCGGAAAAGGAAGCCGCCGACGAGGTCGCGATCGAGCGCGACGGCAAAGGGTGGCGCATCATCGAAAGCAAGCCGCGCCAGTGGGCCGAGCCGCAATGCGCCGACCCGGATACGTGCTGACGTTTTCCCCCGTCATCCGGATACGTGCTGACGCCCATCCGGATACGTGCTGACGCCCGACGTTGTAAGTCTTGCTGTAGCATAGCAAGTGCTCTCCCTCCCAATGCGCGCGCGCGCGTCATACCTACACAGTAGGGTAGGGGCGGGCCTCCGCTCCGCTCCGCCCCTTGCCGGAAACCGAGGCGCTTCAATGAGGCCCGGCGCTGACGCCGGGAGCGAGGGACAAGGCGAACTTCTTGTACAAGTAAGACCAGTAGCAGCTTCAATGAGGCCCGGCCGCGAACGCCGGGAGCGAGCCGGTGCGCGAAGGCACACGAATGCAACCGGAAGTTGTGCTTCAATGAGACCCGACGAGACCGCCGGGAGCGAGGGGACTCCCCACAAGATGCAGCCCTGCAGGGACTTATACAACATCCTGCGAGCGCTCATCTACTCACCACCGGCACCACCTCAGCCACAACGCAAACACCCCGGACTGACCGGGCCGGGGGTGCGCGCTTGTGCTTGTACCTCCGGGTTCGACGGCCAGCATGGGTGATTTTGACGACCAATGGAACTATAGTCTACGATCCGAACGGTGGTACTGCGAAGCACGCGCCCCGCGCGCACGGCTGATAAGAACAGCGGTAATCGTTATTCTGGCCGGTAATTACGATAACGGGATGCGATTCATTCTTCATTGAGACCCGCACCCCTGAGCCTCTGAAGGGCTTGCAGTATTCGCGACTGCTCACCTCCAAGTGAAAGCCCATGCTGCTGGGCGCACCAAAAAAACGGCGCACCCCCGTCAGGAGATGCGCCGCAGCGGGTCACGAGGGTACCAGCCCTCCATGACGGACCTGTTTCTCAGGAGTACGAGATCTTGGCCCAAGCAGTGATCGTTCCGGCCTCCCGCTCCTTGTCATTGGCATCGACCAGGCGGTCGGTTACCCACTTCAGGCCGAACTCGGTGGCCGGCACCGCGTCCTTCAGCACCGCCTTGAGGATAAGCGCCACCTCGGATTCCATGTCGTCGATCTGGTTGATCGTCACTTCCACGCTGGGGGTAAGGGAGCCGCCCATCGCGTCGAGGTCGTAGCCCAGGTGACCCTTGACGAGCATGTCCGACACGGCGTTCTCGGTAGCAGGGCCGCCCTCCTTGCCGTTCGCGAGATCGAACAGGCCCCAGGTGAGCCCCATGCTCAGCCGGTCCACCAGCCCGCCCTTGTCGCTCACGACCACTTCGACGTCACTGGCGACGTTCTGCTTGCTGGAGTAGAGGTAGTCCGCGCCGAACTCCGTGTTCGCGGTGAGCATCACGTCGGCGCCCAGGCCGACCTCATACTGCTGCGCCTCGTCCTCTCTGGTATCTACCTTGTCTTCCTGGCCCGTTATGCGGTAGTCGGCGGCACCCGACAGCTTGACGCTGCCGAAGGTGGTCGTCAGCTTGCCGGCAACGCCGGTTTCCTCCGAGCCTGCCCCTTCCGACTGTAGGCCCTGCACGACTTGCAGTTTGAGATCGGCCGGACCGACGTTGACTCCGACGCCGCCGCTGACCGCGAAACCGTATTCCTTGGCGGAGTCGTAGGCCTCGTCGGAGGTTACGCCAAACCAGACGTCGAGATCGTTGGTCGTGTACCCCAAAGTGACTCCTTGCCCATCAAGGTTGGTATGGACGTCGTTGGCCGTATCGTCACTCTCGGCCACGTAGTCACTATCTTCGTCGTTCTCGATGGCGTCGACCAGTCCCGCTTCGTTCCCGGGAGCGTCGAAGATCTGCAGCCACAGGGGGCCGTTCTTCAACTTGGCGACGATAGACGGCGAGGTTACCAGCAACCCGTGATTATGTTGAGTGAAGGCACCATCCAACTCGTCAACGATCGTGTCGAACAGCTTGTCTATCTCAGCCTGCGCCTCAGTGGTCAGGTTGTCGCTGGCGTCATAATTGGTGGTTCTCCCTTCACCTACGATCTTGGTGTCCGCCAAGATGGCCAGAATGTCCTGAGCAGCCGCTGCGGCCTCCGGATCATCCTTGGTGAGGTCTCTCAAGGCCTGCGCACCCCCAGCGGCCACGTCACGAATGAACTTGATCTCACTTGCGGTCAGATGGAGAGCGGCATCGTCATGATCGGGGTCGATGACGATCTTGAAGTCGTTCAGCTCGATAGAGCCGACCCAGCCTCCCATCCCCACCATCTCCGCGTTGTCCGCCGACTGCTTTGAGACGAACTCCAGCTTGATGTTGGAATTGGACTCGTTCTTGAAGCCGAACTTCTCCGCGTCGATGTCGTAGCCAAAGGTGGCTGTGGCATCGCCGGAGATCATGAACTCCGTCCCGATCATCATTTGCCCATACAGGCTAGCCGAGCCCGCGGCAAATGCCAGTATCAGAAGTGACAGCTTCTTCATCACTTCCTCCTTCAATGTAATTGCTGGGACCTGTATATCAGGGCCTTTAGTCGGGCCGACGACCCAACAGAACCCCTGTCCCCGCATAATGCTATACCCAATCGGTCAACCTGTACGCACCGGAAATCGAGTGCCCGCTCACCCTACGGGTCAACGGACGCGCGATCATCCTCCGGTATACTCCTGCGGACTGCTATTGGAATTACCCGTTCAGGTATCTTGTTTACACATCGGCATTATTCACGTACGTCCGAACATTGCAAGTATGATCTGCCCGGTGTCAAGATGGGAGGGGGACAACAGGCACCTCTGAGAGAGGTGGCGGCCGCCGCTTAGGGCTCGCTGCACCGGCCTCCTGACCAGGTGCCGCCTGCCCTAGGCTGGGCGTGTACCGCCTCCGTTCACGGGCTCCCACTCGCAACCAGGGGTCCAGGTGCTTGCCGTGTCGGCGAGGAAGGAGGAGCCACTACTTCCTTCTGAACAGTGTGAAAGCGAAGTTGGGAGGTGGGGCTGGTATGTCGTGGCGCCCCTGCAGGTAGCGCCGCACCTGCTCTTCTGGAGAGACGTGATCCATCTCCGCGAAGCCGGCTCGCTCCATCTGGGCGGCGAGCTCCTCGGGGCTGAACGCTGACAGCATCGGCTCTCCCCGGCGCTCTAACGAATCGGTCCATCTTCTTGACGAGCGCCAGCCCGTCAGCCGGTACCAGGCGCTCGGGGTACCGGTAATCGAGAACCAGCCTGCTTCCTGGGGCTGTGACAGCGGCAACTTGGTCGATCGTGCCGCTGATCGCTTCCCTGGTCAGGTAGCACGTCACTCCCAGCCATGAGAAGAAAGCTGGAGCCTCCAGGTTGAAACCGGCCCCGATCAGCGCGTCGTCGAGCCGATCCGTCTCGAAATCGACCGGCACCAGCTTGAGGTTGGATGGCCACCCTCCGATCCGCTCGAGCTGGTTGCGCTTCATCTCCTGCGAAGCTGGGTGGTCGACCTCGTAGATACGTAGCTGATCCGTCAGGTGGCGGGCGCGCAGCGCGAACGTGTCGAGCCCGGCGCCGAGGATCACGTACTGATGAACACCTGCCGAAATCGTCTCCCACAGCCGATCCTCCGCGTACCGGATGCGCAGAATGATCACGGTGTGTGTGGGCTTGAGCGTTCGCAGCAACACGTTCACCATAAGGCGGTTCAGCAGCCAGTTGTTGACGACCAGGCGCCAGAACGGCGTGACCATGGAGATCGCGTAATCGTCGGCGAAGATCGGAGCGGGATCCCATCTCAGATGGCTGGCACGTACTGCGGCTACCAGTATTGCGGTGGTGCTGACCTTGCTGGGGGCGGTTTCGGGCATGGAGCCAGTCTCGACCGAATTGTCGCTGGAGAACAAATCGGCGGATCGGTCCCTCCGGCCGGCTGCCGAGCTGCGACGAGGCTTTGGTGGGGGCTGATCGGGAGGTCGGGGTGTCCCGGTGGGAGGATCGTCGCCGCGGCCGCGGCCGCGGTGCCGGGCCGTGGTGAGTAGCGTGCCGGATCTGGCTGGAGCTGTCCATTTGGAATGCCGGTCATGCTCCCTTGCCGGCGCGGCGCGAGCGCTCCAGTGCCGCCGGGCCATAGCTGGGCGTCTACCGCCTCCGCTCAGGAACTCCCGAGGTAGCGCTCGCAACCCCTGGAGTGATCCCGCCCGCCAGGGGCGGGCCTCATTGAAGCGCGTCAATGCGAACCGCGTACCCGTGATGCCGTGCGAATCGCATGGGATGGTATGATAACGATCAAATGGCTGTGCAGGCGGATCCGGCAACACGCGCTCGTTCCGTAGGCGAGCCGTTGCCGCTGGAGAACGGTGACCGGCTCACGCGCGGGGAGTTCGAACGGCGCTACGCCTCTCGGCCGGACCTCAAGAAGGCGGAATTGATCGAGGGTGTCGTCTACCTGCCGTCACCCGTACGCTCTGCCAGTCATGCAGAGCCGCATGCAGCGATTCTTGGATGGCTGGTGACCTACTGCGCGGCGACGCCTGGGGTGCGGGCAGCCGATAACGCCACGGTGCGGCTTGATCTGGACAACGAACCGCAGCCCGATGCGCTGCTTCGTATTGTTCCGGCTGCGGGCGGCCGCGGCCGCATGACCGCCGATGACTACATCGACGGTGCACCGGAACTGATCGTCGAGATCGCCGCTAGCAGCGCCGCGATCGATCTGCACGACAAGCTGCGCGCCTATCGGCGGAACGGCGTTCAAGAATACGTAGTATGGCGGGTGCTAGAGCACCAGATCGACTGGTTCGTGCTGAGCGATGGCGAGTACCGGCCGATGACCACGAACCCGGCCGGAACGCTTGAAAGCCGCGTGTTTCCTGGCCTGCGCTTGGCCGTCGATGCGTTGTTGCAAGGCGACCTCGCCATGGTGCTTGCCGAGCTACGGAACGGCTTGAGCACTCCCGAGCATGCCGCATTTGTTGAGCACCTACGCTCCGCGGACCACACCACGGATGGCGACCGATGAGTGCCCACCAAGCGGCGCCTTTGCTTTGGTCGTGATTATCGGCGCCGCTGTCCTGCCGACAGTCTACCTCGAACCTGCCAGCGCCGTGGTAGGCGCCAGTCATGCCGTCCGCACCGGGCAGGGCGTGCCGCACAGTGCGCAGCGCTTCACGGCCAGCGCCGGCAGAGCGCCAATCGTGTAGGCGCGGTGCTGTTCCTCGTTCAGGTGGTCGGCGATCACCACCGGGACAGTCGGTCAGCCCCAGCAGCCGGGCGGCCAGCAGGCGCCCGGCGCCGGCGATCTCGCAAGCGGCCCGCCGGGGCGGTACTGGTGCTGCTCTCGGTGAACACGTAAGTGGAGGGCCTCGTGGAGTAGCCGAATTTCGCACCCACAGGGTAGCGCGAGGTATGGCGAACCGTCGCGACGCCGACCGCTCCGCACCATCTCCTTGAGTTCCGCCCCGTAGTGGTTCGGCCAGTCGCCGCCTGCGCGTGTCCGAAACAGGTTGTCGGTCTCGGTTGCCGAGCGAAAACAGCCGCACCCCGGCCTCCTGAGCGATCCTCGCGACCCGGACCGCCTCCAATGTGTACGTATCCCAGAACTCCGCGACGAAGCGGTCATGATCGGGATGGTCAGGTCGCCACGGCCACCGGTCGGGGGAGGCGCCATCAGGGGTCCACGGATTACCGGTACTGAACCGCCTATCTACCCCCTCGAAGGCCAGGGTCAAGTATAGTTCCATCCCGTGGGATTGAAACTCTCTGGCGAGCTGCCTGATGGCCTGATCGGAGAAGGGATTCTGGGATTTCTTCCCCGCCGCCCGGCGCACGTTCGACGGTGCTGTCCAGGCTATCCTCGAAATACAACGCCACCGATAGGCCGACCCAGTTCACGTGCAGCGACTTGAGCCACTCGACGAAGTCCGGTGGCAGGATGTCACCGGACTCGCCTGACGCCTCCCAATCGTTCATGACGGAGCGATTCGTTCCCCAGCGCCCGGAGATATGAATGGAACGTAGCGGACCGTCCAGGACCGCGAGCGTTGGCTCGGCCGGTTCCGTTGGCAGCGGCGTGGAGGCCCCCGGGGTGGCGCCGGTGCATCCTCCCAGAATCATCCATGCGAGCACCAGCCCGAAGGTCGTCCTCAGTGCGGTCCTCATGAGCAGGAAGCCAGTGAAGTTCTTGACAAAGCTGTCCGAAATCATTTCCTGAGTATCCTCGTAGAGTGTCGAGAAGCGCGGGAAAGACGAGAAAGTAAACAGCCTGCATAATCTCTTCTCTGGAGTGCTCCTTGAGCACCGCCAGTAGCTCTTCTGGTGTAGGTTGCTCCATGTCAGACTGTTACAGCACCGGCCCCAGGGGCTGCGCCATGAAGCGGCCGGGGGCGGCGTCTACGCCGCGGCCGACTGTTTGCGGCGTTCCTGAGCCAGATCATAACTCGCCTGCATGCGCATCCAATGATCGGCGTTACTCCACCCGAGGCGTTCCAACGCCAACGCCATAGCTGGGGATACTCCGGCTCGGCCATTCAGCAGCCGCGACAGTGTATTGCGGGTCACGCCGAGCCGCAGAGCACATGCTGTCACGGACCAGTCCTCCGCCTCCATGCAGTCACGAACTATCTCTCCGGGGTGCGCGGGATCAAGCATACGCACGCTACCAGCCCTCCTTCCGCCTTTAGTGATAGTCGATGAGGTCCACGTCCACCGCCACACCCTCGGCGAAGCGAAAGACGATACGCCAGTTGCCAGACACGCGGACGCTCCACAGGCCGTGCCGATCTCCCGTCAACCGGTGCAGGCGGAAACCAGGGAGGGCCATGTCCTGCGGCGAACTAGCGTCCTGCAGGATCAGATGGCGCTGCTGGGCGAACAGCCGCCAGAAAGCCGGATGGAGCAGGAGGTGTCGCTGCGGCTGCTCCGCCACCTGACCTCGTCGGTGGTTCACCAGCAATACCATAACGCTGACGTGGTCACCATCCGAGTCGATCCGCCCGCCCCGGCGAATGACGGCGCCTGAGGCGGGACTCGCCGTCCGGCAGCGCCGCTGCCGGACGACAGGCTATGCGCCGTTTACGTAGTATTGCTTCGTACAAATCTGTACGGATATTATGACCGGTGAGGAGTTTGTGCGCCGTGTGCGGCGATTGGGCCGAGAGCGTGGGGTTGCGGTACGGTTCGACCCTCGTGCAGGCAAGGGAAGCCACGGGCGGCTGTACTACGGGGGACGCTTCACGACGATCAAGAACCGGCGGAAGGAGATCGGAGCGGGACTCTTGGCGGCGCTGCTCCGGCAGCTCGGGCTGAGCCGCGACGATCTCTGAGCGCAGTGGAGGGCAGGATGATGCAGAGACTGGTCTGGCCGGCGGACCTGCAACGGCAGGAGGACGGGTCGATCCTCGTCTCGTTCCCGGACATCCCGGAGGCGTTGACCGAAGGGGCGACGGAAGCCGAAGCGCTGGTGGAGGCGCAGGACTGCGTGATAGCCGCCCTTGGCGGGTATGTGGAGGGCCGGCATCCCATTCCCGCACCGTCCCCGGTTCGCGGGCGGACGTCAGTCGCGTTGCCGGTGCTGGTTGCCGCCAAGATTGCGCTCTACGGCGCGATGCACGAGCAGGGCGTCGGCAATACCGCGCTAGCGGAGCGGCTCGGGCTTAGCGAAGGCGCGGTGCGGCGGCTGATCGACCTCGACCACCGATCGCACATCGGCCAGGTCGAGACGGCGCTACATGCACTGGGCCAGCGCCTGACGGTTGCCACGCGAGCGGCGTAGTGCGGGGGGTACCACAGACCGACGCTTACCAGCCACGGACGCGGCGCGGCCTGCCAGGTCGACCTCCTGGGGCGTTATCGGTACCCGCCCCACCCAGGCGGGCCGTAATCCTCTCTCTCTCTCTCTCTCTCTCTCTCTCTCTCTCTCTGCACACTCAAAAGGTCTGGTCTGCCGGGCTGACCTGGCTCAAAGCGGCCGGCGCGGATGCCGTGCGTTGCACACAGCGTTGTCCACCGGATGTTAGTCTCCCCCTCCCCCGGCACCCCCTCCCCCGCATCCCGGAACCGGATACCGCCACCGGATGTATCAGCCCCGGGCTCCGGATGTTGCTAGATCCTGGAAAACCGACCGTAGGTGGTGAGGGAACGGGGAGAGTCCCGCCCGTCCCACCCCTTGGGGCTTGACCGTTCAGGATCTTCTCCCCGGCAGGCACCGCAGTATGGAGCCGGGTTTTCGCTGGCCGGCACGTGGTTTCATCAACGATCCGTGGCCACGTCGCCGGTAGTCGGATTACAGGAGCCGGTGCGGCTGCTCCTCGCCCGCCTCTAGCCCCCTGGGGGGCCGCCACCGGGACCAACCTCAGTCCGACCGGCAGCATCGCCTACGGCGCGCCCGCTAAGCGTTAGGCCCGTGCGTACCGCAACTCTGAACCCCGTACACACGGGGCCGACGGCGCGCGACAGATACCTGCGTATGGCGTTGACAGTGAGTGCTGTGTTTGGATAGCTTGGCGTCCCGCCCGGTTGACCGCCGGTGCGGTCTGCGGTAGGCTCCTGGTGAGCCGGAAGGATGCTCCGTATCTGCTTCATACGTGGTGTCCGCCGCGGACGGTGCTACTAACACCTCCGTCGGCTGCCGGTCATCGTAGCGTACCGTACCGATCCCCTTCAACCCCCCGTCCCGCATCGTGCGGGCGGGGCGGGGAGTCGGCCCCCCCCTCAATCGACTCGCCGTCCACATCGGCTCGTAGGTGCTCCGATTTCACTCCCCCAAATGAGGTCCAACGCCGGGATACCGCAACTGTTCGCAGTCGGGTGCGGTGCATGTTCATACTTCAATGTGGTCCGGCGCGCGGACAACTATTCGTGAAAGCATCCTGCCCTGTCCACACTGCCCGTTGCACCAGATACGTGTGAACGCTCGAACCCGGCGATGTTCGCGTGCTTGAGCGGTGAGGGGGCACGGGCAAACGCTGCATGGGACACGCGGTAACGCTCCGCGCCCCAGGAGGACTAATGAGGCCCGGCCCTGATGCCGGGAACGGCGCCCGGCTCGATGCCGGCAGGCTCGTCAAGCCGCCACGGCTTCAATGAGGCCCGGCCCTGATGCCGGGAACGGCAGTCGCTGCCGGTGATGCTGCCTTGCGGATACTGCCCCCAGCTTCAATGAGGCCCGGCCCTGATGCCGGGAACGGCGGGGGTGCAGATGTCGTTCGGCGAGGCCCTGACTGTCCTGCTTCAATGAGGCCCGGCCCTGATGCCGGGAACGGCATCCGTATCGATGACCTCCCGACCGCGGAGACGGCCCTTGATGATCCAATCCGGTTTCATGTTCGGCACCTGCCCGGAAGCGACCGCGGACCGATGATTGATCGTGCCCTCACTCGCCGGTGGGGGGTGGTGAGCGCCGCGGCTTGGCGAAGTTCGATCCGCTTGGCGTATCTGTGGGACGAGGCGAAGCGCCGCAATCATGGCGCCCGCGTCTACGCCACCCGCCCGGTGGTGGCCCGCGGCCCGGGCGGCGTGATCTTAGGCGCTGATGGCAAGCCGCTGCGCGGCCGTCGCGGCGCCGTGGTGACGGACTGGAGTGACAGCCGCGCGGTGATACTCGGTGCGAACGGTAAGCCTGCCAGCGTGGGCAACTCACCCGCTTTCGAGCGCAACCCGGCTGCCAATCGCGTGCCGCTACTTGGCCCTGACGACCAGACCCGTCTTGCGTTCGACGACAACCTGAACCTGCCCGACGGCGCGCGGCGCAAGCGGCTACACGAAGCCCGTAAGGCACTGCACGCGAAGGAGGCCGTTGGAGAGGTGGTGATCGAGGAAGACGGCGAAGGATGGCGCATCATTGAGGCGCGTCCCGGTAACGCTGATCCGGATACGTGGTAACGCTGGGCGGGCTAAATCCTTACGCTGCAACGATCCGACACTTCTGTCCCAGGACTCCCTATCCCAATGCTCCCAGCCTACACAGTAGGTAGGGAGCAGGCGCTGAGCGCCCGTTTCGCTGCGCGACCGGGCGCCAGCGCGTCCCCCGGAAGGTCCCGCCGACTTGTGGCAATTATCGTTGGGGTTGGCAGTTGTTGGGTTTCGCTTGCTGCCTCTGATGATGGTGAAGGTCCCGGATAGGTGGTAACGCTCGCGACGCTAAATGCGTCAGCCCGGTGGGCAGCCGGACACATGGTCAGGCAGCGAGAGCGTCCTCGCGGCGCCGGAAGAAGCCGACGCGCCGCTTCCGAGACGCCGAGGGGTATGCTTGGGCAGCGATTGGCAAGACGGTGGAAGAATGCAGGTCCTGATAGTCTCAAGGCCAGCGAACGGGGCCGGCCGCCGGCGAGGTTCGCGCAGTCGACATCCTACGGCAATTATCGGAAGTCGCGCTGGCTGCGCCGCGCGGGCGACGAGTAGTGGGCGGGCGTATCGTGACGCGATACAATAGGGTCCGCAATGCAGCCGCCGGCAGGGCGGCAGTCTCTCCTTGCAGCGGCTCACGGCTGTGACGCGATAATCCTGGATGTTTTCTGGCAGATCCTCGCGCAGCGACTCGTTTGAGCTCCCAGGGCCTGCTCGAAGGGGTCTGCGTGACGGTCACCTCAGCGGTAGACGTGCCGACGATGACGGACGCGAATAACCGTTACGAGTAGTCGGTCGTCGAGTATCTGGTAGATTATACGGTAATCCTGAACTCG
The DNA here is from genome assembly GCA_965263075.1 of Chloroflexota bacterium. Lineage (GTDB taxonomy): Bacteria > Chloroflexota > UBA11872 > UBA11872 > UBA11872 > UBA11872. The sequence goes on along the minus strand of CBDHGI010000004.1, from coordinate 9,039 downwards.
AATACGCCAGAATGGCTGGCCTTGCAGCTTGCGACATCCCGGCGGCCGTGGGTCAGCGCGCAAGGAATCGATCGTTGCAACGATGCGGGCCCTGAGCGGACCGTGGATTCGCTTGAGGTCTCGCTGGGCCGCCGGTACGAAATTAACCCGATACACCGAGTTCGGTCTTGACCTGCTCCCAGGGAATCCGCTCCGCGTCCTGCATCGCTTCTTCGATCGCTTTGAGGTCGTCGTGTTGTTCAAGCAACTCGACGACCTCTTCGTAGAGATCGATGGGCAGCACGACGGCCACCTTGTTACCGGTCTCGTCGCAGACGAATCGAGGTTCGGTCAACGTCATGGTCATGATTCTAACTGGCTAACGCCTCGGCTGTCCTGCGACTCGACGCTCTCCCGTCGGTTCCGGGAAGGGCGGCTGCCTGGACTACGAGCAGCGGCCTTGCCCAGGGCGGATCGCGTACCCCGGCGGCCCTTGGTCAGCGGCGGTGGTCACCGCCAGCGCGAGGGTCGGTGCGACCTTACACCGGGCGCTTCCCTGGATCCTTAACGCGCGTCTCCCGCACCGTGGTGATTGCCCGCCTGCAGCACCTCGCCAGGGGGCCTATGCGGCGCCCCGGCCGGGATCACGGCGGAGGATGACATCCTGCAAGGTGGCCATCATGCCCTCCATGCGGGACACCCGATCGCGCACGTCGGCAAGGTCGGAACGGATGCCCCGTAGCCCGGATACCACGACCACGATGATGGCGATGGTGGCGCCGAGAGCGGAGCCGACGACAGTGGCGAGCACGGCGAACAGATCAGTAGACAAGTGACCCTCCCGCCCCCAGGAGAAGCCCCAAGGCTGCGGCAGAGTGTAGTGTGAGCGAGGCCGGTGCGCGCCGTCAACGTCCGCGCCCCCGCGCGGCACTGGCGCAGCATACAGCGTCCGAAGCAGTGGGTCGTGACCGTACAGATCACGTGCCCGCGCCGGCGAGTCGTTGGAGCGGCAGCCTGGCGTTGGCGCCCGATTCTGGGCGACCGGCTGGCAGGTGCAGGCAGCCGGCGACGAAGGAATCGTGCTGCGGTTGTACGTCGACTCGTGGTATCCGCAGGGTGATGCCGAGGCAGCGGCGCAGGAAGCCCTGAAGCGATACCGGTTGTCCACCGCCGAGGGTGACCGTGTAGAGGTCGTGGAAACGCTGCAGACCGTTGGCCACGACGGAAAAGTCTGTAGCGCCGGGGTCGGTGCGGTCAGCCCGATATGAGAGTCTTCAGCGTTGGTTCAGACGGCAGGTTCACGGAGTATGAACAGTTGCCGTTCGAGGCCGATCATGTGGAATCCGTCCTTGAGGAGTGGCTGGAGTCCAACCCGGGATTCTCGAAGACGGCGCCGCCACTGGCCGGGTGTCGGTGATCCGATGCCGGCGCGGCGCGAGCGCTCCAGTGCCGCCGGGCCCTATATTGGCGTCTGCCGCGTCCGTTCAACGCTCCGCCAAGCAGCGCTCGCAACCGGTGGTATAGGTGCTTGCCGGGCCGTATCCTGTAAGCGGTCCATGATCCCGCCCGACCGGGGCGGGCCTCATTGAAGCGGTAGCGTGGCCGGGAGCGTTCGACGCGCGCGTGCGGGTGATGATCCCGCCCGACCGGGGCGGGCCTCATTGAAGCAAGGGTGGCGTGGACGCGGCCTATGACACCCTGGCCGAATGATCCCGCCCGACCGGGGCGGGCCTCATTGAAGCGGCGAGACGCACACAGCCAAGCATTCGGCGGTGGGATGATCCCGCCCGACCGGGGCGGGCCTCATTGAAGCTTGATGATTCCGAGCTGCGTCTGCAGGTCGATCACCATGATCCCGCCCGACCGGGGCGGGCCTCATTGAAGCAAATAGAACTCGCGGTCAGCCGCCAGCACCGCCGCCATGATCCCGCCCGACCGGGGCGGGCCTCATTGAAGCTCGTCAACGTCGGTCATGTTGTTTCCCCTCCCGTGATATGATCCCGCCCGACCGGGGCGGGCCTCTTTTGCAGCGCCGTAGGCTGGGCGGGGAGGTGACAGAACGGGTCTTATCGGAAGTCGGCCCGCTTCGGGTCGTTGACCACCCGGTAGCCGTCCGCTACTTCTCCCATCCCTCTATCCCCGCATCGTGCTCCCCATCCCACCGCCACACCGTCGCTCCCTGCAGCGGTGCCTTCGCAGCTTGCGGCCCGACGGGCGGTTCAGGAAGGGGCGTCCGGCCACGGTTGATGGCGCCGGCACCTCCCGCCACACTGCTCCCCACAGAGAAGGCGATCAGCCTGACACGGCTCATGCCGGGTCGCTGGTCGAATACAACAGCTCCACCGTGGGGAAGGGAGTAGCTACCCGGCCTCGGAGTGAATAGCCAGGAACCCAAGGATAGCTGTACGTGTCAGTGCGGTTGCCTTCTCTGAAACGGCCCGGCGCCTTTGAGCGTGGCCGTTATGGAGGCAACGGCATGTCACGTACGTTGCTCAGAGGGATCGCCCTGCTGGTGGGGATTATCGTGGTGACCAACTGCGCCAGCACCTACGACGTCCGCGCCGAGACGGACGCCTGCACCGAGGCGCGCCGCTCCTGCGCAGCAGAGTGCGACACCGACGCTTGTGTAGCCGCCTGCAGTGCCGACGATAGTACGTGCCTGTTCACCGTCGAACAGGAGAATATATCGACCGAGGGTGCAGCCGATCGCCAGACAACTGGCCTGATTAAGGGTTTGAACCTGGGACTTGGGGTGCTGTTATCGGCAGTCGTTATATCGAGCGCAATTCCGTACCTGAGTGATACCATAGCTGGGATAAGCCCATAGGAGGATCACAATGATCAAGGATCTGGTCAGGATACTGGCAGTGGCGGCGGTCGCCACTGTGATGACGGCATGCGCTGGCACGAACTACTCGGTCAGCGCTGGATTCGGGCACCAGTCCCTCGCTATCGAAAACGGGGGCGAGGTCTCCGGCTGGGGAGCCGGGGCCACTATCGGCATGGTAAGCCGCGACGGCAAGCAGGCGATTGCGCTGTGCGGGAACGGGGGGTTCTACTTCGGCAAGAACGAGCTGGACCTCGTGGAGGCCAAGCTGGTGACGGACTTGAGCGGTATCCCGCTCGAAGCGTGCTCCGAGATCCCGCTCGGCAATTGACAGAGAGTTCAGACAGTAGAGGGTCCATAGAGAGGTAGAGCCCGCCGGCTGGCACCGGGGGCCTACTCGACAGCGCTTGCGCAGGAAGCGAGGCCGATTACGGGGGTAACACCGTATATAATCCCCCAAGAATACGTAGTATGGCGGGTGCTAGAGCAACAGATCGACTGGTTCGTGCTGAGTGATGGCGAGTACCGGCCGATGACCGCGACCCCGGCTCCTTGCGTAGGTCGCGTGGCAGCCGCGGTGCGCCACCGCAGGACGGACAGCGCAGACGGAGGGGCGGGGTTCGACTCACGGCTCGGCCTGTAGGGCGTTCGTCATCGCGGGCCATCCTGGACCAGGGAAACCACTGGGGGGTGTCCCATTTTCACTCTCTCGATGATGCCGTTCGGATAGTCCCGGACATTGACGAGGTGCTTGATCGCTATCCCTATTTCATAGGGGTCCTTCCCCTCTCTCTCGTCGTCGGTCATCGAGTCCAAATCGTCTATCATCAGCCTAATCGCTTTCCGTCTCACGGTCGTGGCATCCGCTTCAGGCCCAAGCATCCGGACGGCCGCTTCCACAGCCCCCAGCGCGGTGGAGCCCACATGCCACCATTCCAGGTCGTCCTCCTTCAATACCGGCCCTCCAACCTGTTCATAGTGAGCATCCCATGCCAGATGGGCCACAGCTCTGTGTAGCTGCGCTTGCGCACGTCCTTCGGCATCAAGATCGGGGAGGGCGTCCTTCAGATAGCCTTCTGTGTCGAATACCTGCCCTGTCGAGATGATTGTGTGGGACGAGTTCTCTGTATAGTCCTGGACCTGCTCCGCCAATGCCCGACCGTTCTCGCATACGTTTCGCAACGCAAGCACCTCAGCTTCGTCCAGCGTCTGCAAAATCTCGGGCACCATCTCGTTCCCTATGTTGTGGCCAAAAACGGAGAAGTCACCGGGAAATCCTGCCAGCAGGGCACGTATGGCCCGTTCGGCGGCCGCCTGCTCCGCCTCTTCTGGAAGAAGAGCTACCGAACAGCGGCGCGTGGCGGCCTCATCAGGTCCGCGGGAGCTCGCCGACACGGCAGGCCGGGTGGCGGCTCTTTCGTCCCAGGCCGCAGTACAGTAGCGGTATTCTGCGGTCTTCTGGATGAGTTGCGCCGCATCCGTGATGCGCGGGATGGTCTCAGGACGCTCCAGGTGGAGGCGGATGGCGAGCATCATCAGCTCGCCGGCGGTAGGCTCCCTGTCGAGCACCTGCCGGATGATATGCTTACAATCTTCCTCGTTCCGGGGATCCCACTCTGGTTTCGGGACAGGCACCGTTTCCTTCTTTCGTCGAATACACCCTATCTGTTCGATTCCGTCCACCTCCAACCACGCAGAAGAAAGCGCGGTTCAACAGCAGATGCCGTGGCGGCCCAACATGGTATAGAGTCGGGGCCAACGGGGAGAAGCGATGGACGATCAAGGCAATGAGCGCGCGTCCGCCGATAGATCCGAGACGATTGCCAGTCTTCGGCGTTTGGCCGACAAGGAGAGTCGTGGCGTCGAGGGCGCCATCGCGGCGTACGAAGAGGATTTAGGACGTGTCACGGGTTCGGATGGTGAAGAGTCCTCTGTTGCGCAGCCCACGGGTGACGAGCCGCCACTGACCGCCGCCGGGGTAGAGGTCGACCTGAATGCTGCCACCACCGCCGTCGATATTCTCTTCCACCTTTCCCGCCTGTGCTGGCTGTACCGATTTCCCGGCGCTGAATGCCCGGAGAACCAGATAATGACACTGGGCGAGCTGATCGAGTGGCTGCCGAAGATCCCGCGAGCCGCCGACGCCGCCCTGTGGCCCGCCATCATCGCCGCGCATGCCGGTAACCAGGCTCGCGCCGGCGAACCAGTCAGCACCCCGCAAGACGACCCGGACATTGAGAGCGCCCTGCCCGGTGCCATCGAGTTGATACATCGCGAAAAGGGAGACGTTACGATCGTCCACTTACTGTTCTCGGTGGTTACAGCGTGGCAGGATCGCGTCACAGATCGCAATCCATTCAGCCCGCGCCGGCGCGGATCGCTCCCTCGGCTGTCTGCCATGGATAGAGACCCCGTTTTTCTTGGGTCAGGCTTTCCTGTCGAGATCGACGCGCCGACCGAGCCATTCGGCCAATTGTCGCTGCCTGGTTTCGCCGACACAGCCGTCGTGGCCGGCTGTACAAGCTGGCTGCTGTGGCTGTTCGACCGAGCCGGCGGAAGCATAGCGCAAGGCCGCGGCGCACCGTGGGACATGCGGTTGTGGGTCTATGCCATTCTCCATCTGGAAGTGGGAGACCGGGATGGCCTCTGGCACACGCTTCGGTTCTCGACCGAGGAAGTAATCGGCTGGCTCCACCCGACCGGGTGGACCAACAAGCGCCGGGACTGGGAGAACCTGCCGACGGCGTTGAACACCGTGCGCGAGAGACTTTCCTACGTGCCCATACCTGGACTCGGAAAGGTTGCGATGCTGTTCCCTTCCGTGATTCCGTCCGTTTCATCCCACCCGCTGGTCGAGTTTACGATCCGTGTGCCTCCATCCGCTGCACGCGGCGACCGCCTCTACTGGCCCTTGCTGATAGCCTATGGTGCCGAGTCCACCCGACTGTTCCGTGCCTATCTCGCCGTTACGGCTTGGCTCGGCCGGAGTGCAAGCAGCGGACACCCTATCACCCGCCAGATTGCAGCACCTGTGCTCGGCCCAAACGGTAAGCCGCGGCGCCACGAGGATGGGCGCATCGTCCGATCGGACACCAGACGTATACCGAACTCCGCCGCCCGCTACGCGGGTCCGGATCTGACCGAGCATGATCTAACGCGCATGATCGGACTCGACGAGACCGAGAGACGGCGCCGGCACGATGCCCGCTCCGCTTTCGAGCGTATGGACGACGATGGTGTGATAGACCTGCAGCGCAGCGGCAGCCGCTTCACAATCTTCGGCCCCACCCGAGATCAAGTGTTGAGGCGAGAGGGCGCCGCCGGGGCCGCCGAGCTACTGCGCTGTATAGCCGGCAACCTGACTGATCCGCTGCCTCGGACCAAGCTGGTCGCCAGAGCAACCGGCGCGGAACGCCGCGCCCTGGTACATGCCCTCCGTCATGTCCCACATGATGAGCTGGTGAACAGAGCTGCCCTGAAAACAGTCGCTCGCAAGCTGGAGTTCATCGCGAACTGACGCCCCTTGGGGGCGTGTCATGCGCGGACGCTCAGAACCGTAAGTGCTTACGGGACAACCGATGGGCCTCCAGCCCTGAAAGGGCAGCGTGTCATGCGCGGTACGCTCGATCTCGCCGGAGGCGCTGAGTCCAACTGCCCTTCGGCGGATCCGTGTCATGCGCGGACGCTTAGCGTGTCATGCGCGGACGCTTAGCGTGTCATGCGCGGACGCTTAGCGTGTCATGCGCGGACGCTTAGCGTGTCATGCGCGGACGCTCAGAGCCGTAAGTGCTTACGGAACAACCCATGTCCCCTCCAGCCCTGACTCCCCCCCGGACTCCCCCGGACTCCCCCCCGAGTAGAGGGGGGGAGGGGGAGAGAAGGGGAGAATCCGGATTTTTCCCTACACGCTCGGAAACCCGGAAACCGGCGTGTCATCTGAACGCCGCAGGCGACACTCGATAGTCGTAGCTCAACGGACCTCGGTTGTGGATGCCGAACGGCACGTACCCCAGGCTCACCACCCTACAACGACGACTTTGCCTGCTTCGCTTGCAACCGGAGGGTTGGTGAACAGGAACCTGTCTGCCAGGGGTCCCCCTGGGCGGCCCGCGCGGCCTCTTTATTTTCAGATTTGACCCGCTCGTAGGAGTCCCCTCCCCCGATCCGATTCTCACTCTCCGGTCTGCTGGGGGTCCCTGCCCTGGAAGCCTCATTTCTGAAATTTCAGACGCACGCGCGCGGCAGAGGGAGCCCCCGGCTGCCGCCGGGGGCGGGAACTGAGCGGGGGGGGCCGGGGGGGGCCGGCCGGAGGTCCCTGCGCGGATCGGTGGGGCGGCAGAGATGGCTACCGCGGCCCGCCGGCCGGCCGAGACACGGCGCAGGCACATCGAGGCGCTGATCGGCGCTGATGGCGGGCTGCTGAGCGGCTGCCGGGCTGCGCCGAGGCGTTCATGCACGACGACGTAGCCCTGAGCGGGCACCTGCAGGGCACTGATAGGCGCTGCACGGCCGTGCAGCCAGCCGCACCGGGAGCACGCCATGGAGCGCTGATCGCCCCTCCGGAGGCGCTGAGCGGGGCTGCCGGGCCGTGGAGACGACGCCGACGGGCGGCTCGGGGCCGTTCGAGGGGCGCTGACTACGGCTCGCCGGGGGCCTGAGTAGCCCGCTCAAGGCCGGATTGGCACCCGATCGGAGCCGCGGGGCCGTGCCGCCGGCGACTGGCGGGGGTCGGAGCGGCTGCCGGGCGGCGCGAGATCCCGCCCCAGGCGGCGCTCGGCCGGTGCGCGGGCACCATCGAGGGGCCGACCGGCACGGGCAGCCGTGCGCACCTCGGCACCGGCAGCGTGTCATGCGCGGACGCGCACCAACCCACACGTCAAACGGCAGCGGCACCGGGGATCGAGGCGCACCGAGGCGCCGCCGGCGGTCCACCGGGTACGAGAAAGCGCACTGCCTCCCCGGTCGGGCCATGGTCAACCCCCTGGGCGAGCGAAAGGACCGCGTAGAGAGCGCGCAACTGTTGTTGCACGGCCCGTAGGCGGGAATCTGGACAGATAGTGCAAAAAAGTGGCTACGGGTGCTTGACTCTCTCCCGGTTAATGATGACAATGTATATTGTAGACACTGATACAGTGTCGGGAGGAATCCAAGGGCCGGCAGCGAAGGGCTGACCCACCACACAGCGCACGGCGGCGACGTGACCTCACTTTGACCCGCGCGAGGCGACTCCGGACGGCCAGCGGCGCACCACGTGCCGACCGGTAGAGCGCGACACCGGAAGGGGTGACGGGGTGCAACCAACACAAGACCGACAGGGCGGCGCGCGCGCAGGTGCTCGCACTCAGCGACGTGGTTCAACTCCACGGCGTGCCGCATACCCCCCGCACAGCAGCGAGGGGGCAGGAGGAATCGCATGGACGGACGGACCGTATGGGTACAACCGGGCGACGTCGAGGGTCGCATCGAGGCCGGCAACGTGGTGACCGCCACGCGGGAACTCAGCGCGTGGTGCCTGCGCGGCGACGACGGCAGTGCGCCGGTGCCGGCAGGCACCGCCCTTGAGATCGTCGAGGACCGCGCATGGGGTGCTTCCATGGCGATGGAGCTGCCGGCGCTGAGCGAGGTACGGGACGCGGAGAGCATCGAGGCAGACGCGGACGCATGGTTCAAGGCGGCGCGGGAGCTTGAGGCACTCGGGCTGTACGAGGTGGTGTCGTGACGCGGATTGCGGTCACACAGCAGTGCATCGACGACGGCGGACGCGCAGCGTCCTGCCGTCTGTCTTTGGAGTGCAACTGCCCCATCTCGATTGCGGCTGCGGAAGCCGGGTTCAGCAACCCTCGGGTGCGGTTCAACACGTTCACGGCGGGGCAGGCGTGGTCGACGGTCGGGTCTCGCTCTGAGCGTCGCCGGTACCGGCTGCCGCCGGAAGCGACGGCGTTCATCGCGCAGTTTGACGACAGCAGGCACGTTGAGCCGTTCGAGTTCGAAGTGGATGAGGACGACTACACCGAGGTCCTGTACGAAGAGGCGCCGGCGTGAGCGGGGTTGAGCGCACCACGGTCACGCCCGACGGCGAACGGATCGTTGAGAGGAGGCGGGAGACGGTTCCCGCCTCCTGCACGGTCCTGGACCGTGATGCGGAGATCGTGACGGTCGAGGGGCCGAGGGTGACGCGCTACAAGGTGCGCTGCCGGGCCGCGAGCACGTCGATCCACGGCAGGATCATGGAC
>CBDHGI010000003.1:0-62742 GCA_965263075.1 Chloroflexota bacterium | reverse complement strand
TCGAGATCGACGCGGCCATCGAAGCCCACGGCGGCTGGCCCGACGCATTCCAGACCGGGTCGGAGGCGAATGCGGCATCGGGGCTACCTTATCGGGAGGTCGCAATCGCCCCCTGAGGTCGATGGGGAGCCGTAGTTGATGGAATTTACAGAAGCCCGAGAGGGCATCATTATCGGTATTTCTTCAGGTTTGGCCGTCGCAGCTATAGTGGGAGGCTCAGGTTTTGATTCGCTATAGGTTCAGGGGATGGCGACAGATTGTATTTTTGAGACGAACCATAGATGAATACAGGTCGGTACTGAGCAGACCGGTTGCCGAACTTAGAGTTGACGATGGTAGGGTGCTTGCTTCGGGGGCACAGGTCATACGTGCGCAATTCGATGAGTTTTATAGGCGGCTTGATTCTGCGTTAGAGCGGCGATGTCCAAATATCCCGTATGATCGTATATATGCCATACGAAATACGTTTACGGTCTATAATCGCTTGGTAGTACAGCATGCATCGTTTGATCCAGATCCATCCGACTTATGCAAAGTGGTCTTCAATGGGCTGGCAAAGCTGAGATTTTTGAAAGTAAAGCCGTGGTGAGGCTGGGGCTACGCGGGGCCTGATACGAACCCACTACCGAAGTGGGCATAGCCGGGGGCGACAGAACGCCCCGTTATGTGCGTCCAGAGCAAAGGCTGGCGCGTTCAGCGGGAGACAGACCCGCCGGGGTAAGAGCCAGAGCCCCGTAGCTTGAGTGACAGGGAGAAGGGAAACTGATGAACTGAAGGTGCGTCCAGCAAAGGCTGGCGCGTTCAGCGGGGGACAAGCCCGCCGGGGAAAGAGCCAGAACCCCGTAGCTTGGATGGCAGAGAGAAAGGAAACTGACTCTTTGAAGCCCATCGACACGTCACCGTAAGGGTGGTTGGCGAGTCACCGGGCCGTAACGCGAGTGAACGCAGAGGTGGCCCCGAGACATCAAAGCCCGGAAGGCTGAGTCCGCCTTCAGAGGACGAAAGCAGTATGACGCAGCGCAGACTGGCTGAGGCGCTACGGCACTCCGGCGGGGTGGTAGCGACGGCACGGTGACGAGGACGCGCTAAGCAACTGGAGAAGCCCTTCTCGCCCCGGCGAGAAATCGGCGGAGCAAAGGTAGGCCGTATAACCGGGAGCACCGGGAAGTCGGCTGACAGGCGAGAGGGTGGCGGAGGGGTTGGTAGTACCAGGGAAGCCGGGTAACGCCGGTGGAGGGAAGCGGCCCCGCTGTCTGTAATGACTTTGGCAACAAGGGAGGCAGAGGCGAGATGATAAAGGCGCCGATGAACTGCGGGACCTGAGACAGAGGATATACGTGAAGGAGAAGGCTGAACCCAGCGGAAACACTGGGGGCACGGTTGGAAGAGGTGGAGTAGGACGCGGCTGCTATGGGCTGCTCTGAAAGCGCTCCCGACGCGAACGGCCACATAACCCTTGACGCGAAGCAGGCAGGAAAGCGTAGTGCGGGAAATCCGCATGCTGCGTACCGAACTCGATATCGTCCGACGACGGACCGCCCGCAGCGGAGCGGCGGTCCCAGGGCGCGACAGAAGGTACCGGAAGTGGTGGGGCCTCACTGGCCGTAGCTTGGTGGTGGGCGCGCTTCGTAGACCGGGGCCGCCTTGGATCCGAAGCCGGGCGTGGGGGCGTGGGTCTTCGCGCAAGCGAAGCAGGGGGATACTACTCTTCTCTATGCACCAACCATGTGGCTTCCGCCCGCGCGGCTGGGCCGACCTTGTAACTGGGGGCGGCGAGACGGTGGCAGAGCTTGTCGACCGCCACGGCAGCGAGCTTCTGGAGCTGCCGAAATGAAAGCCGCGGACATCGCAGAGCAGTCGGGCGTTGACCTTACCCCGGCCGGCGCCAGCGTCCGGGAAGCCCTTCTGCGCCTCATGGAGGACTCTGAGTTTCGGGAGGAGTACGCGCGAGCCGATGACGAGTTCGCACTGATCGAGGCGTTGGTGCGCGCTCGCGCGGCGGCGAAGCTGACGCAGGCCGAGCTCGCCCGGCGCCTCGGCACGACCCAGTCGGCCGTCGCACGTCATGTTCCCAGTCGTGATGCGGGTGCTACGCGCGACTGACAACTTACGCACTACGATGGGTTACGGATTGGATGCATAATCTCGAATCGTTTTGATGAAGTCTGACACTTGCACATTCGGACTTGCGAATAGACCGTCCCTTCTCCATCCAACTTGCCAGACTCGCTGCCAAGTAGTCATGTTGAAAGGCACATGGTTGATAATGTCCCTTGATCCAATAGGTGTTGCACTTCTCGCGAAATGTGTACACCATACAAGATTAGCTAACTGAGGGTGATCCCTAATTCCTCTGAGGACCGCGGCTAGGTCACGATACCAAGGACCGTGTGGACTTATATATTCCCACTCGTGGTCTTGGTTGACCTCACTGGTGTATCCCTTTTCCGCTAAAGCGCAAGCTGTCAAGCAAATGTCCTTGAACTCAAGCAACAGGCGTTCGATCCCGACAAACAAGACGTGTCGGTCTACGATATATCGTTCCCTCAGATTGTCGTTTTCAACATCAACCCTTTGATTGTCCACCGAGATATATTGCATGTGAATAATAGAGTTCAGGATACGGCCTAATTCAACATAAACAATTTTTCCGTATCCATTCTTCGCTTGTACACGCCATCCGCGAAGGTTCCTCGGTAGCATATTTCCCCCGGGGTAAGCTTTCTTGATTTTCGTAATTATGTCGCGTGCTGGATGGACTAGGCTCGCAAAGTGATATGCAATTCTGGTTGACAAATAGTCTGGATAAGGCGAAACAACAATGTTGTCCATCCTTTTCAACATCGGGAGGTTTTGTCTCAGCACTTCGACTTGTTGTAGTAAGATCATCGATCTGCCAGGTGGCGGTCACCCGGTCGCGACCGGGGCAAACAGGACCCATGCCATAACACGCGCTGGTAGTGTCTCAGTTTAGAAAAAGTAAGCGCTACCGGCGCCGATTCTATAGCAGCCCCTCAAGGTACGCCGCGTGGCCTTCTAGCGACTCGATGTGCTCCAGCAGAGAGTGGCCTCCCCTGCGAATCACCACGCAGGATCCACTTGATGGTATCGCGCGTCGTGCCGCCCCATAAGCCGAACGCTCACTCGGGCTTGCCATCCGACGACACCACGGTCGTCAGGACCGCCAAAGTGAGAACCCCAATATATGACCTCATAACAGGCCTCCCTCTGGGTTCAATGTGCTGTATCGGACAGCCACCGGCTACCGTGAAATCTGGAAGGGGGCTTCATAGGGCGCGGGCCGGCCTCGTGGGACGGAAAGCGACAGAAACCGCCTTACCGGAAGTGGCAGTTCACTCGGCGGTGGCCTCCGGGGAGCCTTTGGAGGCCTCTGCTGGCGAGCCGTTGGTTGGGCGCCAGGGGGCCGGTCAACGCACCCTCGATGCGGGCTACGCGCTCCGCCAGGGCGTGCAGGTCGCGGCAGTTCGGTAAGGGGTAGCCGTCAAAGCGTCGGCAACGGCGTCTATGCGCTGTTCCAGGCGGCGGCTTTGCAGTACCACCACTGGCACCAGCTTTGCTGTCGCCCTAGCCGGAATCGGCAATCGGCCAGCCGGTCCCGACCTGAAACCCGAGAGCTGCAGCGACTTCCCGTTGCGGACCGTCGAGGGTAATAAAACCAATCTCCTCTGCTCTTGGCGCGATGTAGAGCGCCGTGGCGATGTGCCACAGATCCGTACCCCGCAGGTAGCCCGCCTCCAGCGCTCGCGCCAGCTCGATAGCCAGGGGCCGATCTGGCAGGATCCACTCGATGCTGGAGAGTACCTCTGCGTCGCTGGGCAGTGTGCGAACGGACGTTTTCCAGAACGTGATCTCATTCAAGTGCACGGCCGCCCCAGACGACAAGCTGCCGGTAGTTGCCTACGTCCATCTGCGTGTCCGGAGCGGCCTCCGCGTACACATCCACGGGAAGCACCTGAGCTCCATCCCTCTCGAAGACGGCTTCACGCGCCCTATCAATAGAGGGTACCGAGAGATCGACCTCCGCGACCGGGAACACATCCGAAGGGCGGAGCCGCTGTTGCGTGCGGCCTACGACGATCTCCACAAGCACGGACATTCTGCTCCAGGGCGGCAGGTACGGAGAAGGAACGCGAGCAGTTGAGCAGGGCGCATGGTAGACAGTTGCCGGCATTACCGGACGCTGGCGAGAGCTTGCATATGACTGCGGCAATGCCGCATATTGGGAAACGATGCAGGTCTTCTCCACAAGCACCTACGAGCGTGCCATTCGCAAGCTGCTCGGGGAAGAGGCCCGCAAGGAAATGGAGGACTCGATCGTGGCTGCCCCCGATGCAGCACCGGTCATCCGGGGCACCGGAGGCATCCGTAAGCTGCGATGGGCCGGTTCCGGTCGTGGGAAGCGAGGGGGCATTCGCGCCGTCTTCTATCAGGCTGGCCCCGACGCCATCTATTTGCTGACGGCTTATGCGAAGGCGGATCGCGAGGATCTGACCCCGGCGGACACCAAGGCGCTGACGCGTCTGGTTGCCGCTATCAAGAAGGAGCATCAGGGAAAGTGACGATGGAACGCACCGACCTCGGATGTGAGATCGAAACGGCTCTGGGCGAGGTTCTCGCCCATGTTCGCGGCGAGACGGGTCTGTCGTGTCGGATCGTCGACGATCCCGCCGCCAGCCGGATTGTCGCGCTCCGCAAGCGGTTGCGGCTGAGCCGGCAGAAGTTCGCCGATCGCTTCGGTCTGGATGTGAGGGCTGTTCAGGAATGGGAACAGGGCCGGCGCGTTCCCGATCGGGCAGCCCGGGTGTTGCTGACCGTCATCGATCGTGACCCTGAGGCTGTGGTCAGGGCACTGGGCGAGGATGGCGGCGATGGGCGGCCGGGTCATTCCAGCGCGTTGTGAGCAACGCGCTGGCCGACGTTTCGTTGGCCGTAGTCCGTTCATGACCCTGAAAGCGACAGAATAGAGTTGGACGTGCAGATCAAGCATACTGGGCTCCGGGCATTTGTCATGAGCTGAGCAGCGAGGTACACTCCGCTTGCTAAGCGGGTGGCCAAGATCGAGGACCAGAACGAGACGGCGCTACGGCTGTGAGAAGGTCGGGCAGTGATCGGATGGTAATGGACCTCGGCCGACCGTCGTTGCACGCCACCGAGGTTGAGGCGCACCGGCGGTTGCGAGGGTGGCTGGTTCGAGACGTCATCTTGTTAGGAGAGTTATCAAGTGTCAAGGAGCCCAAAATATGTGTAGTGGTTGGAGCAATCCTCACGAGTGTTGGCTCTGCCGGCACTCCCGGCCGCAAAGATCGCTCTCTATGTCGCGATGCATGCCGAAGGCATCGGCAACAGCGCGCTGGCCACGCGGCTCGGCCTATCCGAGGGCGCGGAGCGGCGGCTGGTCGACCTTGACCACCGTTCGCACATCGGCCAGATCGAAACGGCACTCCATGCGTTGGGACGGCGTATGACGGTCGCGACGCAGGCAGCATAGACCGGGTTGGCCTGCCTAAACTGGACGGGATGCCAGGACCGGCCTTCTGTGAGCCATGAGAAGACAGCAGGGGACCGGTATGCCGCGAGAGCGGAAGAAGCGTGGCGAAGGGCTGAGGCTTGCGAGGCTGCTTATGGTGCTGAGCAGTCTGGCCCCGCTGTTCCTGCTGATGGCCATTCGGGGCAACAGCCTCTTTCCGGAACTGTATTTTTTCATGGGGTGCTTGGCGTTGGCGATCTTGCCGTCGATGTTTCTATACTGGCGTCTCCGTACCGCACGAAGACAAGACGATGTCCGACCGTTGGTTGCAGGTCAGACGGAAGATCATCGCAGCCACGTTCTAGTATACCTTTTTGCGACGTTCTTGCCGTTCTACCGAGAAGACATAGTGACTTGCCGGGATTTACTGGCCATGTGCGTTGCGCTCGGGTTGATCGTCTTTCTGTTCTGGCGACTGAATCTGCACTATCTGAATCTGTTTTTTGCAATGCGAGGCTATCATGTGTTCACCGTGTCGCCACCGGAAGATGAGAATCCGTATAGTGGGCTAGAGAATTTCGTGCTGATCACGCGCAGAAAGCAATTGCGGGAAAGCGAGCAGGTTATCGCTTTCCGGCTTAGCAACACTGTTTATCTGGAAAAATCGAAATGAATATAGAGTGCAACCTAAGTGCCGTTACGGCCACGGAATTCGGCGTGGGGAGGGAGACAGACGGCGGCACGGGGTTCGGCGTGGTGCCGGTGGACGCGGGTGTGCAATCGGCACTTCTGTCGATGGCTCAAGCGACGATAGACAAGATGGGTTTAACTGCCGGCGGTCCCGGTGTGTACGATCCCGCTGAGAAACATGGCAGTACCGAGTATCTGGTTGTCCCTTCCGATGGGACGCTGGACGCCGCGATTCGCGAACTTCACGATGCGGAGAGCCTAGCCTTTGATGATGCCCGTCTATCCGATCCCGAGACAATATTCTGCTATTTCGCTCGGTTCACGGACCATGAACATCGACGCCTGACCGCGATTAGACGTGCGGCACAGTTCAAGGGGGTGCTAAAGCGCAAACTGCTGCGATTCGACGACGACACTCTCAAGATAGTGGACGACAACGTATTCAAGCTGGACAGCGACTTCGACATGCTAGTGGACTCAGCTTGCACCCACATTTGGAGACCAAGCGCCTTCGAATTTCTTGGCAGACTGAAGCAGGTAATCCTGGATGCGGTACCGGATAACATTAGCGCCATTGCCTCGGACCTGCCGTTCATCGAGTTGTCCGGCGTTGAGGAGTACGCCCAGTCGCACCCACGTGCCGCTCGCTACCTGGCATCGATTCGATCCCAAGCTCTGGAGGGAATGGATCGGGGTGCGTTGATCGAGCTTTGCGACAGCACTGGGGTAGACATCCAGGAAGCGAATGGAAAAATCGAGGTGACGGCGGGAGGCGAAATGGGGTTTCTGGAGGTGCTTGATCGCCGACGATATAGAGTTGAGCTTGTCCCCGACCAGCCGGAGCAGTTCAGAGCACCGAGCCGCGTAAGGATTGATGGCGTCCGAGCAAGGACACTGGCATCCAGGCGCAAATGACGATGGCGCATCCGGCATTTCACCCCTTCGGGGCCTCGCCGCCGCACAGCCCGCGCGGTGCGGCGCTGATCACCCTGTCAGTTGTCCCTGCGTCTGTGCTCAACCCTCCCTCCCGTCTCTGTCAATCCTCTCATCCGAAACCGGCTGCCTCAAGGGGCGCACTCCACGTGACCGACTAAAAATTGCGCAGTGAGCGTGGGCTGGGCAACTTCCTTGCTCCACCATGGACCATGGCGGTTGGCAACCAGCCATCGCATGGGGATAGGAACGCCTAAAGCAGGTGTGACGCCGCCGACGTTCCGCTATTCAAGCAAGGCCGAAAATGGAGAAGAGCGACGTGGTGCAGGCGAGCAGCCTGCCGCCGGAGATCCTGCGGCCTCTGGCGGTACGCGGTCGATTGGCACTATATTCGGCACCGGGTCTATCGTACAGCCTGAACCGCCTCCACCTTGCACTCGTTACTCACGTTTGCAACTTTCAATCTCGGGATCATGCCGGTTCCGTCGGACGCGAAGTCGTAGATCACCAAGTCCGGGTGATGGCTGTCGAATGCTTGCCCGAAGAATACGCAGGCAGCGTTGGACGCGCACGGCAGCACATGGACGATCCGTACACCGTGTGCGTCCCGCAACCGGTGTAACAGTTCCTGCATTCGCTGCCGGAACGCCGCGCCATCGTCCGGGTGGCCAAGGGCACCGTTGCAGAGGTACTTCGTGCGGGCAACGACCGAAACGACCCTCATCCCGAGGGAGTCGGCCGTCGACTGCATCGTCTCCGGCACGGCCGTTAACCCCAGGAGCAGGCATACCTCGTCCTCACCCGACAATTGGTCCAAACCATCAATCGTGTAGAATTCGCCCTGTGGTTCGGTCATGGGCCAGTACCACAGCCCGTTCTCGCGGTAACGCAACATCGGAGTGATGTCGCACTTGTTCCCCAGCTTCGCGCCGAGCGCAATGAGCGCGGGCATAAGTCCCATCGCAAAGAGAGCCGCCCTGTACCCCTCGCCGTGCGCCTGCAATAGGATGTCAGCCGCCGTCTGCTCCACCGTCGCGCCCATTGCGCTCCAGAGGTCTGCGCCCTCCAAGGTCCGCAATAGCGCTTCGTTGTCGTTTACTGACCGGAGCTGGCCGTCAAGACGCGCACCGATGGGCTTCAGCGCCCGCGCGATCTGCTGTGAAGAGGGCAGTGCGATTATCTGGCGGTGCACGGGCCACGCGACGCAGAAAGCGGGCGTCGGCGCGAGCGCCAAGCCGTCCAGTAGCGAGGTCGCCGCAGCGCAGAAGCGCTGACGCATTTCCGTCAGTGCGGCCGCCGGATAGTCGGCGCTCGCGACCGTGTCTATCAGCCGATGGTGGGTGTCGCAGAGTAGCAGGATGTTGGAAGGATCGTTCGCTAGGCTATGAGACAAGTACATCACCCCCCGCGGGCCGCCCTCTGAGGCCGCGACGTTATGCGCCAACTTGGCGAAGTTGCCGCGTATTCTTGTTACCGGGTCTTCGGTTAGGTCGATGCCGCAGCCGTCGAACATGCACCGTCCGTGGGCATCGAGCAGGACTTGGTTGCGCGTTGCAGTCCTGATCGCGGTGCCACGACCCTTCCTGAAGGCGTCGTTTTCGACCTCCTCAAAAAACGTCCGCCAGTCCTCCTCCGCTTGCTCCTTGCGCTGACTAGCCGATCCGTTCCAAATTGCTGTCAGCTCGGCCAGGCTACGTATCTCCTCGCTCGTAATCGTGCGCCCCTGCCAGCACCGCAGCTCCATCGGGTCTGTCGTGTTTTCGCCGTACGCTTGTAACGCGCCGACGCTCTGCGCCACCGGCAGACAGAAGCGCGATGCGCCCACCACCATGTCGCCATCAAGGAGCACGGTCACGATTGCCGTTGGTCCCTCGTCTATAAGCACGCCAACGCGGTTCCACGACACAAGCGCCCGCAAAGCAACCGCGTGGTCCTTCACCGTGTCCAGCGCGGTCAGCGGCGGTTCGCGCGTCTGTACGACCGTCGACTGTATCGGATCAACCAAAGGTCATCTCTCCCTCATTCCCGTCGCAGGGGCCTGAAGCGCCCTCTCGCCCGCACGAACACACGGATATCCTCGGTCCCCACCAGCACGAATACAAGCGGACGCCCGCGGTTTGCCCGAAGGCACGCGCTCCAATCGGTCCGGTCGATCCTCGAAGGCTTCGGGACCGGCTCCGGATGCGTGTGCCATGTCCCGAGATAGATCCCCCTTCCGCCCGACGAGGCGAATTTCTCATGAACCGCCCGCTGATGCCCTGGATCGCGAAGCGCGAAGCAGAACCGCGAGCGCCGGTCGTGTGCCATCGGCGTGGTCACCGTCTCGATCCAGATCTCACGCCGATCAACGGATGTCGTTCCCATCAACACGCCGAACGACTCGTCGGCAACGGCCGTAGTCTGCCGATGTCCAAGCCAGACACCTGTCACTTCATCGCACACGGTCATCCGCCGCCCGTACCCCTGAAGTAGCACAGGCGTCACCCACCACAGAGGTCGCAGTACTCGTCGTGCAGTGGCAGGATGCGCAACGAATCGGCGAAATGTCGATATCGCCACGTCACCGCGAGGGACGCCCGCTTCGCTTCCTCGTCCGACCCCTTCCAGCTCACCTTCGATGAGTTAGCCACCTGGCCCTCAAGAAAGCGCACGGCCAAGTCCGCAGCAATCGACGCCGTATACCCCACAGCGATCCCGCTGTAGGGCAGAAACTGGGTGCCGCAACCCCCGTGGTTGCGCATCATGACTTGGTCTGGGGCCAGGAAATTCAGGTTCGACACGAGCCCCCGGGTCAGCGTCTTTGGGTCTACGTACGCGCAGTGCCAGCATCCCTTTGTCTCCGGCACCGTCACGATCGCATGGCCGCCGATACCGTAACCCTCTAGCCAGCAATTCATTACCGGTACCCTTATCCGTTCTTGGCGGCAATATTCCGCGAACGCCCGTTCGACGGTCGACGAACCGATCGCGATCACCACTAGGTCGAATATCTGCAGCACGGCCGGGTTCCGCAATTGCTCCAGCTGGTTGTCCAAAGGCCTCACCTCAGCCCAAGGGTGCTTCAGAGCAAGCTCACCCGCCAGCGCCTCGGTCTTGAGTCGTCCGATGTCCTTCACTGACAGGACATGGCGGTAAAGGTTCTCCTCAGACAACTTGTCCGGATCGGATATGGTGAGACGCCCGACGCCGGCCGATGTTAGCTGCATGGCTAGTTCGCTGCCAACTGATCCGCAGCCCACGAGGAGAACGGACTTGCTCGTCAGGTCCAGCGAACCACCGCCCCGGGGGACCAGCGACCCCCGCGACAACGATCTGACCCTGTAGGGCGTAGCCGTCCACCTTCCGGCCTCCACCTCCGTCTCTGAGGCCGGTAATGCGCCTTTCGATCGCGTGCACCAGTGGATCGCGAACATCGTCTCCCCGTCCGGGATTGGGGCCGAGAAGACCAGCCAATACACTCTGCTCTTCTTCTTGTGCAGCCTCCGAAGCGCGCGACGGCTCGTATTGTCCGCTCGAACGACGGCCTTGAAATACCATGGCAACAGATCGCCCTGCGTTGTTGGTGCGGGTTCCAGGTCAATCAACCGAACAGCCACCGCCTTCCCCACGACTTGGCGCGTTCCCCATTCCGCGCTAACGCGTACCGACGCCAGTCGCGGATCGTTCGCTAACCTTCCCACCACCGCAATTGGCCTTTTCTGGAGGTCCGTGCCATCCGCGTGCGGCCGCCTTACTTGCAGACTCTCGGCTTCGTCACCTTCCCATACCACAAAGAGTTCTTTCGGTTCTTCTGCCGTCTTGCCACACAGGATCTGCCAGTGGTCCTCGAACTCCCGTAACTGCTCCGCCTGGTTGTCCGCGGGATTCTCGATTAGCCACGTTAGTAGGCGAACGTGCTCTTTAACGGTGTCCCGGTAGGTCAGTTCAGGAAGATCGGTATTGATCGCCGTCGATGAGTCGTCGCCTATGCACACTTCTCCCGAGTCACCATTGCCGTCCGTCAGCACGTGAGCCAGCTTCCCAAAGCCGTGGCCACTGACAAGGTGGAACTTCGGCAGGCGCAACAGTTCGTCCGGGAACGTGTGCGACAGGGTTACCGTTCGCCCCCCAGCATCGAACTCGACCACTAGCTTCGATCCGGCCTCAGTCAGCCA
Source organism: Chloroflexota bacterium (assembly GCA_965263075.1). GTDB lineage: Bacteria > Chloroflexota > UBA11872 > UBA11872 > UBA11872 > UBA11872. Next base: position 51,477 of record CBDHGI010000003.1, on the reverse strand, counting down.
CGCATCGTGGCCAAGCTCTGCGATGCTTCTCCGGATCAGATCGCCGCTCACGCACCGACAGACGCGGTCACTATTCCTGCACTGGAGTACTTAGCATTCTCCGTCTTAGAATCTCCCTTCGGCGGAACAGGCACTTCAAAGTCGTCGCCGAAAAGCTCGTTCAGGATCTCACACTGCTTGCGTTCGTCGCTCAAGGCTTCGATCTCGACCAGCTTCTCCTTGAGCCGCTTGAGTTTGTTGTAGAGCTGCGTTCCGGTATCAACGCTTGAACCGTCGAAGATGTCACGCTTAGGTTCTACAGGAAGATACACTTGGATCCGGTATCTTCCTGGCTCCTCTTCGTCGAAGTAGGCAGCGTCCAGTATCGCCTCCACGGTCTTGGTTAGCGCCTGCAGATCCTGACGGGCACCCTCGGCGGTGAAGGACGACACAAGTTCGTCCTTCACCATCACCGTGAGCCCAATCGAATAGACCTTTGTCGCCACCGCTTCGCTGAACTGCACGTCGCGCCAGCGCTTCAGATAGCGCACCAGCCGCTGGAACTGCGCCCGCACGGTCTTCGCGTCGTCTTGGTCGTAAAGGCTATCGTCGTTGATCCACTTGATTAAGCCGAGCGGATCCGCGACGGACCACTCGCGGTTGCCCTCGTCCGAGTTCTTTTTGCCCACGGCAAGGCAGTACTCGTCCTCCAACCGCTTGTAGATGATGAAGTCGATATGGACGTTGTCGCTCGCGTAGTCCGCCGTCACGCATGGCTTCTTGATCCTCGCGTTTTTGAATCCCCGATTTTCAAGTACGTCGAGTGCCGTCTTCTTCGGTGTCACCGGATTCTCCGGCGCGGTATCATCGTCGATCACTAGAGCTCTGTCGATGTCATAGTCGCCCGATATTGGCTTGATCCCCGTGTATGTTTTAAGCGAACCTTGGATGAAGTCGTCGACAACGGGATAGCCCGCATCTTTGAACGCAGATTTCACATCCTTTTTGATGCTGTCATCTCGCTCCCGCGCCTTCTTGTAAGGTTCGTCCTCGCGGCCTAGTTTCATCTTGTCGTGGAATTTGTCGAAATGAGTCTGAATGCCCATGCGCTCTCCGTAATCTTGTATGTGTATCAACTTCAGGTAGTATCAACGTAGCCTATCAGACCCGCGTATTGCGAAGCAACAGTGGGACATCAGGCACCGACAGAACCTTTAGGTCGCGGTGTCGGCTGGGGCGGGTTCCTACGCCTATGGGCGTCCCGACCACGAACACCCACCACAGCCACCTCACCGGCGCAACGCCTCGGCCTGTTCGGCGTGACGGCGTGCCGCGTCTCGGTATGCAACCGCGATCTGCCGCCCTATCGGTAACTCTGCGGCTTCCATTCGGTCGGCAATTGCGTTGCTGTCTCTGGCGAGCTGGTCGTGCATCTGTGCGGCGCCGCCCCCGCGTAGCGCCATTTCGATCTGCGCTTCGACCTTCGCAACTCGCTCGCCGAGTGTTTGGAGCCGATCCGCGACCGAGTTCATCCGCCCGTTCATGGCCAGCAAAATCGGGGTCAGTAGCCCGCCAAGCGCGATAATCGCTATCAGCTCTGCCGTCATCACGCTTCTGCCGAGTTCAGCCTGCGGCGAACCTGCTCCATTCCCTCGGTCAACGCTACGCGCGCCACTCTCGACCTCGACACCTCGCCGCCAGCCAGCTTGACCAAGTTGTCCAGCTCGTCCCGTTGTTCGCGGGTCAGCATAATTGTTACCCGTAACTTACGCTCGTCCTCAAACAGCGCCATCTTATGATGCATTATGCTCATAACGCCTCGGCCCAGTCAATTCCCACCTGTCGTGGATCCCATTCGCCGGGGACCAGGGATCCCGATTTCAATTTCCAGAAACGGGCGCGCGTATGCGCGGCAGAGGGTCCGCGCAGTGGGGGCGGGTGGGAACTGAGCGGGGTGGTCGGGGTGGGCTCCGGGAGTCCCTGACCAGGGCAGGCTGGCGCGCGCCCAATTTTCAATTCCAAAATCCAATCCAGAACCAAAATCCGAAACCCGTCGATCGTATGCGCGCTCATGGGTCCGCGCCGCCGCAGGGGGCGCGGGAACTGAGCGGGGGTGGCCGGGTGGGGTGCCGGGGGTCCCTTTGAGCCGACCGGCGCGAGCCGGTGACGAGGCGATGGCGGGCTGACCGCGGGCCGAGCGGTCGGCGACGAGCCGCCGAGCGGCGCTCAGATGGCCATGTGGGCGGCTGCGCACCCGTCGACCGGGCATGAGGGGCGTGTCGAGGCGGGCCGGGAGCCGGTCGAGGACGCCGAACCGGGTCACGACCGTGCCGGAGCCGGTGCGGATGCCGCCTCGGTGGCGGTTGCCGGGGTGGCGAGCGTCACCGGCCGGGGCCTGGGCGGGGTGCGCGTGCCGGCTGGTGACGGTCGGGCTCCGGCCCCAGGGCATCGCGGACGGCCGCGGACGGCCACGCGGTGCGCATCGAGGCCGACCGGGCCGTGCCGACCTACCTGCGGAGGCACAACCGGCACGGACGCCAGATCGAGGGCGAATCGGGTAAGGCGGGGGCGGTGGTGGAGCGGTGCTTGACCGCCGCGAACGAGCAGCGGATTGGGGTGGATTGTGGGGTGTGGTGAGAAAGTAAAAGGGAGTGCTTGACTCTCTCTTCTGATTATGACAATGTTCATTGTGGGAATCGGAACAGGGTGCAGCCCTACACCGCTTCCGGGAGGTATCACATGGATGGACGAACACTGTGGATCACTCATGGCGACGTTGACGGAGCAATCGAAGCCGGCTGCGTGGTCAAGGCCACCCGACCGCTCGGCGATTGGTGCCTGCGCGGCGACGACGGCAGCGAGCCGGTCGAGGCCGGCGCGATGCTTGAGATCGTCGAGCTGAGGCCGTGGGGCGCGGCGATGGCGCAGGAGCTGCCGGAGATGCACGACGAGCTGAACGTCGCCGATGACGAACAGTGGAGCGCGATCAAGCAGGCGGCTACCGAGTTGGCAGAGATCGGGCTGTGGGAGTTCGTGGAGGCAACGGGCTGATGCGCTTCACGATCACGGTCGAGACGGGGACGGGGAGCGTCACGACGACGCTCCCCGAGAGGATGGCCACGCGGATCGAGGCCATCGCCAAACAGACCGGGCGCGGGGTGCAGAGCATCATCGTGGACGCCATCGACAACGACACCGACAACCGCGCCACGATGCTCAACCGTCGGGGGCAGATCGCAGCCCGTAAGGCGGTGCGCTGATGCGGAGGACATGGTTCTACGAGATCGGCCCGGAGCGCGACCCCGAGTGCATCGGGGACACCAAGGCCACCACGGCGACCGAAGCGTGGCAGCGGGTGTGGGCGAAGGCGAAGGGCCGGCCGTGCCGGATGGCGCGCTCGCGGAAGGTGCGGAGCATCGACCCGGGCCGCACGGCTCTCGCGGCGGGCTGCACCGTCCGCGAGGTCGGCAGCGATGGCGTCACGGCGTACATGGCGGACGGCGGGTGCTGATGCGGCGGTCAACGACGACAGGCGGGAGCTTCCCTCCCGCCCGTGATACGGCAGGCACGATCAACGTGTGGCGCAACGCCACGGGTGCGTATCGGGTCTGCGGCACGTTCAAGGGTGGCGGCGAGGCGTATGCGCGGACGATGGGCGCAGCCTGCCACATCGCGTTGAGCATGAGCCGATGGTGGCGCCGGCACCAAGACGAGTACTTGGCTCGCCTGCGGTGCTGCGAAGACGCCGGCGACCGGCTGCCCGAGGGCTGGACTCCCCCCAGGAGGCGCGGCTGATGGCTGACTACCCGAAGGTCCAGCACTACCTGCTGGTGATGCACGGCGACGTGGAGCCGGAGCTGCGCGGGCCGTTCACCGACGACGAGCGCACCGACCGGGCGCGCTTGTGGCGCAAGGAGCACGGCGACGACGACGGCCTGTTCCGCGTCGACGCAACCGGCCCCGTCGAGATCGCTTCGTTCACGGGGGCAGAAGTGGACGAATGGGACTCCAGGCCGCGCCGCTGCACCCTCTGCAACTGCACCGCCACGGGTGAGCGGTTCGGCTTCGCGGTCTGCCCCTACCACCACGACGCGACCGAGGACGATCCGCCGTGCCCGACCTGCATGGCGGTGTCGGTCGGGGATCGTGTGCGTGATCCGCACGACAGGGCATGGCGCGAGATCGTGCGCATCGAGGGCGGCACCGCCTACATGGCGGACGGCGGGTGCATGAGCGTCGCGGAGTGCGCGACGTGCGATATCCGCCTGCCGAGTGAGGCCCTGTCGTGACGGGGCTGGTGACGGTCGATCTCGACCAACAGCACATCGACGCCGGCAACCGCGCCGCGGCGTGTGGGCTCAGCCTTGAGTGCAACTGCCCCGTGTCGCATGCGCTTGCTGAGGCGGAGTTCCGCAACCCCAAGGTGAAGTTCGACACCTTCACCGCTGGCGACGTGACGAGCTTCGCCAGCAGCGAGGGCAAGCGCCGGCAGTACAAGCTGCCGGCGGCGGCTTGCAGCTTCATCGTCGACTTCGACGACAACCGCCACGTCGAGCCGTTCAGCTTCGAGATCGACACCGACAACTACGCGGAGGTCTTCTATGGCTGACACCTTCCTGAGCGACACCGAAGCGCCGTCGCTCGGCCTGTACTTGGTGCGGGTGCCGAGCGGCATCGCCTACGAAGTGAAGCGCGCGAGCGATGATGAGTTTCTGTTCTGCGGCAACCGGGTGCAGGTGCGCCTGTTCCTGCGCGGCTATGCGGCCGCGCAGGCGCCGGCCGATACCTGCATCGGCTGCTGCGAGAAGTTCGAGCGGGAGAACATGGTTGACTCCGCGTGGCTGTACGGCTTGGTGTGCGAGGGTTGCGCCGAGAGCGTGGTGGATGACATCGCGGCCGCCTTGACCGCGCGGGAGGTGAACAGCGCGCCGGGAGGCCGGTCGTGATCCGCCTTGACCGCTACGCGCCCGAGTGGGCCATAGGCATCGTCGAGGACTTGGAGGCAGGGGAAAGCGGCCGCGAGGCCGTGGCCCGTGCCGCCGAGAACCTGCGCAATCAAGCTATCGAGGCCGAAGCGCGCGCCGCCGACTACGCGGGGCGCGCGGCGACGTGCAAGGCCATGATCGGCACGTTCATCTGCGCCGAGGATCTGACCCGCGAACACCGCGAGCACGAGAGCGAGGCGCGGCGCTACGCCGAGTACCTGCGCTCGACCGCCGGCAACGTGGACAAGCTCAAGGGCGAGTACATCGCCATCGCGAGGTTGCTGCGTTGACGGACATCGAGCGCACCCACCTGACCCTCGCGGCGGGGGTGCTGGACCAGGCCGGCGCGCTGTGCGCGCAGGGCTGGACCCAGGGCGTATTCGCCAGAGACGAGAACGGCAAGGGCTGCGGCGCAACCGCGGCCGCGGCCGGCTGCTGGTGTCTGAGCGGAGCCTACACGAAGGCCATGCACAGCGTGGTCGGCACGGCCGCCAGTTGGCAGCGATGGGACACCGTGTGGGCGCTGTGCGACGCGGCGCTGGTCAGCGCGATCCTCGCCACCTGCCCGACCGACGCCGACCGGGAAGACACCGACGACCGGATCGCCAGTTGGAACGACGCGCCCGAGCGCAGCCAGGGCGAAGTGGTGGCGGTGTGCTCCGGCGCCGCTGGCGAGCTGAGGGCGGCGGCATGACCGACATCCGGAAGTGGTACGGCAACGGGGGGCGCTTCGTCTCCTGGCGCATGGTGTACGCGCCCGACGACCTGGAGACCGGCCCGCGTCAGTGCCAGCACGCGCAGCGCTGCCCAGGACTATCCCACCTGCCGCTGCCCAAGGGCGGCTACTGCATCACGGCCGTCTGCAAGGAGGGCTCGTTCGTCACCCGCACCGTGGCGCGCACCAAGGCGAACCACGTCGTGAACCTGGAGGGCGAGCTGTGGTAGCGCGGCGGGGACACATCCGGCTGCACCTGACCTGGAGCATGGACGACCCGCCGCAACGGACGCTGTGCTACGTGAACGAGACCGACACGCGCGCCGCCGTGGTGTGGCGCAGCTTCGCCGGCGCGCCCGACCGCTACACGACGATGGCCGTGGCGGGCGGCACGGGCGGCACGGGCGGCGCGGCGACCCCGACCTACCACCCGACCGCGGGCGCGGCCATGAGCACCGCTTGGCGGTACGTCACGGACCACAAGCCGGCTCCCCAGGGGCGGGAGTGAACATGCCCCGGCGACCGAACGGCAGCCAAGGCGGGTCCGACTCCCGCCCGGTCGCAGACGCCGCAACCAGCGGCGACAGGAGGACGATCTGCATTGATGACCCATGCCCATCGCCACGGCTACCTGCGCCCGTGGCGTCTCGCTACGCGCAACCTGTTCGTTGCGCGCCGACTCAACACCGAGACCGCGCCCAAAACATCCAACTCCGGAACGCGGCCCGACCGGCCCCGAAGGGCCAAGGAGATACCGAATGAACAACCTCAACTCTATCCTTTTAGAGGGCAACCTCGCCAGGGACCCCGAGCTGCGCTACACGCCGCAGGGCACGCCGACCTGCACACTCGTGGTCGCCTCGAACCGCACCTACAAGCTCGACGGCGAGCGGGTGGAGGAAGTGTCGTTCATCGAGGCCGTCACCTGCGGGAAGCTGGCGAGCGTGTGCGCGGAGCACCTGAGCAAGGGCCGTGGCGTGCGCGTGGTCGGCCGCATCAAGCAGGAGCGTTGGGAGGACGCCGACGGCAACGCGCGTTCGAAGGTCGTGATCGTCGCCGAGCACGTGGAGTTTCAGCCGGTGCGCAACCGCGCCCAGGCTGAGGCGGCTGAGGCCAAGGCCAGCTAACTGACCCGCCGGGGGAGGGCCGGGCGACCACCACGGGCGCCCGGTAACCCGACATGCCGCATTCCCAAGTACGGCACGGGTCAGGAGGAACCACCGATGACCAGCAAGGCATCGAAACGGCAGGCACGGCCCGCGCACAAGAGCCGCGAGCGCGACCCGGCAGCCGGCATCGACACCGACGCGCTGCGCGCCGCCAGGGAACGCGCAACCCTGGAGACCATACCCATGCAGAACATGCTGGCTGACGCCTTCGAGCGCGCCGCCTGGGGATTGCGGGGCGACTGATGACCAGGAACGAGACATTCGCCGCGACTGCCCTGCAGGGGCTGATCGCGGCGCGCACCAACCTCGACATCCAACCGGAGGTCGAGACCGCATGGCGCTACGCGGACGCCATGGAGACCGTCGCCAAGCAGCGCGACCGGATCAACGCCGAGGATTCTCATCCCGCACGCGAGGCGGCGCGCGAGGCGCTGCTGGAGGCCGGCGTCGACGTGGTGGAGATCGTCGCCCTCACGCGCTACACCTGCGCGCTCACCTACGGCCTCGATGCCGCGCGCAACGAGAACGACGACACCTTCACCGATCTCGAAGCCAAGGCCATCGCCGCCACCATCCGCCAGTACGGCCGCGCGGTCAGTAGCAGCACCGAAACGATCCGCGCGCGCTGCACGCTGTCCGGCTATCAGGGTACGTGCCGCTCCTACGAGTTCCACGTGCCGGCGGACGCCGCATGACCATGCTGCGCGCGCACCAGGGCGCCGCCGCCGGTTCAACTCCGGGCGCAGCCATCGCGGGACACTTCCCGCCTGGAGGAACCATGCCGAAATTGGCGGTTCTCTTGATCTCCCTGCTGTGCTCCATCGGCGCCATGAGCGCCTATGGCAGCGGGGCGAAAGACCAGATCGACCCGGCGTTGACCGACGAAGTGGAGGCGCTGCTCGGGGGCTCCCTGCTCAGGGATTTCGCCGACCTGGAGCCGACGCCGATCCTTGCGACGACGCTCCCCCCGGCTTCGGGCATCGGCCCGGCGTTCGTCGAGATCCCGCTCATCATCGACGATGGACACGTGCCGGGCGGCTATGTGCCACTGTCCGACCTGGACGCGCTCTACAGCGCCTACGGCCCGCCCCCGGTGGTGCCGGCGCACGTTGCCCCGCCTGCCGACCTGGTAGACGACACGCTCGCGCACGTTGCGCCGCCTGCCGACCTGGCAGACGACACGCCGGCGATGATCGCCAGCGTGTGGGACCATCCGCCTTTGGACATCAAATAGCGATGGCCGAGGTTCTCATCGGAGCGGCAGCCCTCGCGGCTGCCGCTCTGGTCGTGTGGACGGTCGCGCGCTGCGCGTTGCGACCGTTCCTGCGCGCTCCGGGTGCCGGAGATGATGCCGACGACGACAAGTAACCGCCGCCGCCGCCGCCGCCCGGGCAAGGTCGCCGCCAAGATTCTGCGCGTGGTGCGCGAGCGCCGCCGGCTGCTCGCCATCAGGGCAGAGATCGAGGCGGCCTACCAAGCCGAATTCGCGGAGCTGCACCGCGTCTACGTACAGCACGTCGGGCAGATCGACGCTCAGCTACGCGACATCGACCACGGCCTCGCGCCGCAACCGCCGCGCGATGATGAGGCCGACTGACCGGGCGAGGGCGCCAGCGTCTCCGGTGCCCTCGCCCACTGTAACCGGAGGAACCCCCTAATGACCGAACCCGAGGACCGCGCCAGACACATCGAGCGGCTGCTGTGGGCGCACCGCCGTGCAACCGAGTCCTATCGCCGCTGCGCGGGTATCTGCCTGCTGCGCGCACGCCGCGCTACCCGCGAGCGCGATGCGCGCCGCTGGCAGCACCACCGCACGCTCATCACACTGCGCCGGCTGGCGTTCGAGACCGAGTGCCGCGCGCTGCTGCGCGCGCTGCTTCGCCTGCGCCGGGTGGATCGCCCATGCTGATCGACGTGATCGCCGGCGCCCCGGATTCGCTGTTGATCGTCGCCGTCTCCGTCTACGCGGCTTGCATCCTGCACCTGGTCGCCAGGGACATCGAGCGCGCCCGCTGGCAGCGGCAATTCGGCGGCTGGCGCGCGCTGCAGCAGGATCGCATCGACGACCGCGGCGCCGCTGGCCATCGTTTCGCATGCGGCGCCGGCTGGACCGTCCTGCAACGCCATCGCCTCGCGCGCCGGCGCTGCGACCGGGCAAGCTGGTAGCCGAAATTGGGGCATGGCGCGGGTCGGGGTTCAACCCCTCGCGCCGCGCTTACCCTGCGTCCCGAGGGGCGCGCATCACACAGGAGGAACCTCACGTGAGACCCAGGAACCGCAGGCACACGCCACCCTGCTCGGACCGTGTGCCCTGGACCCCGACCCGTCGCCGGCTGGCGCCGCATATCGGCCACGCCAGCAAGCTCCATACCTTCCGCGACCAGGATGGTGCGCACTGGTGGAGCGACGACAACGCCATCTTTCGCGGCACCGCGCCCGCCTACCTGCGCCAAGCCTACCTCGCCGCCGGGCTGCAGGTAGACGTGCCGGTGCACTGGCAGCCGTCCATGCTCGCCTACACGCGCCGCCACTTGGGCACCAGGCTCGACCAACCCATCGCCGCCTACGAGGCCACCCGCATGCACTACCACGACATCGTGCCGGTCGAGGTATTCGCCGCACCGGGGCGAGACCCGGAAGTGCACGTCGATGCGCGCTACTTGGTCTATGCCCGCGACCGTTTCAAGGGCTGCACGTTCTGGTGCATCGACGACGCCTGCGTCGCCGTGCGCGACCAGCGCACCCAGGAGCTCGTCGGCCTCATCCAGCGCCGGCCGCCTCCGAACAACCTGCAGCGCAGGCGGGGTGCACCGTGACGGAGGCGCTGCCGCCCGAAAAGGTACCCATCGTCGTCGTCCCGGATCGTCCCGACCGCAATCCGGCCGCCGTCTACCTGGCCGGCAAGCCGTCGGCCACCGGGCGCCGCGGCCTGCAGCGCTCCCTCGACCGCGCCGCCGAGATCCTTACCGGCGGGCTCTCCACCAACGCGCTCTCCGTCAACTGGGCCGAGGTCCGCTACCAGCACGTCACGGCCCTGCGCTCGGTGCTGATCGAGCACGGCGCCAAGCCCGCTACCATCAACCACACCCTCGCCGCCGTGCGCGGCACGCTGCGCGAAGCCTGGCGGCTGGAGCTGATCAGCGCCGAAGCACTCGCCCGCGCCGTCGACGTGGGCAACGTCAGCGCGTCCACCCTGCCCTCCGGTCGCCATGTCTCGGTCGGGGAGATCCGCCGCCTGTTCGAGACCTGCGACGACTCTCCGGTCGGCTCCCGCGACGCCGCCATGCTCGCCCTGCTGTACGGCTGCGGGCTGCGCCGCAGCGAGGCGGTCGCGATCGAGCTCGACGCCTACGACGCCGGGGCGGTCACCATCCGCCACGGCAAAGGCCGCAAGGAGCGCATCGTGTACGCGCCGGTCGGCGGCAAGGAGGCCATCGACGACTGGATCGAACGCCGCGGCTCATGGTCCGGCGCGCTGCTGTGCCCGGTCAAGAAGGGTGGCCATATTCAGCAGCGGTCCATGACTGCCCAGGCGGTGCTACTGCGCCTGCGGTTCCTCTCCCGGCGCGCCCGCGTACCCGATTTCTCCCCGCATGACCTGCGCCGATCGTTTGTCGGCGAGCTGCTCGATGCCGGCGCCGACATCTCATCGGTCCAGCAACTCGCCGGCCACGCTTCGGTACAGACCACCCAGCGCTACGACCGCCGGCCCGAGGAAGCCAAGCGGCGCACTGCAGAGATGCTGCACGTGCCCTACGCCCGACCGCGGCTGCTGGTGAGCGGCAAGCCCGCGCCTGACCCGCCGGCGGGGAATTCGGAGCCCGCTGACTCGCCACCTGCAGAACCTGCAGACGAGCCCGGTTGAGAATTGCACCCGCGCGGCGGGCGCCGCCGCCGGTCACGGGCGCGCACGTAGATCAACACCCCTGCCACCGGCAGGAGCAGCACCACGAGTGCGATTGCAAACCCGATCAGATCCGGATCGATCATGGCGTCCTCCTGCGCAATATAGCCTGCCTTTCTTTGCCCCAGGAGCGCCCGTAGCGCCCTCGGGCAGGGACACGGGCGCAACCGGTCCCCCGAGAAAGGGCGCGGACGGCTTGCGCTGGCTGCGCGTCGCCGCCCGCGCCCAAAGGAATGCGGGAAAGGACCGCCACGGTGCCCGTTCACAAGCTGCCGGGAGATTGACGATAACGCGGGTGGCCCATGAACCATCCCCGGTGGCTGCCCTTGCCCACGTTATCGGCCTGTGCCGCCGCCCTCCTGAGCGGTCGGGTTGGCTTGCGCCGGCGCGCCGTGGTAGCGTTGCCGCAATCGGGGACCCACTGGGGCCGCTGCCCCCTGATGCCTCACACATGGCAGCGACCCCTTTTTTTCGCGCTCCGGTGCCTCGCTACGCGCCCGCCGGGCGGGGCGGCCGGCGTGGCGGTACCGGCCACCCGTTGTACGTGACCGACCGCTCTCCGCACCCCGCGTAGCTGATCCTCAGCACGTTGCCGGCTGCATCCTCCACATCGACGTGCCCTCCCACCAACACCGTTTCGCAGCCCGCCGTATCGTAGGCGAGCCGGGTGGTCTGCACGGGCAGCGTTCCCGCTGAGCCGGGATTCTCCTGGACCTGTTCTTCGCACGCCTCCCGCTCAGCGTCGCCCAGGGCCGTGCAGTCGACCGGGGTCAATGTGAGCACGACCGACCCGTCGCCGATCGCCAGCGTACCGCTCTCGAACGAGCCTTCGAGGGTCCCGGTATAGGTCAGCCTGGCTTCATACTCCAGGTACGGGGCATTCAGGACGTCCCTTCCTTCGTACTCCAGGTCATACCCGCTCCCGTCCTCCATGAGGCTGACCCGCACGTCACGTTCCCCGACCGCCGTCAGCGTCTCGCCATCGGCCGTCACCGTCAGTCGGTAGTCCAACTCCGATTCGAAGCCGCTCGCCGGATCCATGTCATCCTCGTCCGCCAGTACGAGGCTGCCCATAAGCTGGAACACGAAGGGAACATCGATGCTGCAGTCGATAGGCAGCGTCGTTCTCACCGCCGGGTAGCCGTCCCCATCGTCGTCGGCTCCTTCGCTCAGCATCGGCGCGCACCCCTCGACGCTCGGCGGCGCGGCGGCGGGGTCGACCAAGACGGTGAAGTCCGCCAGTGCCTCGATCCCTTCCGCCTGGGCCGCGGCGGCCGGCATCGAGAGCGCCCGTAGCGAGGTCAGCAACACGCCTTCTGCCTGTTCCGCCACCGCCGCTGCCGCGGCTGCCTCTTCGGGGTCCGGCGCCGGCTCCTCCGGTGGCGGGCTGGTCACGTTCGTACAGGCTGCCAGCACGAGCCAGACGGCGGCCGCTACTGCCAGGCGCACCCACATGCTTCTGTTCATCGTTGCCCCTCCGCTCCCTGGATCCCGGCATGCCCGGCGCGGGCGCGCCTTCCTCGGCTGCTTGATAGCGTACTCTGGCGAGGGCGCTTTTTCTGCACCGCGTCTGGTCTGCCCTGATTCGCTACGGTACTCTGGTAGTGAGGGCGCTGGCCTGGTCTATCCCCTTCCCACCGGGCCGGGCCGCCATCTCCCACCTCAGCCGCTGCCGAGACCTCCTTCACGGCAGCGGCGTGTGTCATCTTCGGTTCCGGTCTCCCCGGCCTCCCTCCGCGTCTGGTTCAGGATCCCGGTGGCGTGCTACCGTGCTGCGTATCCGGTTGTCATTGCCGGATTTCTCCATCCCAGGGAGAGGCCGTTGCCGGGACCAACCTCGGCAGCGGCCCTTTTTGCGCTCAGGGGCCGCTGGAGCGCTCGCATCGTCGCCTGGTGGTATTCCTTGTACCCCCTTGGCCGGCGCAGGCGCGCCGAGGGCCGATTTCGCGGATTCTGCGGCGGCTCCGGCACGACCGGGGTAGTGAAAGTGTGGGGCGCGGACGGCTGCCTTCGCGCTGCTGCCGGCCCGCACCGCCCGCGCCCCACTGTTGAGCGGGAGAGGGACCGCCACGGTGCCACGGGGGTAACCGAGATTGACGATAACGGGTAGCCGCCGACCGGCGTCCGCTGCGATCCTCGCTTACTTTATCGGCGCCGCCGCCGCTGCTCCATATGGGGCATCATCAGTGGCTGCTTCCGCCGGTGCTGCTTGATCGCCCGCCGAATCGCTACGCCTAGCACCGGCGAGCATAGCACCGCCACCGCCACCACTATCCACACCAGATCAGGGTCGACCATCGCGCACCCCCTACTACTTTCAACCTACCCCCGGCGGTCGGGGCGTACAAGGGCACTATGCGGACCGAGCGGCCGCGGCTTCACCCGTTCGATGATCTCGGCGCCCACCGCGATCTCCGCACGGCGCAGCTCCCACGTCTTTTGCAGGTTCAGCCAGAACAGCGTCGACGTCCTGAAGTACCTCGTCAGCCGCAGCGCCGAGTCCGCGCTCATCCCGCGCTCACCTCTCATAATCATCGTGATCCGGTTCACCGGCGCCCCCAGCTCCCTCGACAGCGCGTTCGCCGACAGCCCGAGGGCCTCGAGTTGCTCGCGCAGTACCTCCCCAGGATGCACCGGCCTCATTCCGTTCCGCGCGAACAGTCTCTCGGTCCCCTCTCGGGCGGGAGTCCACGAGACGATCGCCGCGTCGCCTGGCCCCACCCCCTTCGTCCAATAGGTCCGGATACGCCATTGTTCGTTGATCCTGATACTGAGGTGGCTGTCCGGGTCGCCGGGCACCCTCTCCCACCCGCAACCCGGCAACCTGAGATCCTGCAGACTGTCGGCGTTGTCCAGCAGCGTCAGCCGGCGCACCGCCCGGTCGGCGAATCCCTGAAACGCCTCTACTTGCTCCCCAGCGAAGAAACGCTGCGTATCCTGGTCCCTGAAACCTCGAATCATACGCGTTACTGTTACTTGTATCATCGATTACGTAAAGATAGCCAGAGAACACGACCTTGCCGCCTGACGACGACGAACGCGATATAGGCTCCCCCGACCCGGAGGACGACCAGAATGAGAGCAAGCTGGCGCCCGACGACGACAAGAAACACAAGGGCGGGCTGCAGTTCGACGACGACGACGAGCCACGCACGGGCGGGTTGCAGATCGAGTTCGATGATGAGCCGCGCAAGGACGGGTTGCAGTTCGACGACGAGCCGTTTACCGCCGGCGCGGTCGACGACAAGGATCAGCCGCCGGCCGACGACAAGCCGACCAAGGGCGTGCTGAAGTTCGACGACGAGATCGAGATAGAGCCGGACGACGAGTCGGGCACCGCGGCGGACGACGAACCGTCCCCCGGCGACGTTCAGAAACCCCTCGAAGAAGCCGAGGACCTCGTACGCCGAGCGCGCCTGGTGTCCGATGCCTTGTTCAAGGAGGCGCGCAACATGCCGGAGTACAAACGAATGCTCGCGACTCCGGTACGCAACGCGCAATTCAAGAGCAAGCTGCTCGCCAAGGCCAAGGCAATCAACTCCCGTCTACGCACCGGCCTTTCCAACGACGCGTTGACCGAAGCGGTGGAACGCCTGGCGAACCGCATCGCCGCATGGGAGCACTCACCCAAGCGCCAGCAGGAACGGCAGAAGAAGCAGGTCGCGGCGCGCCGACGACGCAATCGCGGGCGCGACCTGCAGATCGTCATCCACATCGAGAACGGCGAGTCCCAGCGCCGCGTCGCTGATCGCCTCGGGACCACGCGCGGGGTGGTCGAGAACGTGCTACGGCGCGACGCCCCGAATCTGCTGAAGCGCAACAAACCGCCCAGGCTGCCGGACTGAAGTGGCTTATTTGCCGTAGCGGACTGGTTGGCCGAAGTGGCTTATTTGCCGTAGCAGGTGGCTTATTTGCGCTGGCTTATTTGCCGTAGCAGGTGGCTTATTTGCCGTCGCGCGCGCGCGCGGGAGGTTTTGGCTGATTTGCCGTAATAACTAGACTCCAGGCGCCACCGAGGCTCCCACGCTTTCGACTTCGGCGATCCGGATCATCACGCGCACATGCTCCGCCCAGCGAGAGTCATCCACATTCGGCGAAGTTATCCACAATATCCACAACCAAACTCACCCCCTCCCCCCGGACCCCCCACCCCTGTTTACCGCCGCCAGTCTCACTTGTGGGGAAGCCGGATGGGGCCACGCCACCGGGCTCGCCACCCGTGAACTTGCAGCGACGCCCCCGGTCTTCGCTTGCACGGCCCGGGCCGGCTGGCGCTGCGCCTGCTCCCCTTCCACCAAGCGGCTACTCGTCACGCTCGTCTGGCACCGTTGATGGAGCAGCACGGCGGGCTCCTGATGCGCGCCGACACGGTGGAGCTGGTCGGCTTCGCTTGCGCGGCACGGCCTCGAAGGTTGGTGAAAGGAAAAGTTGCACGGGCTGGTCGTGAACGCGGCCCTGACTGCGCGCCAGATTTCCCCCGTGCGTGCGTGGGCGGCTCGGTGTCGCTACCCCGATTTTCACCGTCCGGGAGCCTACCTTTGTCGTCACGTGTTGCCCCATCTGCCCATGAGGATCGCTGGAGGCGCGAGAGCCTGGTGGAGCCGAGGCGGCTGGCGTATGCGAAGCTCGCGCCCTGACCTCCAGACGGGGAAAGCTCCACAAACCTCCACTGAATCGGTCGATCCGTATGCCGCGGCCAGCAGCTCGGGCACTGCCACGGCCTGGAGCGCCGAGCGATCCCCGGTCGGTGTGATGGTCCGCCGGCCGGCAAAGTGGGGACCCCCTCCCGAGACGCCGTTGCCGTCGACCAGAGCGGGATCGATCCCTGGCGGCGTGCCCCGTATCGAACGCAGGAGCGGCGCGGCGGCGCTGACTGGTGCCTTGGATACCGCCGAGGGGCTGCGGCGCGCTCCTGGGGCGCCTGAGCGGCGAACGCTGGCCAGTATCGAGCACGTCGGCCACCCGGGCCGAGACGCTACGAACACAAGCAAGGGAACGCCCACAGGCCTAGAAACCTCCACTAACCTCCACTGCTGTCCTGTTTGCGTAAACACGAAAGAGCAGTCTGGCCGCCAGTGCTCCGGTGGGCTCGGTGGGCTGCCCAGGGGGGATCGACCGGCTCGTCAGTCGTCGACAGATGCTGTTCAGAGGATCGCTGAATCCGACCGCGGTCTCCTTGGGGTTTCAGCGCGCTGCGGCCGGTGCGATCATCGGTCGAGGGGTTTCAAGCGGAACAGCCTCTCGGCCGCGCTGTCCCGGATCTCGGTGTCCGGAACGTCCTCGTAGACGTAGCGCTCTTGGATCACCAGGTGGCCGTTCTCGTTCCGGTATTCGCGCCGGATCGTATCGACATGGACCTTCTTGGTCGCCAGTAGCAGTTTGGTCAGATCTTCGATCAGGTTATCAATGCCGAGCCCGTGCGCTGCCAACTTGTTCTCCATGTCCAGCGGGTAATACTCGCGCAGCCATTTGACCTCGCGCTCCGCCGTCACGGCCGCCGCGTCCCGAGGCAGGTCCGAATCGGGGTGCGTGCGCCCGAACCCAGCAGTCGGCCCACGGAAGCTCTCCGACGTGCCGAAGCACGCAGAGGAAGACGGCGCGGGTGCGACGCGCCGCGTCGGGTGCGCTACGCGGCAGGGTCACAGCGGCCCGCGCGCGTTCTCTTCGGCCTCGCGCTCGGCCTGGTACGCCTCCCACTCGCGATCCCACTCTTCGGGCGTCATGTCGTCGGGGTGTTCAATCAGCGTGATCGGCTCGCCCCGCTCAATCGCTTCCTCCATCGTCTTCGGCATGTCCTGCGGCTGCTCGAGTAGCCGCCGCTCACCCTCGATCGTCTTGCGCTCGTCGGAAAGCGGCTTCCGGCTCGCGCCGGCACCGTGCCCGTGCATCGCCATCAGCTTGCCCGCGGTATCCGACTGCGTTCGCAGCTCGGGCTCGCGCTCGAAGACGAAGTGCTTCCCGATCACACGCCCCTTCTCGTCCAGGTCGTACTTCTCGCCGACCTTCACCCGCGTCGTCGCATCAAGCAGGGAGTCGAGTTTCTCCAGCACCCTGTCCATGCCGAGCCCGTGCGCCTCCATCTGGTTCGCGATGTCCAGCGGGTACGTGCGCCGCAACCAGGCCACCAGGCGACACGCCATCGTCTCGGCTGAGTGCCGCTTCACGTCCAAGTTCGGGTACACCTGGAAGTAGGCATCCGCCCACGGCATCCGCTCGTAGAAGTGCCGCACGTAGACCCCGGCAGCTTGCTCTCGCCTCTCCGCATCCGGCTCCCCGGGGTTCAACCGGAAGACTGCCGGGGGCTCTTTGACCGACTCGCTCATGGCGTTCTCCTCTGCCGCAACGCGCGTTTCAGCGTGTCCCACTGCGCCCTCGGGGCACCAGCAACGGCGATTGATTCGCAGGCACGAGCGCATGGTAATCGGCCGGCGAACGTCGGACAATGGCAAGCTGCCTCATTCCGGGAGCTGCGTGTTTCGTTTCCGCCTTTCTTCATCGGCCGCATGCTCGATATTCTGCCCCCAGTTCTCTGGCGGCTTGACACCCTCGGTCTCGCGGCTCAGCGCATCCATTTTCGCCGCGCGCTGATCGGCGATCCCCTGCGTGCGGCGACGGTTTTCGGACGCTGTATTCGCGCCAGCGCGGGGGCGGCCACTGGCCGGCTGCCCCCCGCGCGCATGCGCGCGTTCTTCATTTCTATTCTTTCTTTTCTTGTTTCCCCCGACGTGGGCGTCGGTACTACCCCCGTCACCGCTGTCGGGGGGTGCCGACGCGAGTGTCGGTACCTCTGTCCCTTGGAACGCTACTTGCCGATGCCCCAGTCGGTAATGAAGCACGCCTCCGGGGCTCTCCTGCCATGTCTCGATCATTCCGACTTCGCGTAGCTCGTCGCGCGCCCGTTCGACAGTGCGGGGCACCAGCCCGGTCAGCTTGGAGAGTCGATCAGTGCCTGGGTAACACGTGTCGCGGATTTCATAGCAGTGTTGAGACAGCCATAAGTAGACCCGCACTGCCGCCGGTGACAGGTCACGGGCCATGACCAAGAACGTGCCATCAACGGTGGCGTACCAGCGCTGGATCACTACCAGGGCCGGGGAGGATATGGTGGGGGCGCCCGCTTCGATGGCGCCTACTTCGATGCTTGCCACTGGCACGGCGGTAAGGGCCGGGGAGGATATGGTGGGAGCACCCGCTTCGATTACCGCTAGATCACTCATGACCTGCGCCAGGAGCTCTACCGGGCTCTCGAATCAACGGACCATGTGGTAAGCGGGGTCCCGCCGGGATTGACCCCGGCAGTGCCCGTGGTTAGGCTACGTCCGCGATCGGCCATCCCCGGTGCCTTTCTCACGGTTGCCGGTCCTGTGGGCTGCATCCTGTTCGGATGGCCAGCCCGCTGGGGTGGATATTTCGCATCGAGTTACCCTCAATCGGTTGCGATATGCTCGTCGCAGTGCTGCGCCAACAGAACCGCGACTACCTTCGGGACTCTACGGCATTCGCGCCGTTATCGCTACTCCCCCCAAGCCCCACGGGGGGCAACGAACTCGCCTGCTACCCAGCAGGGCGGTACCGACGATGAGTTCGAGTCGGCGATCATCCGTGCGGAGCACCCGGGCGGCGTGCACCCGTATCGAGCGCAGGAGCCGCCGGCCGGCGCTACCTGGTGTCCCCCTTGATACCCCCGAGGGCCGGCCGATCGCTCCTGGGCCGCCTGAGCGGCGAGCGCTGGCACGTTTCGGCGGCAGGGCGATCTGCGAGTGCCCGCTGCACCCGACCGCGGTGAAAAAAAGTTGTCCACAGGCAGGAAACGCCGTAGAAAGGCCCGTATGGGACGATTGGGACAGATTTCCGGCTGTCGCATGCGGGGCTCGCGCTGGGCCGCCAGTGCTCCGGGCGGTGCGAACCAAGCAGCACTACCCCGTCCGCCTGCGGCGCATCCGCTACCGGGATCCGCAATCCGACAAGACCCTGGTGTTCATCACCAACCGGACCGGGCTTGATGCGCTTACGGTGTGCGGCCTATATCAGAGCCGCTGGCAGGTCGAGGTAGACGGGCCTACCGTGCGCCACAGGTGCTTGTCGAAGACCTTGAATGCGATCCGTCGAGGGATAGCCAAGGCGGTAGTGCCAAGGCGGTAGTGCATCAGTTTGATTTTGACACATCGGCCGATGTGTGGTACGGAAGGAGTGAGGAGTCAACATGCCGACCACACGGAGAGAAGCGCCCCAGCAACCCGATAGCTGCGGGCGTTCACATCGGCTGCCTGGCGACAGGGGATGCCGAGGAAGAGTATGTCAACCAGGAGAGGCACGCCAGCGGCAAGAAGGGCGGTAAGGCGCGTGCTGAGGCGATGACGCCTGAGCAGCGACGCGAGATAGCCAAGAAGGCGGCTGAGGCTCGCTGGAAGTAGGAGTTACACGAAATATGAGTATGAGCCACACCACCGCAGGGGTCATTCTGGCCGTCTTCTCGTTGATGTTGCTCGGCGGGTGCGATGAAGGGCCGGGAACAACAGAACGGTCGACGGCTGAGCGCGAACAGACGCATGAGCCTGAGCCGCCGGAAACTCCGAAGCAGGCATGCATGCCGCATCCGGCTTCCCAAATCGTAGGAGACTGGGACGCGAGCGGTAGTGTCCATGCCCGAGACGATGAGGGTTACAGCTTCCATTCAGACGGCACCTACCAGCACACCTGGAGCAGCACCGCGCCCGCTCCGGGCCTCGACCAACCCACCGTCACCCGCACCGTGACGGGCAACGGTAGCTATTCCTACGTGGCCGAAACCTGCTTGCTTACATGGTCGCCAGGGATAGCCAACATTACCTTCTTTGTGGCTTGGAACGGCTCCAATCAGTTCTGTGCCAAGTTCAACTCAGGGTATAGGTCTTCCTGCGTAACCACGTTCAACAGAAGCTAGGGGTTCAGAGGCTTGACGAATCGGGCGTCTCGGCCGAAGCATTGGACGTTCGAACGGAGGCCACGGGGGGTGGGATCCCCCCGTGCATGTGCCCGTAGCTCAGCTGGATAGAGCGCCACTTTGCCGAGTTCATGGACGATCTGAGCAAGCGGATCACCGAGCGGCCGCAACTCTCGACGGACGGCCTCAAGGCGTACCGGGAGGCCGTGGACGATGCCTTCGGCGGCGATGTGGACTTCGCCCAGATCATCAAGAGCTACGGCAAGGGCGAGCAGGCGGACGAGCGGAAGTACAGCCCGGCGAAGTGCACCGGCATGGAGATCGTGGTGGTGCAGGGCTCCCCGGACCTGCGCGCCGCGAACACCAGCTATGTCGAGCGGCACAACCTGTCGATGCGGATGGGCATGCGCCGGTTCACGCGGCTCACCAACGCCTTCTCGAAGAAGCAGGCGAACCTCTGCGCGTCACTGTCGCTGTACTTCTTCGTCTACAACCACGTGAAGCCGCACGGCGCAGTGCGGACGAAGCGCAACAACCGGATCACCCAGGCGATGGCGGCGGGCATCGCCACCCAGCCGGCTACCCTTGAATGGCTAGTCGAGATGATCGATGCACTGGCGCCGAAGCCGCGGCGGCCGAAGACCTACCGGAAGCGGGGGAGGGCAGCGTGAGCGCTCCCGGTCATTGGGCAATCCTATACATTCTCGCTCGGTACGGACCGCAGCGGTGGAAAGACATCGTGCGGATCTCGAAAGACGAAATCGGCGAGTTCAGCATTGACCACCATTTCAGCCGAATGCGAGATATCTATGGCTTCATCCAGTATTCGCCGATCGGCCGCCATCGTAGGTACGAGATCACCGAAAAGGGCTGGAATCATCTGCGCGACAGACTGTTTTCAAAGTGACGCACTACCCGCCGGTCACGGGCGCGCACGTAGATCAACACCCCTGCCACCGGCAGGAGCAGCACCACGAGTGCGATTGCAAACCCGATCAGATCCGGATCGATCATGGCGTCCTCCTGCGCAATATAGCCTGCCTTTCTTTGCCCCAGGAGCGCCCGTAGCGCCCTCGGGCAGGGACACGGGCGCAACCGGTCCCCCGAGAAAGGGCGCGGACGGCTTGCGATGGCTGCGCGCCCGCGCCCAGGAATGCGGGAAAGGACCGCCACGGTGCCCATTCACAAGCTGCCGGGAGATTGACGATAACGCGGGTGGCCCATGAACCATCCCCGGTGGCTGCCCTTGCCCACGTTATCGGCCTGTGCCGCCGCCCTCCTGAGCGGTCGGGTTGGCTTGCGCCGGCGCGCCGTGGTAGCGTTGCCGCAATCGGGGACCCACTGGGGCCGCTGCCCCCTGATGCCTCACACATGGCAGCGACCCCTTTTTTTCGCGCTCCGGTGCCTCGCTACGCGCCCGCCGGGCGGGGCGGCCGGCGTGGCGGTACCGGCCACCCGTTGTACGTGACCGACCGCTCTCCGCACCCCGCGTAGCTGATCCTCAGCACGTTGCCGGCTGCATCCTCCACATCGACGTGCCCTCCCACCAACACCGTTTCGCAGCCCGCCGTATCGTAGGCGAGCCGGGTGGTCTGCACGGGCAGCGTTCCCGCTGAGCCGGGATTCTCCTGGACCTGTTCTTCGCACGCCTCCCGCTCAGCGTCGCCCAGGGCCGTGCAGTCGACCGGGGTCAATGTGAGCACGACCGACCCGTCGCCGATCGCCAGCGTACCGCTCTCGAACGAGCCTTCGAGGGTCCCGGTATAGGTCAGCCTGGCTTCATACTCCAGGTACGGGGCATTCAGGACGTCCCTTCCTTCGTACTCCAGGTCATACCCGCTCCCGTCCTCCATGAGGCTGACCCGCACGTCACGTTCCCCGACCGCCGTCAGCGTCTCGCCATCGGCCGTCACCGTCAGTCGGTAGTCCAACTCCGATTCGAAGCCGCTCGCCGGATCCATGTCATCCTCGTCCGCCAGTACGAGGCTGCCCATAAGCTGGAACACGAAGGGAACATCGATGCTGCAGTCGATACGCAGCGTCGTTCTCACCGCCGGGTAGCCGTCCCCATCGTCGTCGGCTCCTTCGCTCAGCATCGGCGCGCACCCCTCGACGCTCGGCGGCGCGGCGGCGGGGTCGACCAAGACGGTGAAGTCCGCCAGTGCCTCGATCCCTTCCGCCTGGGCCGCGGCGGCCGGCATCGAGAGCGCCCGTAGCGAGGTCAGCAACACGCCTTCTGCCTGTTCCGCCACCGCCGCTGCCGCGGCTGCCTCTTCGGGGTCCGGCGCCGGCTCCTCCGGTGGCGGGCTGGTCACGTTCGTACAGGCTGCCAGCACGAGCCAGACGGCGGCCGCTACTGCCAGGCGCACCCACATGCTTATGTTCATCGTTGCCCCTCCGCTCCCTGGATCCCGGCCTGCCCGGCGCGGGCGCGCCTTCCTCGGCTGCTTGATAGCGTACTCTGGCGAGGGCGCTTTTTCTGCACCGCGTCTGGTCTGCCCTGATTCGCTACGGTACTCTGGTAGTGAGGGCGCTGGCCTGGTCTATCCCCTTCCCACCGGGCCGGGCCGCCATCTCCCACCTCAGCCGCTGCCGAGACCTCCTTCACGGCAGCGGCGTGTGTCATCTTCGGTTCCGGTCTCCCCGGCCTCCCCGGCCTCCCTCCGCGTCTGGTTCAGGATCCCGGTGGCGTGCTACCGTGCTGCGTATCCGGTTGTCATTGCCGGATTTCTCCATCCCAGGGAGAGGCCGTTGCCGGGACCAACCTCGGCAGCGGCCCTTTTTGCGCTCAGGGGCCGCTGGAGCGCTCGCATCGTCGCCTGGTGGTATTCCTTGTACCCCCTTGGCCGGCGCAGGCGCGCCGAGGGCCGATTTCGCGGATTCTGCGGCGGCTCCGGCACGACCGGGGTAGTGAAAGTGTGGGGCGCGGACGGCTGCCTTCGCGCTGCTGCCGGCCCGCACCGCCCGCGCCCCACTGTTGAGCGGGAGAGGGACCGCCACGGTGCCACGGGGGTAACCGAGATTGACGATAACGGGTAGCCGCCGACCGGCGTCCGCTGCGATCCTCGCTTACTTTATCGGCGCCGCCGCCGCTGCTCCATATGGGGCATCATCAGTGGCTGCTTCCGCCGGTGCTGCTTGATCGCCCGCCGAATCGCTACGCCTAGCACCGGCGAGCATAGCACCGCCACCGCCACCACTATCCACACCAGATCAGGGTCGACCATCGCGCACCCCCTACTACTTTCAACCTACCCCCGGCGGTCGGGGCGTACAAGGGCACTATGCGGACCGAGCGGCCGCGGCTTCACCCGTTCGATGATCTCGGCGCCCACCGCGATCTCCGCACGGCGCAGCTCCCACGTCTTTTGCAGGTTCAGCCAGAACAGCGTCGACGTCCTGAAGTACCTCGCCAGCCGCAGCGCCGAGTCCGCGCTCATCCCGCGCTCACCTCTCATAATCATCGTGATCCGGTTCACCGGCGCCCCCAGCTCCCTCGACAGCGCGTTCGCCGACAGCCCGAGGGCATCGAGTTGCTCGCGCAGTACCTCCCCAGGATGCACCGGCATCATTCGTTTTCGTATGTCCATGTGACTCTCTATTCACAGAGGTAGATCCTCGTCAGCATCATACTCGCCGAGCGGAGCCGGGGGGAGTTCCTCATCAACCTCCTCGCGATCCATGCCATCGAACAGGTTGCCGGTCTCGGTGTCTTCCAGCGTACCGCCATCAGGAGGGGCGCCGGCAACGTCAAGGAACTCTTCGGCTTCCTTACGCGATATGACACCCGTCCCGTCCTCCAAAAACCGCGCCCATCGCGCAGCCCTTTTTCTTCTATCGCGTGGTTGCGTGTCGTCTTTCGTTATCTCAACGAACCGTCCGGGATGCAGCTTCGCCTTTGTCAGTTCCACACTAGTTGTCGGTTCGCCGCCGATTATTTCGCCAACGCGGATCTCCCGTGGCGCGACCGGCCGCAACTTCCAGCCTCGCCAGCCGCGCACTTTACGCCCGTTAACTCTCAGCGATGTCGGACTCCCCAATCCCCCTACGTGAGCGCTCAGGCGACGATAAAAGTCGCGCTTGCGGACACCTCCGGGGGCACCCGCGTCCGTCGCCGGCTCGTTATTCGCAGCGCACCACTCCGCCCACGCCTCCGGAAACTCCAGCACCGCCGATCCGTCACGCACAAACCGAGCACTGAACAATCCCAGCTCCCCGGAGTCCTTGCGGATACGCGCTTCGGTGGCATCCCGTACCTGCGGTATATCCGAAGGTTCAGTCGGATTCAGGACAGCACGCTCTACCAACAGGGTCAGCAGTTGTGCCTGTCGCTCTCCATCGTATGGCCACTCATCACGCATCGCCGGGTTTTGTTGCTCCTTGGGAATAACCGGAAACGGCAGCTCCCGGTAGCGTGCCTTCATTCCCGGGTCGTCGGTCCGCAGTTGCGGCAACGGTTGCTCGCCAGCCACGTCGTTTGCGAACATGAACGTCGTCCCCGTGGCGCGCTTGGTGACCTTCTGCTTGTAAGTGTCGCGCGCCGTAAACCAACCTCCACCGGTCAAGTCCTTTACCAAAGGCGCCGACAGCTCTTGCTCCTTCACCTCGTCAACGATTGTTATCCGCACCGGCGCGAGCCACGCAAACATACCGGGCGTGTGCCCGCTCGCGTCATGGCGTACTTTCGCGTCCAGCGCCCCCACGGTAGGTGATGCTACGTAGGGTCCAAGCGTCGCCCGTAGCAAGTTGATTGCGGATGTCTTACCGGCGTCCGGTGGCGCCAGGCACCCGTAAAGTCGCTTCGCGACTCCACGCAGCGCAAAGCCGAGAATATCAAGCCACCAGTCCCGTTCCTTGGCCGAAAGATGCGATAGAAACCAGGCGGCCGCCGGATAACGGTCCGGGTCGTATGCTACGGGGGCGAATATCGTGAGCAGCGCCGGCGCTGCTTCCTCTGCGGTAAGCAGTCGCGCCGTATGCAAGTCCACGACACCATTGAGGACACCGAGAAACCGTAGGTCGGCATCCATGTCGGCAGGGCGACACTGACGAATCAACGGCGCCAGACCAAGCGCCCGAAGGCGATCAAGGGCCGCAGCGAAGCTGTGGCAGACGGTATCCACCTGCTTCGGGGTCTTGATGGTGCGGATCGCGCGGACCATACCCGATACGGTTTTCGGGTCCATCCGATACTCGGAGGCCAGTAGATACGCTTCGCTCTCCAGGATGTCGCCTGTCTCGCCCAGCCATCCCAACATCGTCGCTTCTGGATCACGCCATATCCCAGTTACCGGATCCAGGGTTCTCAGGGCCACAAACTTCCCACTATCGTCGGTTACGAGCAAACACCGCCGTGCCCAATCAGACCGTTCAAGAATGCGCTCGGCCAGCCGTAACGGACTCACCTCGAGAGATTCCGCTACAGCGGAACTCGGTGTGACGTTGGCGGGGGCGGCGGGCCGCGCCCCTTCCAGCACCTCCACGGAGGGGGCAGTCTTGACACTGCGGCGGCCCGTTCCGTTCGTCGGTTTCATGTTCACCTCTCGTAAGGTGGCGTCAAGCGTCTCTGGCTTCAGCGAGCAGGCGCTTTTGTCCACTGGACCACTCTACTGTACCTATATCTGGGAAATCTACAATGGGTCATTGCCCATTGTCAGTGATGTTTCTCCAGAACACGGCCCGTTGGGTGGTCAGTTCCACTCGGGCAGACCACGGAAGGGCACCGACCGAAACGCCGGCGGCATGTCCTGCGTGCGGTGTGGCGACTCCGGATCGGGTATCGAAGGCTCTCCAGGCTCACCACCCCGTAACATCCAGTCACGCCAGCGGTCTTCGCTTGCGCGAGCTGCCGGCGACGCGATTGCTTCCCTTCCACAGACTCACAGCAACTCCAAGCTTCTCATGGCACCGGTGGGTGGAGCAGCGCGGCGGGCTCCTGACGACCGCCGGCACGGTGACGCCGGGTATCTTCGCTTGCGTGACACGGCCGGGGAGGTTGGTGAAGGACAGCAGGCTCGGGCTGGTCGTGAGCGCGGACCCTGGCGTCGCGCCAGATTTCCCCCGTGTGTGCGCGTGGGCGGCTCGGTGTCGCTACCCCGATTTTCACCGTCCGGGAGCCTACCTTTGTCGTCACGTGTTGCCCCATCTGCCCATGAGGATCGCTGGAGGCGCGAGAGCCTGGTGGAGCCGAGGCGGCTGGCGTATGCGAAGCTCGCGCCCTAACCTCCAGACGGGGAAAGCTCCACAAACCTCCACTGAATCGGTCGATCCGTATGCCGCGGCCAGCAGCTCGGGCACTGCCACGGCCTGGAGCGCCGAGCGATCCCCGGTCGGTGTGATGGTCCGCCGGGTCCGCCGGCCGGCAAAGTGGGAACGATTCGGACCCCCTCCGAATGCCGGTGCCGTCGACCAGAGCGGGGATCCCTGGTGGCGTGCCCCGTAATCGAGCACAGGAGCGGCGCGGCGGCGCTGACTGGTGCTTGGATACCCCCGAGGGCCGGCGGATCGCTCCTGGGGCGCCTGAGCGGCGAGCGCTGGCACGTTTCGGCGGCCGGGCGATTTGCGGCGCGTTCGTATGAGCGACCCAGCGCCTGGCGTGCTCAGGGTGATCGACCAACTTCTCTCGCGCGTACGTACGGGGCGGCGCCGTGTCTCTACCCGCTATATCGCCGTGCGGAAGCCTCAGAAGTACACAGGAAGTGGTGTAGAAGGCAGGATATGCTGCCTATCTGGCGACTACTGAGCTACCGTTTATGGGGGCATCCAGGGGCGATTCTCCCTTCCGATACTCGCTGCACTGAATCCACCTATCTAACGCTCTGCAAAGGATTTCCTTGATAGCCCTACCGCTACTCTTTGCCAGAGTTCCCACGGGCTGGGCTTGGCTTCGGCAACCGAACGATTCTCCCTCACTGTACTGAAAACGGCAATTGAACCCACTTCAGGAGATTCTTTGGTCGATGCCACTACTTTTTGGGTCTCGCCCTGCGCACGCCGTCCGTCAGCCGGTAGACGAGCTGGACGGTGGCCGCGATGCCGATCCGTTGCTCACCTGTGCCCAAACAAAGCTTTCTTGACTCAGGAGCCTGAAAGGGTGTCTCCTTGCCCCCGAGAACTTCGTCTGTTGGCCCCTTGCCGGGTCGCTGGCGAATACAACAGCGCCATGTGGGCGGTGGAGTAGCTACCCCGCCCGGCGCGAATATCCAGGACACCTACCATTGTGTGCCAACACGACGGAGTTCTCAAAACGGCCCGGCGCCTTATGGCCGGGCACGGGAGGACTCCATGACGAAGGGTCTTGGTCTGTTTCTGGCGGTGGCGGTGTTCGTCACCTTGGTGGGATGCGCAGGCACCAACTACACGGTCAGGGCGGGGTTCGTTCACGATTACCTCTCGACCGATTCGGAGGGAGACATCGCCGGGTGGGGAGCCGGCGGCACCATCGGCGTGATCGCCAACGACGGGCTGCAAGCCGTCCAGCTCTGTGGTCGCTCAAGCTTCAGCTTCGGCAAGTCAAAAGACGACCGCGGCACGCTCAGGGAGAGCATCAACTCCACCCCCATCGAGGTGTGTGCAGAGTTCCCGGTGGGCTTCTGATGAAGGCACTCGGCATATGGCTGGCAGTGGCGATGGTCGCCATCTCTACGCAATCAGCATCCGCCCAGGAGGGAGATGGCTCAGACCGAGCTTTCCTGCGATACGAGATAGAGAAGGTGGACCCCTGGGGACCATTCGTTTTGAACCTGCTGCCTGGCTTAGGTATCGGGTCCTTCGTTCAGGGTGACACCACCGGCGGTCTGCTCGTGGCTGGCGGCGAGGTGGTCGGCATAGGTTTGGTGATCGCTGGAGCCGGTACCCCTGAGGGCCCCTTCGAGGCGCTCGCCCGGACGTTCAAGGTGAGCCCCGTAGTCGCTGCCCGCCGTGCTCTCGACTTGGATCTGGTCGCCCGCGGCACCTTCTTCGATTTCTACGAGCGCTACGTCAATCGGGAGCGCGAAGGAGGCGCGCCGCCGAGCGGGGGAGATTTCTACAACAACCAGAACACGCGTGTGGGCGAGCTGTTTGCGACCCAGGTGCTTCGGGCAGCTATGGAGGGCCGTATCGGATTCAAGGAAGCCTATGATCTGACAGGGCTGCGAGGCGGAGCCTTGCAGAAGTACGCCAGGCGGCTGGGCGTAGATCTGCCATGATGGCGGGTCGGACCTACCTCGTGGATTCGGACGTCTTCATCACGGCGAGGAACCTGTACTACTCGTTCGACATCTGCCCCGGCTTCTGGAAGAGTAGCGCGAACCAGTGGTGTCCGTTGTCGTCCGGTCAGACGAACTGCGCCGCCTCCTGGGACTCAAGAGGGGCTGATGCGACTTTCGTGGTCGCTTCCGCGGTTATGGTGTGGGCGGTGCGCTCGGCGCTACTGAGGGTCGACGCGGCCCGGATCGCGCGCCACGCAGCGGGCCTCCGGGCCTCGCGGGCGGCGCGTGACGAGGATTCATGAGAACCACCACGAGGACCGCCCTGGTAATGGGGTTGGTCATCGCTGCGTTGGCTCTCGCTGCCTGCGAAGAAGCCGCCATCGCAGATCCACCTGTAGAACAACCGAAACCAGTGCCGGTGGCCAAGCCTCGGACGCCACGGTGGCTGATTCGCATATCGAACCTCTACACCGATCCGCGCTGCCCCTACCCGGTACATCGTCCGCCTATGGAGCGCATGTCAGCCGTCGGCCCGATCTGCATCACCGCCAGCAACGCGGTCCCGGTGGCGACGTTGGAACGGGCAGGGCGGTGGGTGGCTACCATGCTCCAGCACCGCCCCGATCTCGTCGAGGCGATGCAGGCCGAGGGCGTTACCGGGTACATCAGAGGCCGCCACGAGAACAGTTGCGACCTCACCATCCTCGACATCTTCGATAATCGTGACAGCATCTGCCAGCCCGATGGACAGGGCACCCCAACCGATAGATGGGCCGACGCCGGTTCAGGGAATGCGTTCGCCTCGCACACCGCCTTCCTGTGCCCCGAGGAACGCCTAATCACCCCCTCGGGGAGAAACGTGTGCGTCCACGAAGCGGCGCATACCATCGCGAAGTACGTCGAGATTGACCCGCTCCGCGACCGCTGGGCGCTACCGGAAGTGCAACACCTGTGGAGACCGACCCTGCCGTATGACTTCGGGCACTTCTTCACCGCGATCACCGAGATATATTTCTGCGTTGGAAACGGCGACTATCCCCGGACGGCTGAGGATCTGGCCTATGCCCCGAAGTGGGGTCTCAACTGCGCACACGAACTCCGGGCATACGACCCGGAGACTTACGCACTGCTCGACGCCATCTATCGGGGTTCTGCTGACCTGCGGGGGGATGCGCCGTGAAGGGCAGTTTTCTGACTTCGATCACGGTGTCGTGTACCAATAACGGCAGCGAGCCGGAGACGTTTGGGGCCAGTCCCTCCACGTGCTCGCTCTGTGGCCAGGAGGGATTCCCCATTCGCAAGCTGATCTACAGGACCGCCCTGCTGGTGGCGGTCGCCGCTTACGATCCTGGATTGTGACGAAGGGTACCACGTTTTTTGCACCGATCCCGCCCTCCGCCTACCGCCCCGCGTCCCGTCAGCTCCCTGATAATGACAATATCTTCATCCAGATCTCGGTTGTTCGCATCCCACGTCGCCCAGTGTAACGGGGTCGTCGGTAGTGTCTCAGCTTGACTCTCTAAAGATGCTGCCCCCGGGGAGGAAGCCCTCCCAACTCCAACCCCGTGCCGTCGATAGTCACCGGCCCGGCGACGGCGGGGGCAGCCGGGCGCGGATCAACTCAGCCCGTTCGGGGTAGATCGCAGAGCGGCGGGGTCCAGGGTGACGGGCACGTCTACTGGCGGGCCAAAAAGAGTGCGCGTTGCCGAGACGGCCCCGGAACTCCGGTAGAAACCCCCCGCGGCCGACAGGCGCACGCCGTCGCGCCGTTACATATTCATACCTGCCGACGCTGCATCATGTAGAGCGTGTCGAGCAGGTCGGGGCTCGGCCTTGCTTCCGCAGCGCCCGCCACGGTGCGATAGTCGTCGTTCTCACCGTAGGCCGCGTCCGTCGCGGCCTTGAGTTGCTCAGCAGCATGAAAGAAGTCGATCAACTCCGTGCTGCTGTCAGCCTGCGCCGCGTCGGCCAGCTTGACCAGCCTCAGGTCGGGGCGCTGCTCCAGCGCCGCGTTCACTTCCGCGCTCAGCATCTCTTTCAGGGTTGCCTTCTTGGCTTCCGGCATCCGCCCCACACGCAACGTACTCAACCGTTCCCCCTCGCAGTCGTAGTATGACACGTATGATTCGACGGCGGGCATTGGCATGAGCATCAAGACCTACGGCCACCTGTATGAGGGCGCCCTCGCCTGGTTGTCGCAGACTCGTCCCGTTGGCTCGTCGCGCACGACCGCGGCGATGGGATCGGTACCGACGGCCAGCAACTGGAGCTGTCGTTCTCTTTCGCTGACAGCCCCCTGGTCCTGATTGGTGGCCGCGATCACACTTACGTCGACGGGTATCGCTGCCGTACCGCCGACGCATTGAGTGCCGCAGCAGCAGTGTGATGCGGTTACGGCTGTGCGCAGAACTCGCCACCCCCGCCTCGCGCACGATCCCTTGGCCGCGCGCAGGATAGCGCACCGCGACGTTCTGCCGAGCACCGCAACTTCAACTCAACCTGTCAGATCACCTTCCCGGAACTCACTGCGTCCGCGTCGGTCTACGCGGCCGGTTGCCAACGACACCTCAGACCGTCCGTCGCCCAGCCCCCGCCTATATCCTCATCTACCCGTCCATGTTGCCGCCGATGTCTTGTTCCAAGACCTTACCGACCTTGCGTCGGGCCTTAGCCGAGGATTTTGGAGACGGGGGCGTGACGTTGCAGATCTCGTCAGAGTGGGTTAGAGTTATCGATTCGGCTACAGAGACCTGAATCACAGCACGTCTGTCGAGCGGCGGCGGCGTCGCCGGCAGTATACTTATGAGTTAGCAATGCTACCTCGCACGCCCCTGTCTCCGGATACTCTTCGCACGGCGATGCTGAGTATCGTATTCCCCGTTCTACTTGCTGCGTCATCTGCGCTACTTACGCCGCGGTGATGACGTCACGGGAGAATCTCGACGTTGTGCCTTCCCGGCGACCAGCAGACAGTGGTGGAGGCGGATCGCTCTCGCCCGAGTTCTGCCTTCCAGGTCGGCGCCGGCCTCGGCTATCGTCTCTTCGGCTCTGCCAACCTGCGATCAACGGGCGGGGGCGGCGAAACGGGAATCATCTTCGTGAATTGCACTGGGGCGGAGATCGCCTACTACTGGGTAGATTGGAGACGGCGATGAGCACTACTCACCGGCGGCAGTCGCCGCGCGCCGTTGCTTCGGGTTTCCGATGCGCCGTCGGGGTGGGAGGCTCCGCGACCACCCGCAGGGCGCGCCTCCCTACACGCGGGCCGGTCGCCAGACGCCGCTACAAGGTAGGCGCGTGACGGGTCAGCAGCCAGGCAAACGCGGACGCGGTTTCGTTCTCGTGTCGCAGCCGTCCACATCGACAAGAACGGCGTAGCTCAGATCCGCGTAGCTCAGATCTGCGCCCCCCAGCTTGGTGCCCGTCAGATCGGCCTGGACCAGGAACGCGCCCCGCAAATCAGCATGGCTTAGATCTGCACCCGTCAGGTTTGCGCGAGTCAAATCCGCACGAACCAGCTTGGCACTCGTCAGGTCAACGCTGGTTAGATCGGCAAGCATCAGGTCAGCTACCTTCAGATTGACCCCAGTCAGGTCGGCGCCCGCCAACTTGGCGCCCGTCAGATCGACGTTGAGCAGAACGGCATCCTCCATGACGGCACCCGTCAGGTCGGCGCCCATCAGGTCGGCGTCACTCAGGACGGCGTCGACCAAAACGGCATCGCTCATGACGGCGTTCCTTAAGTCGGCGCGGATCAGGAAAGCATAGCTCAAGTCGGCGGCGCTCAGATCGGCTTCAAACAGTTGGGCGAAAATCAGAAAGGAGCCCCTTAAATCAGCATTGGCCAAGTTGGACTTGTTCAGATTTACCCTGGTCAAATCAGTGTCTGAAAGATCAGCGCCACGCAAGTTGACACCGGCACAATCGGGGTAACACGACGGACGAGCCGTGGCAACGATCGCGGCTACAAACAGCGCAATCAGGGCCGCCGAGGCCAAACGAGAGATTTTCATAGAGGTCCCTCCTATCGGGGTCTACGTAGTCGTCGTTGTAGTCTGGGATATTGTCAAGTGTTGTGGATGAGGGGTGAATCGTCGAGCGCCGTCATCCCTGATCCCGTTGCCTGAGCAGATGCCTCCGACAGCTGCCGCGGTTCGATCCTTCGGGGCCGTGGCGGAGGCCAGCAAGGCGGGGCGGCTGGTTCTGGAACAGGGCGCGCAGGGCTGTTTCGCCCGGGAACGGCCACCGGCCACTCGCCCGGCGCCGTCACCGCCTTCTCCTTCGCCGCCGACGGGGCATCAAACGGCACCTCCAGTTGCTCGCCGGCGCCACGCTTGCCTCCGGTCGGCAGGGTGGCCGGGGTCACGGATGCACCGCCGCGGTCGGCGTGCTCACCGCCAGCACCCGTGACGGTCGTGCCACGTGCGCCGCTCACAAGGCAAGCCAGCACACCACCAGCAGCGTCACGGGGGCGTCTCCAGGCTCTCCGAGGTCAACGAGGCCAGTGCCTCAGCGGCCTGCCGGCAGCGCTCCGCGCTCAGCGGCGCGCTGCCGGCGTCACGCAACGCCCACGCCAGCGCGCGGCGTTCGGCGCCGGTCACCCCTGCCAGCAGCGCGGCGTGGCTCAGCGCACCGCCGGCAGCCGCGGCACGCAGCAGCACGGCCGCCGCGCCAGGCGCGCCGCGAACCACCTGCCGGCCACGTGAAGCGCGGTTGCGGCGCGCTCTGCCGGCGCGCACACCGTCCCTGACGTGCTCGCGCGCCAGGTCGACCAGCGCCTCCCCCTCATAGCCGGACTGGCACTCGGTGCAGCACCACCGCCGGCGCAGCGCGTCGTAGCGCAGCGGCGCCTCGCACGTCCCACACGGCAGATCCGGAGTCAGTCGTGCTGCCGACGGTCGCCCGCGCAGGTGCGGCAGCAGGCGCAACACCACCATCGGATGTCCGTCGACCATCACGGTGTCGCCGGGGCGGGCTTGCGGCGGCACCGGGGCGACGCGGGCGGTCATCGCAGCCTCAGCGGGTGTTCACAGCGACCGACAATCCGGTACTCGCAGTACCAGAAGCACACGTGCTCCTCGAGCATCGGACAGAGGTCGGGGATTGTCTGCCTGGCCTGCCGCGCGGCGTCGGCGTTCATGCCCCTTTCGCGTGCGGTTCGGCTTCGGTCGCTTCGGCATTGCGCTCTCCAGCCTGCGCCGGGCGCTCCAGCACCATCTCACCGTGCCCGACGATCGCGCAGCGCGGCGCGCCCAGCGCCAGCCACTTGCGCGTCACCCGCACCTGGTAGCCGCAGCCCGGTACTTCGCACACCACCTTCAGGTAGCGGCTGCCGGCCCCCTCGCCACGGCTGACGCCGCCTCGCGTCCCATACCCCGCTCCGCACGGTCGCCGGTGCCAGTCCTCCCAGAACTCCGCCGGCACTCGCTCGGTCGGCTCCGCAATCGCCTGCAGCCGCTCTCGGATCCCCGGCGAGATCGCCCCCCAGACATTCAACTCGCCCGCATCCGGCCACGCGCGCGGCTTCATCAGCCCTACCTGCCGCGCCGCGTAGCGCCATTCTCGTCCATGACCGAATCCCGGCGCCAACACGTGCGCCAGCTCGTGCAGCACCACGTGGCACGTCGCCGCCGGCGCCAGCCCGCCGATCGCCGCGATCTCCACCAGCGGCAGCGGCTCCACCGCCTCCCCGCCTCCCCACACCCGGTGCAGCGGCGCTATGCCACGCCGCCGCGGGCCGGCTCCGAACACCAGCCGTACCTCGCTCAACGACGACGCCGTCGCCGGATACTGCTCGCACACCGCTGTCGCGACCGCCGCCAAGTAGTCTTCGTGCGTTACCACTTGCATGCTTGCACCAAGCAGCCTACCCGCTATTGGTCCACCCCGGTCCACCCCTCTACTCGCAGTGGCGCCTCGGTTCCGCCCGCTGTCGTTGGGCGGAAGCATACGCGGGTACCATCGGCTCTCATGCCTGCGCAGCGCGATCCGCGGGCTTGCCTTGGCCCGCTTCCTCGCCAACGACGCAGAGACCCTGCTGCCGAGGTCTGCTCCGCCGCCTACCGGCTCGCCATCCCCTTGCCGGCCGCCGGCGTCTGCGACCGCACCTGCTCGGCCGTGGCGCGCCGCTGTACCGATCTCATCGCCTCCGGGCCGCCGCTCTCCTCGCCGACCACAGACTCGCCATCGAATGGTGGTCCCGTCTCCACGGTGGGGTATGGCCCGGCCCCGGAGAGCCTGCAGGCGGTCCTGACACGCTGCGTGTGCGGCGAACGCCGGCCCGTTGCAGCAGGCCGGAGAAGCGAGGGTATTCGCGCTCCGAGTCCCAGATCAGTCGGCGAGGCGGATCCAGTCCGACACCGGGTCCATGCGCCCGGTCGCCGAGTTGCCCTGGTAGATCCGCCCCACCGGTATCGAGTTGTTCTTGAAGCTCACCGGCACCCCGATCAGCCCGCCGGTGTCCCAGTCCTCAATCCCGTCCAGGGTTGCCTTGAGGTTGTCGCCGGTCAGTTCCATGCCGGCGGCCAGCGTGCGTTTGATCACTTCGGTAAAGATCATGCCCGAGAACCACCCCTGCAGCGCGTAGATCGGCAGATACTCCGCCTTCGTCACCTGGGCCATCAGCCGCAGCGTCGCAGAGTCCTCCTGTTCCCAGTAGTACCGGTACGGAAATACTCCCATGTAGCGGTCCGCGAGCGGCCCCAGCTGCCGTATGATCAGCGGTTCCATCGCCCAGAACGTCCCCATGAACATGGCATCGACCCCGGACTGCACCGCCTGCACCATCACCTCCGGCCACACGGTAGTCACGTAGCCGTGGAAAATCACGTAGTCGGGGCGCGCTTGGCGCAGCTTGAGCACTTCCGGCGACACGTCGATACCCGCTGGCTGGGTCTCGATCTCCGCGACAATTTCGATCCCGAGTTCCGCCGCTCGTTCCTTGGCCGCCGGGATCGGGTCACGACCAAACTCCAGGTTGGAGTAGAACAGCGCCACGCGCGGCGCGGCGCCTTCCTTGCCGCCCTGTTCGGCGATGTACACCAGCAGCATGCCGACCATCTCCGCATAGGTCGGTCCGGCCAGGAACTGATAGGGAAACTTGACCGGATCGGCAAGCACGGTCGCCAGCGAGCTGCCGCCCATCAACACCTGGTAGCGCTCGTTGACCTCCGGCGCGGACAGCAGCGCGAACCCGGTGGAGTCTCCGTAGAACACCACCACGTCCTCTTCTTCGGCCATGATCTGCTTGAACACCGCCAGTGACTGCTCCGGCAGCGAGCCCGAATCATGGCTCGCCAGCCGCACCGACCGGCCGTTGATGCCCCCGGTCGCGTTCAGGTATGCGATGTAGGCGCCCATTCCCTGGCTGCCGAGCTCGCCCGCCTGCGCGTAGATGCCGGTCAGCGGGATCGCGCCGCCCCATACGATTTCGCCCTCGTCCGCAAACAGCGGCACCGCCACCCCGGTCAACGCGACGGCCACCACCACCGCCGCGAAGCCGCGACCCGTGGCCCGCACGAGCCTCCATCGTCTGCTTCTCATCTGGCTACTCCTTTCCCTGAGCTTATCTGGACCTCGCTGGCGCAGACAATAGCTCCTGGGCTTGCTGCATTACGGATTTTGCCCTCCCTCCGTCACGGTAGCCAGGAATACCGCCACCGCATACGTTGCCTGCCAGTCGTCGACGTGGTGGGCGGCGTTCTCTTGGTAGCGCCCTTCACCCGCGCACTCGGCCAACACGGCATCGGCGAAGTGTTCGAGCCGCCCGGTAGCGGACGCGGTACTCACCCGTCGCCTGTTACCTCGCCCCAGGTGCGATCATGTGCCCGTCGTATCCACTGCTGTTGGCCCGCTCCACGAGACACCGCTTGGATGCACGGGGCTCCTTCGCGGTAGCCTGTCAGCATGGAGATCTATGAGCGCTCGACGATCCTGCCGCATTCCTCACGTCCCCGCGTGTACACACGTATGAGGGATTACCGGCCCACCCGGTAGCGCCGCCGCGCGACCGGTCCGCGAGCGGCGGCCTCGCGGCGTATGTAGACCTCCGGCGTAGCTGGCGACCGCCACCCGCCGGCCTGCTGCAGCTCCGCCACGCTGGCGCCGGCGGCCGCCAGCTCGCGCGCGCTGCCGACCCGGAACGAGTGGCCGCCGACTCGCCCACCGCTGCCGGGCACCACCGCAACCCGCTTGCGAATGATCGCCCGCATGCTGTCCGCGCCGAGCGGTTCGCTACTGCCGTGGCCGCCGCGCAGCACCCGGCGGAACAGCGATCCAGTAGCGTGGTCGGCCGCCTGCAGGTAGCGGTTGATCGCGGTCAGTGTCGCCGGCCCGATGTAGCGCGTGGATCCCTCCCCGAACTGGTCAGCCTTGCTGGCTCTGATATGGACGCTGCCGCCTTCATCGGTGGTGTACGCCTCCACATCCCTGCACTGCAGCGCCGCTACCTCGCTGATGCGCGCCAGCGTATCGCTCATCACCAGGATGATCGCCGCATCGCGCAGTCCCTGCAGGCTGCCGCTGCCGTCGTCTGCGAGAGACGCCGCTGCCTCCGCCTGCGCCCACCCGATGCCGGCGACTTGGCCGCGCCCCCGATGACGCCCTTCTCGACCGATCCGCCGCAGCACGTCACGGCACAGGCTGTCCGCCGTGGGATCGGCGAGTCCGGAGACCTGGTGCACCTTGGCGATGGCCGCGCGGGCGACCCGAATCGTGGCCGGGGCGGCGCCGCTGGCGTGCCGGGCTTCCAGGTAGATGGCGATGTCGGCCGCGGTAGCCGGGATCGCCTTGCACCCGTACTCGGCGGCCCAGCTCTGCCATGCGGACCACGCCGTAGTGTACGCCTTGCGGGTGTTGGCCGCGAGCGCGGCGAGGCCGGCGTCGATGCGCTGTTGCGCCGTGGTGCGGCGGCGCGCCCGCCGGCGATGCGCCCGAGGCGCGGGCTCTAATGGACGGACTCGGCTCCGGTGTCTGCGGCCATCGAGGCCGCGCAGCAACCTCCGAGCCGGTTGGGCGAACTTCGCAGGCACTGCAAGCTCCAATGAAGGAGATGATCCTGTGAAGTAGTCTTGCTATAGGGTAGGATAATAGCACTTATCCGTTCCTGTCCTTCCGTCAATCCCACCGCGCCCACCGCACCCACCGCACCACGCGTTGACCTCCAAGCTACGCCCGCCCTACCCTCGCTCCGCAACGGCCCACCTGCACGTGTTGCCACCCCCCATGACGAAGCATCTGCGATCCGACTTCAAGGCCGCGCGGCCCATCGCGATCGGCGGCGCCGGGCCGCAAGCGAGATCGTCCTCATGCAGGTGGCCGTTCGCCGATTCGGTTCAGTGGCTCGTCGACCAGGACCGCGGCGAACCGATGCAGGCTGCAACCGCACGATACCCGCAGGCGAGCGCTACCGGCGGTTGCGCGGCGGCGTCGCCCGCATCAACGTAAAGGTCCATGAGGCCGGTGGAGCCTCAGCTTTTCTGGGCGCAGCCGGTGTCACCGCGAACCGGAGGCGATTCGGCGCGGGCCTGCCGTGACGCCCAGCGGTCCGCACCGCGATCCTGGAAGCGGTCGCAATCGTGAGTTAGAAACGCATAAAAGGCGACGCACTGGCCCCGTCGCCTACCCGCGCCTATCGGTAGAGGTTGCAAAAACTATCGTGTAAGCGTATATTCATGAATACACAAATACGACAAGTTGGGAAGGCGACTTTGTGATTATCGCGGTCCTCAACCAGAAAGGCGGCGTCGGAAAGACTACCCTCGCCGTTCACCTATGCGCTGCGTTCGCCGAGGACGGGACGCGCGTGCTGCTGATCGACGCGGATCCACAGGGGAGTTCCCTTGACTGGGCGGCCAGCCGCGAAGCTGCGCCGCTGTTCGGCGTCGTCGGCCTACCAAAGACGAACCTCCACAAGGAGATCCCCTCGCACGCCGCCAACTACGACCATGTCGTGATCGACGGCCCACCCAGGTCGAACGAACTGACCCGCTCCGCGATAATGGCAGCGGACCTCATCGTTATCCCGATACAGCCCTCACCCTACGACGTGTGGGCCACAGCTGAGACGGTGGAGATGGTCCGCGAAGCACGGGCCTTTAGGAATGATCTTGGTGCTGTATTCGCGATTAATCGTAAAATCGTAAACACGGTAATTGGGAGGGACGTGCGCGCGGCGCTCGCGAGTTACGAAGTTCCTACGCTTGAGGCCACCGTTTGCCAGCGAGTCTCCTTTGCCGAAAGCGCGGCGAAAGGACGTACGGTAATCGAGACGGCTCCGGGCTCGCTGGCGGCGTGCGAGATCAAACAACTTGCCCGGGAGATCCTATGTGAAGGAAAGGAGGTGTCGGCATGTCTACGAAAAGAGTCACCATACCAGGGAAGCCGCGAGAGAGGAACTCAGAACGAGCCGACGCGTGGGTCCGAAATCGGGACGGCGACCCGTCGAAACGGCTGACGATTGACCTTCCGGCTGGCCTGCACACTAGGGTCAAGGCGGGCTGCGCGCTACGCGGGGTGACGATCAAGGACATCGTGCGCGAGTTCTTGGAGCAGGAATTCAGCGAATGAGCCACTGGAACTCGCGGTGGCTGCCAGCTGCCACAGCTTCCCAGACGATCGCGCAACTCGCCGGTACTCCCGCATCGGCGGTACTCTGCGGAGTCCCTGCCCCGCAGTTCGCTCGCCGACGAGGCGCAGGTTACTCTAGAGGCTTACGATCTTCCGGGGTCGCCAGCGAGGAAGATCATGCGCTGCATTACACGCCTCTACAAATGGACCTGCAGCCATACCTGCCAAACGGCTGTGCTGACCGGAGTTTGACCAATGTCCAAGCGCTCACTTCAGGGTGGCGTTTCGCCCACTGAGCCGCCGACGCCGAGACGCGCCGCCGCTTTGGCCGCGAACTGGATAACCAAGAAAGGCGCGGAGGACGCAGCCGTATGGCGTCCGGAACACAATCGGGGGTTGGCGTGCTGGCGGTGAGCTGGAGTACGGGTTGACGCGCGACCAGCCGGAAAGGGACGCCCTGCTAAAAGGGTGCCACATCGAGGAGGTGCTACGGCCCGACAGACCGGAGCTGTCCCCATGAGACCGGCTGCCCAACTGCTGCTGTTCGACCGGGACGCGCCCCCAGCACGCCCCGGCGCCGCAATTCCGGCGAAGCGCCCGGTGGCGGGCAAGTCGGTCTGCTACCGCCGGGACTGCACTGGTCGAACGGTTGCGCTAACCCCCGGGGCCCGCGCGACCGCGACGAAGGTGGCGGCGATGACGACACACGCGCCGATGTGGCGCCCGGAGGTAGATCGATGACCGATGATCGCACCCTGACCCCTGACCAGACCGCCGAGCACGAACGGCTGCTATTGGCGTGCGCCCTGCAGAACGCTGACACGGCCCGCGAGCTGCTGCGTACGGTGCAAGCACCGATGATCGCAGATGGTGGCTTGGCTCGCGCCTGGTCGGCGCTGCGCCGCGTACTGGCAACTGAGACCGGCCCCGTCGACATGGCGAGCGCCGTGGCCGCCGAGCTTGTCGGCGAAGGTGACAAAGCCCCCGGACTGGTCGACCTGCACGACCTGACCCGCGCAGTGCCGTCCGCTGCAAACGCCACTTGGTACGCCCGGCAAGTAGTCGATGCCCACGTGCGCCGCGAGGCCGCCGGTATGCTGAGCGAGACCGACCTGGAGCGCAACCGCGACCGACCTACGGCGGACCTGTTGGCCGGTGTCGAGGGACGCTCCCGGCACCTGCGCGAGCTGCTGGCCGGCGCCAGCGACGCCCCTCGGATAGTGAGCGCCGCCGAGTACGCCACGGCGCCCCAGCCCGCGCCCGTACTGTGGCGCGACCCTGACCCGATCGAGATCGGCACGGACGTTGACGCGGTGTTGAGCGTAGGCGAATGCGCCATCCTGGCGAGCGCCGGCGGACTCGGCAAATCGACGTTCACGCTTGAGATAGCGAGCGCCTCGGTGGGCGCCGCCGCCGATTATGGCACCGCGTGCGGTT
This sequence comes from Chloroflexota bacterium, assembly GCA_965263075.1. Classification (GTDB taxonomy): domain Bacteria; phylum Chloroflexota; class UBA11872; order UBA11872; family UBA11872; genus UBA11872. The sequence continues at coordinate 11,607 of CBDHGI010000003.1, read as the reverse complement.
TGCGCATGGCCGCCGGCCCGGTGGTGCTGGTGAGCTACGAAGATGCACCGGCCCGGATCGCGCACCGGCTGCGGTGGATGAACGCCAGCGACGTGCCCGCCGCCGTACATCTGGTCCCCGATCCGGCCCCCTTGTGGACCGCCGATGTCGACCACAACGGGAGCTCCCACCCCGGCGCCGAGTGGGACGCACTATGGCGCGAGATTCGCGCCGCCAGCGCCCGCATGGTGGTGATCGACCCGGTGAGCTCCGCGCTGGCGGACGTCAGCATGTCCGAGACCGGCCCAGTGCGCGCGTTCCTGCGCGCACTGACCGCCGAGGCTGCACCCGACCCGGACGCCGGCTGGCCCGGCTGCGGTGTGCTGCTGGTGGCCCACGACACGAAGGCCGCCCGCAACGCCCTGGCCCGCGGCGAGGATCCCGGCGCCGGTGTCGTGGCTGGGAGCGCCGCCTGGTACGACGGTGCCCGTGGTGTCCTGGCGCTAATGCTCGATCCGCAATCCGACGATCGGCTGCTTGAGTGCGTCAAAGCGAACTACGGCCGCACCGGCTGGGGAACGCGCCTGATTGAGCGCACCGGCCCCGGCGGTGCCTTCCGTGGTTTCGAACTCGGCGTTCGCATGCGCCGCGCCGACCTGGCGGCCGCGAAGCACCCGCCAAAGAAGCGCGATAAGGCCGCGGCGAACGGCGCCGGGACCGTGCCCGCGCAGGACGTGGCGAGTGCCTGACCGCCCTACCCTGGAGACCGCCGCGGACGCGGCTGCCATCCTGGAGGCGCTGGCCCGTGCCACATGGGCGAAAGCGCACGACCGCGCCGAGTGCCCCGACAAGCGCATACCGGCTCCGGCGGATCTGGCCGCGTGGCTCCCGGAGTGCCCCGACGATGTTCTGCAGGACGCCTCCGAGTTGCTCCGGGACGTCTACGGCACGCCGGCCCGATGGGAACTGGTGAGGGACGCGGACGGCAACCCCGCGACCCTATCTGCCGCCGTCACGGTGGCGATTCCCGCCGCGTTGCGCGCGCGGCTCGGCGATTCCACCACGACCCTGCGCCCCCTGATCAACGCCCACGAGGCATGGCGCGATGTCGACCCGCGACCGCGCCACCCGCTCGCCCCCATAGTCGACGCCTGGCAACGGCTTGCCCCGGTACCCGTCGAGTGGGACAGCCGCCCGCATCCGGTGCTGCCCGGCACGCTGGCCGGACGCGCCGGCGGCTTGCGCCCGCTGGTGACTGCCGATCAACGGCACCTGCCGTTTGCGCTCGGTGGCGGTGAAGCGCCCAAGCAGCTATGGCTCGGCTTCGCGCACGCCGGCCCTGAGCAAGTACCGGTGTTGCCGCTAGTAAGCTGGGACCGACGCGGTGGTGTTAGCATGACGCGCGGCCCTGGCGCGGCGCACGCCGTCCGCCTGTACGTCGAGGCGCTGTTGGCCGTGCCGCCGGAACTGCGCCGCGTGGGATTCGGCGCGCCGGCGGCGCTGCACTGCACGTTGCGCGAACTGGTGGCCGGACTGTGGCCGCGTGGCTGGAACCGTGGCCGCGATTGGCCGCGGCTGATGGCTGGACTGGATGAACTGCGTCGGCTCGGTGTCGAGTGGCAGCACGCCGACACCGGCGGTGTCTGGTACTCGGTGACGGTGCGCACGGCGCCGCGCGACGGTGCCAGCTTGGATGACTTGGTGGTATTCGAGGTGCTACTGCCACCAGGAAGCGGGCCTGGCCCGCTAGTTTCGCGTCACCACTTGCGCCTGCTCGGCTTGGACTCGGCGCCAGCGTATCGCCTGTATCTATCGCTGTGCTGGCTGTGGGACCATTACGGCACGCGCCGCGGACGGCTGATCGGCGCGGACATGCCCACTTCAAGCAAGCGGCGTCAGCGCCGAGTCGAGCCGGTTCGCATTGACGGTCGCCTGATCAATCCGGCGGCGCTGCACTGGTATCCGGCGCTGTCGCCTGACGACCTAGCCATCATGAGCTACGCCCCCGCCGATATAGCTCCGGGTGGTAGCACCCGCCGCACGCAACGGCAACGCGCCCGCGAAGCGCTAGACCGGATCGTGCGGCAAACCGGCGCCGTGCTGGCGCACACAGCACGCACGGACGGTGCCCGCGGTTGCGTGCGCGTGCTGCCGCCTGCCGACCACAAGGCCGCCCATGACGGCAAAGCTGAACAGTGGCGCCGGGAACGGCCCGGACCTGACCAAGGCGGGACGATGACCTGACCAAGGCGGGACGATGACCTGACCAAGGCGGGACGATGACCTGACCAAGGCGGGACGATGACCTGACCAAGGCGGGACGCTTGGCTGGTCACGGCGACCTGTAACTCTCGTGTGGACTGACACATAGGAGAACCTCCGCAGCGCCGCCCCAATGGCCCCAATGCCCCAGATCCTGGGGCAGGCCAGGGGCGCTGGCGCTTTCGGCTAGCGCCGAGCGCCGCGCCCTACCCTCTCGCTGCCCACGCTGCAGCCCGCGTGCGGTCCGCTTGGAATAGCTCACCCTAAGGCGGGACGTTCACCTGACCAAGGCGGGACGCTTGGCGGGTCACGGAGGGATGGGAATAGGGGGTTGCAGCGGAGGCTAGCTTGTTGAATTTGCGAGTGGAGGTCCCCGGCGGCAAATCCCAGTGTGTAGGAGATTGCGTGCGGTTGTGTGCACCACCGAGCAACGCGCAGGCGAGCAGGGCGCGCTCATGCTCGCGGGTCAGGTCATCGGTCATGGTTCACCTCTCCATAAGGATACGTGAGTCGATCACCCGGCACCACCAGCGTTCACGGCGGAGTACGGCGGAGGGGTGCCTCCAGCGTATCGCGGGGCCGATGTTATCACCACCATCAGCGACGCCGGAGAACGCCGGAGACGGCATGGGACCCAATCGACCGAACGATATGGAATGCCGCATACCAGTCGACCCGCTCGGACCGCTTGAACCCGCCAGGGAAGACCGGGCCGCCGGACGGGGCGGTGCCGGAAGACGGCGCGGGAGAGCCTCCCCTGGCGCGCGACACTCCCCAACGCCCGGACACCGATGGTCGCAGGCAGCAACGGCTTGCGGACAGTCTATTGATAGACTACCTTGTCAATCAGAGACACATTATGGACAATTCCATGACTGCACGAGCACGCATAGCAACGGCGCTATACCGTAAGAGCCTGTCTGGCCCGGCATTGCGCACGTTCTTTCGAATCGCGGAGCTCTGGAGCCTCTCGGTCGAGGAACAGATGATCCTCCTCGGCGTGGCGGCTCGATCGACCTTCTTCAAGTGGAAGAAGGTCCCAAACGTCGTTCTGTCGAAAGATACACTGGAGCGCATTTCCTACATCGTAGGCGTCTACAAGGCGCTTCAGATTCTGCTGCCCGACGAAAAAGCAGCCGATGAATGGGTGAAGCGTTCGAACGCGGCACCCCTGTTCTGCGGGAGATCGGCTCTTGAACGGATGTTGTCCGGCCAAGTAGCGGACCTTTTTGTCGTTCGGCAATACCTCGACGCACAGCGCGGCGGTTGGGCTTGACGCCGCCGGTTACCCGCATCGTGTGGAAGCCGTGCTGGCGAATCATCCCCAGCCTGTTTCCGCCAATTCAGTTCTTCGAGCGGGTGACGGAGCCACAGGATCTGGAGGCGATTTTAGAGTTGGACGCGCTGACCAATCCCAGGCTTCGCAACAAAGTCGGCAACATCAGGCTCGTGCCGCCGGAAGACCGCATTAGCGGACCGGGCACCAGCGTCATCATGGCGGCGTTCACCCATCCAAACCCGAGCGGCAGCCGGTTCTCGGATGGCACTTACGGTGTATTCTATGCTGCGAACCACCTCGACACAGCCATTGCCGAGACGAGGCACCACCGCGAGCGGTTCATGGGCGCTACCGCGCAGCAACCTATGGAACTGGATATGCGGGTCTATCTGGTAGACCTTGACGGAGAACTGCATGACTTGCGCGGACAAAGGGACACGCAGCCGCTCATCTATCACACTAGCAACTACGCAGCAGGCCAGCATCTGGGCAGCGCGCTGCGCAAGGCCGGGTCCAACGGCATCGCCTATGACAGCGTCCGCCGGACAGGGGGTGAGTGTGCCGCCGTATTCCGGCCGCCACTTCTCTCGAACGTCCGTCAAGAGCGGCATCTCTGCTACGTCTGGGATGGCCGGCAGATCGCGACCGTCTATGAGAAACGGGAACTCGACAATGATAGGTTATCCTGAGATCTCAGTGATCGGCCTGACGACAAGCCGCACGAACGTATTCGCGCGCGGAACCATCGGCACGCTGCGCGAAGCCGGTCTGAAGCGGCCGCCGCGGCGTTGGCAAGCTCGCGCAACCGGCGCGCGCGCCACGATGCCCAGCAGGAGGTCGGCAGTAGCCATGTCGGAGGTGCGGTCGGCCTCGGCGTCGCCGATCATGGCGGACGCCTGGCGGCGAACGTAGTGGTCGATTACACGATAGTCAATCAGAGACACATAATGGACAAGTCCATGACTGTACGAGTACGCCTATCAACGGCGCTAGACCGTAGGAGCCTGTCTGGCCCGGCATTGCGCACGTTCTTTCGAATCGTGGAGCTCTGGAGTCTCTCGGTCGAGGGACAGATCAGTTTCGGCCACGGTCTGCATGTGCCGGCACCTTTCTTGCGGCCCCCACTCGTCGCAGGCCATGTGGTGCAGCCGCCGCCCAGCCATTCCACGTGCACGGGCTGGGCGAGCAGGCGCCGGTGCGCCCGCTGCGTGGTCCCGAAAGCCGGAAGCGGCCAGCGTGACCATTCGGCGGTTGTGTTCCGTCGCGGCCTCACGGCGCGCCGTTGCCGCTGTACCTCCGCGAAGCTGGCAGCCGCGAACATTTTCGCGATGCTTGCGCCGATCCATCGGCATCTGGAGCGATGCAGCGCCGGCACGTGTTCCGCCACCGAGAATGCTCTGTGGCGGGACTGGCCGACCCGTATTCCGGCGTCGGCGTGCACAGGAACCGGATTTCCCACACGGTTCGTGAGCGCGTCGTCGACCCAGCGGATGAGGTGCGAACGGGAGCGTAATGGCCGTTGACTCCAAGGGCCGCGAGCTCTTCATCGTCGACAACAGTGTCTCCGGCTGGACCGGGCTCCGGTACTTGGAGGAGTGGTCCACCATCGCGAAGGCGTTCGACATCGCGACCGGGTACTTCGAGATCAGCGCCCTGCTCACGCTCGACGGCAAATGGCAGGGACTCGACAAGATCCGGATCTTGATGGGCGCGGAGACCACCCATCGGACTCGGAAGGCCATTCTCGAAGCGGTCCGGGCGCAAGCGCGCAACAGGCTCGACGAAAGCATTGAGGAGGACAAGGAGCCGAACCCCTTCCTGCACGGAGTCCCTGCGATCCTCGAAGCGCTCCGCTCCGGGCAGATCGAGTGCCGTGTCTACGCCAAAGACAAATTCCACGCCAAGGCTTACATCACCCACGCAAGGCTCGAGGTCGTGGGCGCCCAGGCGCTGGTGGGCTCCAGCAACTTCACGCGGCCGGGTCTCACGAAGAACATCGAACTGAACGTCCAGGTTCAGAGCGCGCGCGAGGTCGCGCAGCTCCAGGAGTGGTTCGAGACGCACTGGAACGAGGCGAGAGAGGTCACCGAGGACGTCATTGAGACGATCTTGCGCCATACGCACCTATATTCGCCGTTCGACGTCTACGCGAAGGCCCTGCAGCAGTTCTTCCGGGGGCACGATCTGAGCGCAACGGAGTGGGACGAGACACGGTCGCGCATGTTCCCGCATCTCGATCGCTATCAGAAGGAGGCGTACTGGGCGCTCTTGAAGATCGCCCGGCAGCACCGCGGTGCGTTCCTCTGTGACGGCGTGGGTCTTGGCAAGACCTTTGTCGGTCTGATGCTGATCGAGCGGCTCGTCCTCCACGAGGGCAAGCGTGTCGCGCTGTTCGCACCGAAGGCGACCAAGGAGGGCGTATGGGAGCCTCACCTGCGTCGGTGGCTTCCGCACATCGGCGGCGTCGGCGGTGGCGCGGACTTCAGCAACCTGGCCGTCTTCAGCCACACCGACCTCGGACGCAAGGGAGCCTTCCCGGAGCGTTTCCGGCGCATAGCAGAACTCGCCGACGTCGTTGTCATCGACGAAGCGCACCATTTCCGCAATCCGGGTCGCCAGGGTCGCCCGGACACGGGAATCGAACCGTCGCGCTACTATCGCCTGTTCGAGTTGCTCGACAACGCGGAACGCCCCAAGACCGTGTTCATGCTGACGGCCACCCCCATCAACAACCGTCTGAGCGACTTCCGCCACATGACCGAGCTCTTCACCCGTCGCGATGAGGCCTACTTCGCGCGCACGATCGGCGTGAACAACCTGCGGGCGTACTTCAACCAGATGGAAAACACACTTCGCAGCCGTGTGGGGCAGAACGACGCAGCTGCCGCGGAGCACATGACCGAAGCCCAGGAGATCCTGTTCACCGACGCATTCTTCCGCCAGCTCGTCGTCCAGCGAAGCCGCGATTACGCCCGCGAGAGCCAGATTCGGGAGTACGGCAAAGCCGCCGCCTTTCCCGAGCGGAGGGATCCGCAGGTAGCAGCATACTCGATCCGCAAGACCTACGGGCGGATGCTCGACCTGTTCGAGAAGGCCTTCGCGAAGCAGAACCCGCTCTTCACGCTTCCGATGTACTATCCCCTGCATTGGTACAAGGGGCCGGACAAGGAGATCGACCCGTTTGAGGAGAACCGCCAGAGACAGGTGGTAGGCCTCATTCGGACCAATTTCCTGAAGCGCTTCGAGAGCTCCGTTGCCGCCTTTGAGATCTCCTGCGACCGCCTGCTCCGAAAACTGCTGGCCTTCCTTGAGGTTCACAGCGAGAGCGACGCCGAGAAGAGTCGCCTCGATCGCTGGAAGGCACAGAACGCCGAGGTCCTTGGCTACGCCGTCGAGCGCCAGCTCGAACTCTGGGGCGAGGAAGGCAAGGAGGCGAACGACGAAGACGTCGTCCCCCAGGAGATGCTCGACGCCGTCGAGCCCCTCAACCGAGCCGAGTACGACGTAGAGGAGATGATGGCCGAAACCATCCTCGACCTCGACCAGATCGTGCAATTCCTGGACGAGGCCCGGAAGTTCGAGCCGAAGCACGACGACAAGCTCCAAAAGCTCATCCGGCTTCTGAAGTCCAAGGCGCTGGCCGACCAGAAAATGCTGATCTTCACCGAGTTCGCCGACACGGCCCGCTACCTCAAGCGTCACCTGCACGAGACCGGTATCGAGGGCGTCGAGCAGGTGGACAGTGCCACGAACAAGAACCGTTCAGACGTTATCCAGCGCTTCGCGCCCTACTACAACGGCCTCTCGTCCCCGGAGCTCGCCGAGAAGGGCCGCGAGGAGACCCGCGTTCTGATCTCCACCGATGTCCTCTCCGAGGGTCTCAACCTCCAGGACGCCTCGAGGATGATCAACTACGACATCCACTGGAACCCGGTACGCCTCATGCAGCGCATTGGCCGAGTGGACCGGCGCATGAATCCGGCAATCGAGAAGCGACTGGTTGCCGACCACCCCGAGGCGGCCGCCACGCGCGGCAAGGTCTGGTTTTGGAACTTTCTCCCGCCCGAGGAGCTGAACAAGATCCTCTCGCTCTACGCGACGGTCACGCAGAAGACGCTCCTGATCTCCAAGATCCTCGGAATCGAGGGCAGGAAGCTCCTTACTCCAGAGGACGATTACGAGGCGCTGAAGGAGTTCCACCACGCCTACGAAGGCACGCGGACGGCCGTGGAGGAGATGCATCTTGAGTACCAGGCGCTGCTCCAGGCCGACTCGGAGCTGGAGTCGCGCCTCGCGCGCTTCCCCGGTGCGATCTTCAGCGGCCGCAAGCGCCCGGCAAAGGGCGTACGCGGTGTCTTTTTCTGCTACGCGCTCCCCGCCCTCGACAGGGAGAGGAACGAGTTCACCGAGGAAGCCGGCACCACCCGCTGGTACCTCTACGACCTCGACCGCGAGACCATCCTCGAGGAGCCGGGCGAGATCGTCGCGAGCGTCCGCTCGAAGCCCAAGACGCCGCGGCACTGCGCCACGGACGAGAAGACGCTCCTCGACATCCGCAAGCGGATCGAGAAGCACATCAAGAACAGTTACCTGAAACGCGTGGACGCCCCCGTCGGCGTCAAGCCGCAGCTTCGCTGCTGGCTGGAACTGAACGAGGGTTGAACCGATGCCGACCGACCACCGCGAACGCCTCGCCAGCATCCGTCGCTTCGACCAGCTCGTCGCATACTTGCGCGATGAGCTCGGCTGGCCGATCGACTCGGACGACTTCGAGGAGCTTACCTTCGAGTACACCCCGGAGGAACTCGGCATCGACGCGAAAAACGCGGCCAAGATCCAGGAGATCAAGCGCCTGCGGCCGCTCGTTCCGAGCCAGCCCTGGGGCATCTTCTTCGTCAAGTTCGAGCCGAAGCGCCTGCCCGTGGTGGCGCTGCGTCGCATCCTCGGCCAAGTGGCGCTCAAAAAGCGGGCCGCGGCCAACGAGTCCGAGCGCCAAGCCTGGGTCGCCGACGACCTGCTCTTCGTGTCCAGCTACGGTGAGGGCGACGAACGCCGCATCGCCTTCGCGCACTTCTCGAAATCCGGGGATGGCCATGACCTACCCACGCTCAAGGTGCTCGGCTGGGACAACCTCGACACGCCGCTCCACCTCGACGCCGTCGCCCGCGAGCTGACCGACCACCTCACCTGGCCCGACGACGAGGACGATCCCGACACTTGGCGCGAGCGCTGGCGCGCCGCCTTCACATTGCGCCACCGCGAGGTCATCACCACCTCGAAGCAGCTCTCCGAGCGCCTCGCCAAGTTGGCCCGCGCGATCCGCGACCGCACCCGGATGGCGCTGGCCATCGAGACCCAGTCCGGGCCGCTCACCAAGCTCATGAAGGCGTTCCAGACCGCGCTCGTCCACGACCTGGACGAGGCCGGCTTCGCCGACATGTACGCCCAGACCATCGCCTACGGCCTGCTCTCGGCCCGCATCACCGACCCCACGCGGCGAACGACTGACGACCTCGTCGCCCACGTGCGGACGAACCCATTCCTGAGGGAACTGTTGGAGACCTTCCGCCACGTGGGTGGGCGCCGCGGCAAGGCCGGCAGTCCAGGCATCGACTTCGACGAACTGGGCGTCTCCGAGGTGGTGGAGATGCTCGACCAAGCCAACATGGAGGCGGTGGTCCGCGACTTCGGTGACCAGAACCCCCAGGAAGATCCGGTCATTCACTTCTACGAGCACTTCCTTGACGCCTACGACAAAGAGCAGAAGGTGAGCCGCGGCGTCTTCTACACCCCGCGCCCCGTGGTCTCCTACATCGTGCGCTCGGTGGACGAGCTCTTGCGTAACGAGTTCGGCCTCGCCGACGGCCTCGCCGACACCACCACCTGGGGCGAAATGGCGAAGCACCACAAGGAACTGAAGATCCCGGAAGGCACCTCGACAACTCAGGCCTTCGTTCAGATCCTCGACCCGGCCACCGGCACTGGCACCTTCCTCGTCGAGGTCATCGACCTCATCCACAGGACGATGGTGGAGAAGTGGACGGCCCAGGGCTACGGCGAGAAAAAGATCGAGGCGCTCTGGAACGCGTACGTCCCAAAGGATCTGTTGCCGCGACTGCACGGCTACGAGCTCCTGATGGCGCCCTATGCTATCGCACATCTCAAGATCGGCCTTAAGCTGTACGAGACCGGTTACCGCTTCGAGAGCGACGAGCGGGCGCGGGTGTACCTGACGAATGCGCTAGAGCCGCCGGGTGACGGGCAGCTCACGCTCGACTTCCTGCCGGCGCTCGCGCACGAGGCCGAGGCGGTCAACGAAATCAAGCGAAAGCATCGGTTCACGGTGGTGATCGGAAATCCGCCTTATTCAGGCCTTTCTTCGAACATGGGGCCGTGGATCGACGGGCTCTTGAAGGGGCGGCTGGCCGACGGGACGGCGACGGCGAGCTACTACCACGTCGACGGCGAGCCGCTCGGCGAACGAAAGGTGTGGCTCCAGGACGACTACGTAAAGTTCATCCGCCTCTCGCAGTGGCTACTCGACCGCACGGGTGCCGGCGTTCACGGATACATCAGCAACCACGGCTACCTCGACAACCCCACGTTTCGCGGGATGCGCTGGTCGCTCATGCAGTCCTTCCGCCGGATCCGTGTGCTTAATCTTCACGGGAACCTCAAGAAGAAGGAGACTCGGCCGGAGGGCGGCCGCGATGTCAACGTGTTCGACATCCAGCAGGGCGTGGCCATCGGGCTCTTCACGAAGGCTGCCGCAGCCAGATGTGTCTGCCACGCCGACCTCTGGGGCGAACGGAAGCAGAAGTACCGCTGGCTATGGGAGCGCGGCTCCGCCGACACCGAATGGGTGCAGCTAGAGCCAGGCCCGCCGTTCCATCTGTTCAAGCCCTTCGACGACGCAGGAACGGGTGCGTACTACGGCTGGCCTGCAATCAACGAGATGATGGCCGTCAACGTGACCGGCATCGTCACGGCGCGCGATGATTTCGTCATCGATTTCGACCGGGAGGCCCTCCGAGGCCGGATCGCCGACCTGCGCTCGAAGTCACTGTCAGATGATGCAATCCGAAAGAAATACTTTGTCGGGAAAGGTTCGAAGAAATATCCGTCCGGGGACTCGCGCGGATGGAAGCTACCTTTGGCCCGGCGGAAGATTCGTGAAGATGATCAGTGGGATGAGCGGTACGCGCCTGTGCTGTATCGCCCGTTAGACGTCCGGGAGATGTACTACGTGCCGTGGATGGTGGACTGGCCTCGGACCGAAGTCATGTCGCATCTGCTCGCAGGAGAGAATCTTGGTCTGATCTTCATGCGGCAGGTCGCGATGGGCGATGAGTACACCCACTTCGGCGCCAGTCGCCATCCTGTAGAAGGCCGAGCCTTCTATAGCAACAAGGGGATCATGAGCTTCGGTCCGCTCTACCTCTATGCCGGAGTAGGCAAGACCGACGGGGCGTTGTTCAGCCGCTGGCCGATAGGGAAGGGCGGTCGTACGCCGAATCTGGACTCGGGGTTCGTCGAGCAGATGGAAGTCGCCACCGAGCTACGATTCGTCAGCGACGGACGCGGCGATCTCCGGAATACCTTCGGCCCTGAGGACGTCTTCGCCTACACCTACACGGTGTTCCACAGCCCCGGCTACCGCGAGCGCTACGAGGCCCAGCTCAAGCTTGACTTCCCCCGCGTGCCACTTCCCGGAAGTGTTGACCTCTTTCGAAAGCTGGCGGAGGCCGGCCATGACCTGCTGGCCCTCCACCTGCTCGAATCCCCGAAACTCGGTACGCCCATTACCGGCTACGCCGGCCCCAGGAACCCGGAAGTCGGACGCGTCGGCTGGTCGGACGGCACCGCCTGGCTCGACGCCGGCAAGACCAAGGGGCAGCGCGCGATCAAGCCCGGCACCATCGGCTTCCGAGGCGTGTCGGAGAAGGTCTGGGACTTCCAAATCGGCGGCTACCAAGTCTGCCACAAGTGGCTCAAAAACCGGAAGGGCCGCACGCTCTCGGACGAGGACGTCGCCCACTACCAAAAGATCGTCGTCGCCCTCAGTGAGACCATCCGCATCATGGTCG
>CBDHGI010000002.1:0-43956 GCA_965263075.1 Chloroflexota bacterium | reverse complement strand
TTTCACTAGGTAGGGCATAGGCGGCGCGGCCACGGGCTGGCGCCCGCGCCGCCTACCGATTCCTACATGCCGAGGGGGGGATGGGGGGATTTCTTGGGAAATCCCCCCATCCCCCCTCGGACCGACTACCCAAGCCAACTCCGGAGCGAGAGCGAGCGTGCGCTTGGGGCGCCCTCTCTCTCTCGGGACTCCGGCGACCATCCAAGCCGACGCGCGGCGCCATGCGTTGAGGGTGCCGGGATCTGTCGAGCTGGGGATCTGTGCGGCCTGGCGTGAGCTGAGGCCGGGCGCCTCGATGCGCTCAAGGGGTGCGGGGATCGCAACGCAAAGCGGCGCGCACGCCGAGGCACACGCGCGCGAGGGCTTAGGGAGAGCATGGCGGCGAGCACCTGATCCTGCAGGACCAAGCACGCGCCGCCATGCTGCACCGGCGCCACCTAAGCGGCGTCGGTGTTGATGGCATTGTCGGCGAGTGCTCGGCGTCTGCCAATCGCCGCGGCCTGGACGCTGGTGGGCCTCAGGGGGGCATAGGTTCTTTGGGCGGCCTCAGGGACTTGGACGGGACACACCCAACCGCTTTTGAGTGGATTTTTCCCACACAGAACGGGTGGATGGTGGGCGAATTGTGTACAGCGCGCGGCCGGGTGCTGAGGGGTGGTTTGGGCGCCAGTTCGTGGGCGCGGTGGTCGGCGGCGGCCTACAGGTAGCGCAGGGCCTCGGCGGCGTCTTCGCGGCGCGGTCAAGGATGTAGGCGCGCACGTGGCGGGCATCGGCGGGGAGCGCAGCCATGCCTCGAGCTGCGGCCCATGCGGTCCAGCGTTTCCACGCGGCCGTGTAGGCGCGGCGGGTGTTGGGCGCCCAGGCAGCGACGCGCTCAAGGGCCGCCAGTTCGTTGGCGTCTGCCACGCCGGCCAGCGGCGGGCGGCGTCTGAGCGCGTCGCCGCGGGCAGGGTCGGTCGCGTCGGTGGCCATGGTGGGCGCTCTATTTTGGGCTACGACTGCTAAAAGGGATTAGCGGCCGGGCCGCGGCGGCGCGCTGGGTAGGCCGTCACGCCTGGGGATTCGCGCCGGGGTGTGGAGCTTGAGGGCCTCGTTTCGCCTACGGCGCCCTGAGTGGTCGTTTGTGTGTGACAAAAGGTAGGGTGGTGAGCGATGGAGGCGAAACGGACGGGCCGGCCGCCGATGCCGGAGCATTTGCGCCGGTCGCTCGACGTGAGCGTGCGGGTGACGCGCGCGGAACACGCCAATCTCCGGGAGCTGGCGGAACGCGCCGGCGTGGACGTGTCGGAATTCGTGCGGCGCCGCGTCTTGGGGCCTCAGCGGGGGGGCGCGTACTGCGGCGAGCCGCTGCGCCTGCGGGGCGGTCGGTATTCGGCCCTGCGCCTGCGGGTGACGGAAACCGAACACGAGGACCTGGGCGAGCTGGCGCAGCGGGCGGGCCTGGGTCTCTCCCAGTTCGTGCGCGCCCGTGCGCTGGGTGAGTGAGGCGCGAAGTGAAACGGCGCCGGTCGCGCGGCAGTGGACCGCACGTCGGCGCCGTCCCGTCATGGCCGGTTGAGGTTTGACACGCCGGCCACGCAAGCCGTTAGGAGGCTCTGATGAATGATACCCACGACCGCGGCGCAGCCGAGCCGCCGCACGACCTGGCCGCCGAACAAGCGGCCCTGGGCGCGGCGCTGTACGACCGGGAGGCCGCGCGGCTGGTGTGCGGCCAGCTGAGCGCTGGCGACTTCTATGCCGACCGGCATCGCGCGATCTTGGAGGCGGTGGCGGCCCTACAGCGTGAGAGCAAGCCCGTGGACACCGTGACGGTGAGCGCGGCCCTCGATCAGCGCGGCAGGCTTGCGGAAGTGGGCGGGCCGGGCTACCTGGCGGCCCTCATGAACGCTTCGCCGACGGCGTTGAACGTCGGCTCTCACATCGACATCGTCGTGCGTCTGGCGGGGCTGCGGCGCGCGATCAACGTGGCGGGCCGCGTCGTGCGGGACGCCCACGCGCAGACCGGCGACCCGGCGGCCCTTCTGCAGGCGGCCTCGGAGGACCTGCAACCGCGGCACGCGCTGGCAGCCGACGCGCTCGAATGGGATGGCGCGACGTTGGACCCGCCGCGCGAGTGGCTGATTCCCGACTACCTACCGGCGGGCCGCGTGGCGCTCTTTACGGGCGCGGGCGGCGCCGGCAAGTCGAGGCTTGCGCTCCAACTCGCGGCGGCGCTCGCGGCGGGGGCTCCCGACCACTGGCTCCCGGACGCGGACGCGCTCAAGGCTGGCGAGCCGGAGGACGCGCGGCTCACGTCGGACCCGAGCCGCGCGGCGCCCGTCGTGTTCGCGAGCTACGAGGATGAACCGGACGAGGCGCGGCGACGTCTGCGGCGGCTGGCGGCCGGCAGTTCCGCGCCCGGCCATGCGGGGCGCGGGGCGCTCGCGTATGCCCACCATAAAAGCCGTGGCGGTCGCGTGCATTACGTGGACCTGGCGGGCGAGGGGCCGCTGTGGGGCCCGACCTATGCGGCGCATGTGAGCACGCGCGCGGCGGCGCTGCCACCATGGGAGCGGTTGACCTCACTTGCGGCGCGAGTGGGCGCGCGGCTGCTGATCGTGGACCCGCTGGCGGGCGCGTTCGGCAGCTCCGAGAATGACCGCGCGGCAGTCCGCGAGTTCGTCTCGTCCGTCGACCGCTGGGCGCGCGAGCACTCCTGCGCCGTGCTGCTGATCGCGCACCCGCCCAAACCGGCCGCCGGCGCGCCGGCGGCGCGCTACAGCGGCTCCACCGACTGGCGCAACGCGGCCCGCACGGTCTGGACCCTTGAGAAGTGCGACGCCAAGGGCTGCGCGTGCGGCGGCGGCCTGCTGCTGGCGGTCGATAAAGCGAGCTATGCGCTCGCGCCGGCGCCGGCCCACGTCTCGGACCTATGGCGGGACGCTGGCGGCGCCTGGGTGCGAGTCGAGCCGGGGGCGCCTGTGGACGGCAACGATGCCGCGGCCCATAGGGGCGGCGGCGACGCGCTGGCCTTCACTGATGAGCGGGCGCTCATCTGATGGCCGGGCCGCAGCTCGAGGCGTGGCTTGCCTACAAGGCGAGCAAGCACGCGGCGCCCGCCGTGAGGGACGGGCTCACGGTCGGGGCGTTGGTGGGCTGGCTCATGGGCGATGCTCTGCGGGCCGACGTGCGCGAAAGCCTGGCCGGCGCGGCGCGTGAGCGTGTGGACGCGCTCACGCTGTCGGCCCTCGATGTTGCGGCGGGTGAGGATGCCGAAGGACGGCCCGCTGAGTGGGAGTGGGTGGCGGCGGGCGCGACGGCTCGGACGGCGTGCGTGCTGATCGCGAGCGGGCGGGCGGCGGGGCGGGCGCTAGCCAAGCGGCAGGCCGCCGCGGTCAAGGCCGGCGAGCCGTCGGCGACGGACGCCTTCGCGGCCTGGCGGCTCGCGCTCGGACTGCGGGCCATGCACGAGCTATGGGCGCCGCAGTTCTTGGCGGCCGGCGACGACGCCCCCGACCCGCTTGGGCATCCGGTCGGGCCGCTGGCCGATGCTTGGATCGATGCGAACGCGCCGCCGGCGAAGGTTGACCGCTGGCCGCGAGCGACGATGCCGCGGTTGGTCACGACGGAGCGATTGGGTGAGCTGCCGACCATCGAGGCGCCCGCGATCCGCGCGGGCGGGGCGCCTCAGATCCCGCCGCTGGGCGAGATTGTGCCCGCGGCGGCGCCGCAGTTGGCCTACCTGCCGGGCCTCGTGCCAGCGGACGCGACGCCGCGCGGCGTGGTTCCCTCGTCGTGGCTCGCGCTCATGGATGGCTTCTCGCGGACGCACTCCGACCCGCGAGTATGGCAACGCGCGCTGCGGCTGGTGATCGAAGTGGTGAGCATGCCGGACCCGCGCGAGCGCGTCGGCACCGTGCGGGTGCAGCTCCCGGTGGGCGGGCCTGACGGCATCATTCGGCGGCTATGGCCTGGCGATCTGCGAGTGAGCGAGCACTACGGGCCGCTCCGGGGCGCGTTGGAGCGGGCCATGTTGGCGGCCGTGCCACTTACGGGCGGGCCTGGCGTCCTGCTGCCTATTCGGCTGCACCCTTGGCAGCCGCGGCCCGATGCGTCGCTGCTTTTCGATGTGACCTACCCACGCGACGGGGGCAACGGCGCCACCTTCGACCGTGCGGCCTTCCGGCGCTACGGCGTGCAGCCGCACACGTTCCGCGTGTACCTGGCCGCCGTGTGGGCGCTCGATGCGCGCCAGCTCCGGCAGCGTGACGGCGCCGCATGGCTGGCCACGCTGCCGTTGGATGCCCTGGCCGCGCTCGCGACCTATCCCGCCGTGCCGCGCGATCAGAAGGGGCGCGAGAATGCCCGGCAAAGCACGCGCGCCACGTTGGACCGGCTGGCTCGGGACGGCGCGATAGGTGGCTACGACCTGGCGGGGCGTGGAGCGCGGCAGCGGCTCGCACTCTGGCGGCCTCGGCGTGAGCTGGCGGCGCCCGCTGAGGATGGCGGCTGCGGTTAGCCTAGTGGTTCGGTGCGGTTTGCCTAGTGGTTCAGCCGCGCTTGTGCGGTTTGCCTAGTGGTTTGGGCTCGTCGACAGGTTGGGGCGGGCCGACTACACGCGCGCGCGCGCTCCTCACTACCCTTCACTAGGGTAGGGGGCCGCGGTCACGGGCTGGCGCCCGCGGCCCCCCTGCTTACCTGATTTGGACCGACCGTCGGCGATCGCGGCGCCCTTGAGGATCTCGGGATCTCCGAGTTCGGGATCTGTGCGGCCTGGCGCACGTCGAGGACCTGGCCGACAACGACGAGCTGGCGGCCGCGGACCATCTATTGCTGGGCGCGTATCTGCGCCGCTTGTGATGGCACACATCGACTGCAAGCGGAAGGGCCGCGCGTCGTGAGCGCCCTTCGCATGGGCGACGGCCGTGCTGCTCACCGCCGCGCCGGGCTCGCGCGCTCGGATTGTCTGCGGCTGCAGGCGCTGCGCTAACGTCGGCACCGCGAGACAGCGCCACGGACGGCCTGCAGGTCCGCCGCTTGCCGCGCGAGCGCCGTGGCGTCGCGCGCCGGTTCCGGCGGCGGGGCCGCCGCGGCGTCGGGCACCTTGACTTGCCAGCGCCCGCCAGCCTTGCGCGCCTCGAGCTGCGCCGCCCGGATGCGCCGCCGCACCGTGTCCTGTGAGACGCCGAGCGCTGCCGCTGTCTCGCGTATCGACACCCAGGCCATGCGGTCACCCTAGCACCCGCGCCACAGTGCCTAGGCACTGTGGCGGCGATTCTACAGGTTCGTGCCCACGGCTTGCCCATGGCTCTGCCGGCGCGCGCCTAGGCGGTGCGGCGCATACATAGGGCAAAATGGCGGCCCCGCGCGGGGCTGCGCGCGCTCGTGCGGCTCGTGCCTAGGCGACGGGGCGCATGCCTAGGCGGATTGGCGGCGATCCACTAGGTTTGCGCTGGCGGGTTGCGCCTACCTGCCCACAGGTAGTGCACTTTGCGTTTCGTCGGCCTACTGCTCACAAACCACCCCATCGCCATCGCGGGCGAGAGGTGCAGGCGCCACTGCTCCTCCGTCGGTTCGTACGGTCGATGGTCCGGGTGGTCCAGCACCGTCAGGTACTCGTTCATCTGGCTCCACGTCGTCACCTTCGCCTGCACCGCCGCCGGTTGATCCTTCAGCGGCGGCGCCTCCGCCGGATACCACCGCATCAGCGGCGGCACCACCTCCCGCGGGTCCTGGCCAATGGTCGCTAGGGTCGTCGTCTGGCTCATCGCGCGGCAACTGCCGCTGGCGCTCCAAGATCTCGTCCAGCTTCGCCAGCGTCTCGTTCTGCTCCGCCATGTGCGCGGCATGCGATCCCGCCGGATCCGGCGGCGCCACCGCCTGCCGCGCCCGCTCGATGTCGATGAGGTAGGCCAGCGCCCGGAACCGCACTTGCTCCGACTTCGCCTCCAGCGCCAGCGCCTTCATCGTGTCGAGCAGCTCCGCCACCGCCTCCTGCGCGAACGCCTCGATGTTCGGCGTCAGCAGATCGACCACCTGCCCCAGCACGTCCGATTCCTTCTTCTTCTCCGCTCGCCATTGCTTCGGCCGCTCTTTCTCCCACAGCTCCCGACACGCCGGACACCGCTTCGCCAGCGGGTGCTCCCCGCTGATGTCGACATGGCACACCCGATGTCCCGCCCCCGCGCACACCCGACCCATGCTCTGCGGCATCCCGTTCTCCGTTGCTCTTCCGTTCGCCTTCCGTTACCACTTTATCGCACACGCCTCGCGCGCTCGCGCGCGCGCATGCGCGCGCGCTTCCGTTGCCGTATAGCCCAACGCATATGTCACCGCCCGATCTCCCACCAGCCCGTTGCACCCGTTCGGCCCCTTGCGAACGGGCTGAACACCCGGAGATTTGCGTGTTTTTCCATCAGCCGGGCCCCCATAGCTTTTCAAGGCGAAGGCACTCGTCCAAGCCAATGCCCCCCTCCCCCACCTGTTGCGGGCCTTGGCGGGGTGACCCGTTCGATAATGCCCCGTTATCGCTCGCCCCCTTCGAGATCCCCCGGCACGCATGCCCCCCCGAACCTGTTAGCGCGGCCTGCTCCGGCGGCCTCGCACCCACTAAGGGCGATTATCGGGTGCGCCAATCTCGCACGGTCTGGAACGATTCCGCCGGACCTGCTGCGGACCTGTCGCGGGCCGTTGCCGGGGGTCGTGATTGATAAGCACAGTTATCGCTCGCCCCTTCGAGTACCCCCGCCCCGCAAGCATCCGCACAACTTCGAGCGCACCGCCCCACGCGGAAGGGGTCCAGCCCGCAAGACATGGGGCGGAAGGGTGCCAGCCAGAGCGGGGCGCGGTGCCAGCATGGGCGGCCGTGGCCTACGTCGTTGGCGCTCCCACGTCGAGCCGGGCGGTGGTGGCGTGACGTGCCTAGCTAGCAGACCACGCGGCCTGCGATGCTCCCATCACTGCCGAGCGTGGCAGTGGAGAGCGAAGGGGCCGACGATGGGACAGGCTGGCACGCGGCGGCGCGGACGAGCTCGCGGCGCTGTGGGACGCGCTGGCAGCCGCAGGCGTCACGGTCCGCGTGCGCTGCCCGAGCATTGACCGCGCCGACGATGACCGCGCGCTCGTGCGCTCCGTGGTGGTGGCCGCGGACGCACTCACGATCACCGTGGACCTGGGACCGGAGACGGGCATCACGGGCGGACCGCCGCCCGTGATGCCCGTGGTGACCATGCCGACGCTGTAGCGCTCACCACCAACGGCAACGGCCCCGCCATCACGGCGGGGCCGTTGGCTATCTCGGGCTGTCGCGCTAGATCAGCGTGAGCGCGGGTGCGGCGCTCCGGCGCTCGTGGCGCTCGCGCTCGGCCGTCATGCGGTGGGACTCGTAGCAGCGCGGGCAGCGGTCGCGATTGCCGTGCAGCTTGGCGATGTCCGTGCGGCAGTCCGTGCACGGGCGGGGCGCACGCTCTGGCGGGATGGCCACACCGTCAAGGGCGAGCGCGAGCGCATCGGCGAGCGTCGAACACTGGGCGGCCGTGCGCTCGTGCCCTTCGGCGGCCCAACGGTCGGCCGCGTCCGTCCAGTAGGCGCGGGCGTCGGCGCATCGCGTGTAGAGATCGGCGGCGCGCATGGGCGGGGCGTCCACGCCGGGGCGCGGCTTGGGCGTCTCGACTTGGCGGCGCGCCTCAACCTGGACGGCGAGCACAAGATCATCACCGAACGCAAAGAGCTCCTGTTGGTCCTGCCGCGCGACGGTGTCGGCGCAGAGCTTGGCGAACCATTCGGCCGTCGGCGCGGGGTTCGCGCCGTAGGTCTCGAACGCGGCCAGCTGGTTATGGGCATTGAGGCCAGCGGCCGCGAGTATCTGCGCGTGGCGGATGGGCATGTGACCGCGGCCAACGTGGGCGGCGATGTCGGGCCGCAAGTCGAGCAACGGCAGCATGTCGAGCACGTGGCCACGCTTCACGCCAGCAGCGAGGCACACATCCTCAATGTGCATGCCCGCGTCCAGTCGCTCACGGTACGCGCGGGCCTCTTCGATGGCCGTCAAATCTTCCCGCAGCATGTTTTCCATGAGCATGCGGGCCGACGCGCTGGCATCGTCCACGTGCACGAC
Organism: Chloroflexota bacterium; assembly: GCA_965263075.1. GTDB lineage: Bacteria > Chloroflexota > UBA11872 > UBA11872 > UBA11872 > UBA11872. Next base: position 35,861 of record CBDHGI010000002.1, on the reverse strand, counting down.
GTGGGCGGGTATCTCCGACCATCCGAGCACGTCGGTGCACGCGCGAAATCGGCGCTCGCCGGCGATGATCTGAAACCGTGCGCCGGCGGCGGCGGCCGCGTCGGCCGGCATGGGCCGCACTTCGATCGGCGTCTGCAAGCCGTGGCGCTCGATGCTGGCCGCGAGCTTCTGCAACGGACCGGCGGCGAAGTGGCGGCGGTCATTGTTGCCCGCGCGAATCTGCGCCGTCGGCACCATCTGGACTTCCATCGGGGGGCGTCCCTCTCGCTCCGTCGTCATGTCGTGACGGCACCCGCATAGTAGCAGACCGCGTGGCATGCGCTGCTAGCATGCTATGCGGTCTGCTACTATGGTGCGACTGATGGACCGTCCACCATCGGAGCGAGAAGGGGCCGATATGGCGACGACACCACCGACCAACTGCCCGCCGTGTCGCGGCTGGCGCGCGGCGACTCTGGTCTGCAATTGCGGCTGCCACCACGGCGCGGACGGTGACTGCGACCGCTGCGGCACGCGCGGCATGGTGGACGCGGCCGAACGGGTCGCGGAGGCGTGGGGCGACGCGGGCGAGATTCGGTGCCGCCTGGACGATTTCGGGGAGAGCCTTCGCGACGGCGACGCGCGCATCGTGGACGCGGCCGGCATCGACCGGCGGGCCGACGACGTGATCGTGCACGACCAGAGCGAACCGCTGCGCGGGGCATTGGCGGCGCTGCGCAACGCCAGCGACCTGGTGGACCTGGTGCGGGCGCTGTGCCATCTCACGGGCGCGCTCAACGCGAACCGCACCACGCTCGCGCCGGACACGTTCGAGCGGATCGAGGCGGCGATTGACGACGCGCTGGCCGACGCGCTGGCCGAGGGCGGGTAGGCATGGCACCCACAACCGGATTCCCCGAACCACCCGCCACGCTCTCCGCGCTGCTCACGCTGGCGCTCGACGATGCCGACCATCTCGACGGGGACCGCTACGAGCCACGCGCCGACGTGTACCACCAACCGGAACCGCCGCCGTACCCCGGCTGCGGCGTTTGCCTGGCGGGCATGGTGATGGCCGCGACGCTGCGGGCGACCCCTCGCCAGCAGCGCGAGCCCGCCAACTATCCGCCGACGTGGGAGCGGCCGCTCTACGCGGTGGACGATCTGCGGCGCGGGCGACTGGTCTTTGCGCTGGGCACGCTGCGGGCTGGCTCGCCATGTGCGGCCGAGTACGCGGGCAGCGTGAGCGACGGCGAGCGGGCGGCGCTGCGCACCGTCGAGCGCGGCGGCGCGGTCGCGGCCATGCGCGAGGCGGCGGACTTCCACGACTGGGCGGACTTCCACCAGTTCGCCACGGCGGCGCGCGTGGTCGTGGGCGAGCTGGCGGCGGCGGGGCTGTAAGCGCGATGGGCCGCCCGAGCTTCGGCTCGGGCGGCGCCGCCACGGCCGGAGCGACTCCGACCGTGGCGGCGCCGGAACGACCGGCGCGGGAGAGAGGGGGCCGATATGGGCGAGGACCGTATGACGTACCGCGAGCGGCGGGAGCGCCGCGCCGACCGACGGCGCGACTGGGGCGACAGCCGCGAGCGCAAACAGGCGGGCGAGCACGCCACCATCGACGGGATCATGGCGACGATCCCACTGGGCCAGCCGATCCTCGTGGGGCACCACTCCGAACGTGGCCACCGGCGCGACCTGGCGCGGATCGAGAAGGCGATCACGCGATCAGTGGAGCACGGCGACAAGAAGCGCGAGCACCAGCAGGCCGCCGACACCATCGAGCAGCAGCTGGCCACGTCGATCTACGACGACGACGTGGACGCCATCGAGCGGCTGGAGGCGAAGATTGCCGACCTGGAGGCGCAACGCGAGCGCATCAAGGGGCTCAACCGGCGCATCCGGAAGGGGGAGCGGCTCGACACGCTGGGGCTCACGGACAAGGAAACAAAGGACCTGTGGTACATGGCGCAGTACCACAACCGCCGGACGTTCGCGCCCTACGTGCTCCAAAACCTGGGCGGGAACATCACCCGGGCCAAGCAACGGCTCGCGCGGCTGCGGGCGGCGGCCGACGAGGCGGCGGCATGAGCGGCGGGGTTCGCGAGGGGGGAGACCCTGCGACCATGATCGAGGGTGGCCCGTGGGATGGCTTCGAGCTGATCCACGTGACCACGCGGCAGGACCTGCTCGACGAGGGGCAGTTGATCGACGTGAGCGAGCACGCCAAGCGGTTCGGGCTGAATCTGCCCACGGCCATCACGGCCAACGTGTGGGCGGAGGCGGTCGAGTGGACGCCGGAGCAAGAGGCCGAGGCCCGCGGCCACGGGCAGAGTGAGGCGGGGCGACTCGACGATCTGTGCATGGCGGCCAGCGTGGCGGCGCGGGCGACTTCACGCCGCTGGCCGAACGCGCGGCACGCGCTGCTATCGCTGGACGTGCTGGGGGCGGGCGGGCGGCGCACGCGGCGGCAGTACCAGATGCTCGGCGGCCCCGGCGACGCCGCCGAGCCGGTGTTGACCATCATGGCCATGGACGAGGACTGATGGGCGGCGACTGGCTGCCCCCGCGACGCGACACGTGCGCCGAGTGCGGGCGGCCGTTCCCGCACGGTGACGCCTGGAGCATCGTGGACTACGGCGAGACGATCTGCAGCGCGTGCATCACCATCCTGGTGGCCGAGGGCCGCGCCGTCGGCCGTGAGCGGCGCGACCAGGCCGAGATCCGTGCCGAGATTCTGTTTGCCCGCGCCAAGCGGCTGCAACGCCACGTCCCGGCTCTGCCGATGGGCGCGGCGCGTGATGCCGGATGGGAGCGGGCGCAACGGCTCGCCGCGGCCAATCGCGAGCGAGCGTTCGCCGTGCTGAGTGCGGTGGGGCTGATCTAGCGACCATGCGGCCGGGGGGGCGGTCCCCCCGGCCCGGAGAGGAGGACCCATGACCATCGACATCGACCAGGCCGAGGACCAAGGGGTGCAGCCGCCGCAGGGCGACTGCGACGAGTGCGGCGAGCCTATCCCGCCCGGTGACCCGTGGACCACCAACGCCAACGGGGAGCCGGTGTGCTCGCGCTGCGCCGACGCGCCCGCGGCCCACCTGGCCGCCGCGATTAACGCCGAGCACGTCGCCCGACGCGGCCAGCAGTACCCCTGCCGTGTGTTCGTACGCGTCGACGAGGCCACGGATGCCGACCTGCGCCAGCTGGCCCAGGAGCACGGGCTGGCGACGAAGCAGATGGGTGGCGTCTCGACGCTCGCGCGGCTGATCCTGCGGGACGGCGTGGCGCGGCTCAAGGCCCAGCGCCGCCGCCGTCCCGGCTAGCGGTCGGGTAGGGGCCGGGCGGTCGGACCGCCCGGCCCGACACGCGCCAGCAGTCGCATTCTCAAGGGGCGGGGCGTACGGGCGGCGGCTCGCAGTAGCGCACGGGGTTGGCGCCGCCGCGATAGCGCTCGGGTACGAGCTGGCCGACGTATGCGGCCCAGCACTCGGCCTCGGCCCCGATGAATCCCCAGCGGCCCGGCAGCGGCTCGGGGAGCTCGGGAAAGTTCGCCGGCGTCGCCGGGAGCCACCGGCGCGGGCGGAACGCGCCCACGACTTCGTAGGGGCCGAATCCGCCGCCACCCGCCGCGCCGCCATGCGCCAGCACCAGGCGGTCGCGCGCGCGCTCGACATTGAGCCGCCAGGCGAAACGGACCGCCTCGTACAAGCTGCCGGGACCGTCGCAGCTCCGCGCGACGTGGAGCAGCAGCAACGGCTCGCCCACGTGGAACGGCATCAGGCCGCCGCTCACTGATCCAGGTAGCGCAGCGCCTCGCCGGCGGATTCGGCCCGGGTGTAGCGCGCGACCATCGCCGGGGACTTCCAGCGCCCCTGCCGCTGGACGACGGCCGCAGGCGCGCCGGCTTGCGTCATGCGACGCGCCATGCCGACGCGCCCGCTGTGCCCGCTGAATTCCTCGCCCAGGTCCGCGGCGATCGCCGCGGCCTTGATGCGCCGCGCGATCCGGTCGGCGCTCAGGCCGATCACCAGCGCCTCGGCGGGCGCGCCGTCGCGGATCGCGGCGAGATCGTCCATGGTCCGGCGGGTGATGGCCACCACCGCGCCTTCCCCTTCCTGGTCGGTCTTCGAGTGCCGCACCGTCACGCGCCCGCTGCCGTCCGGGGCGCGCTCGATGTCGGCCCACGTGAGCGCCGCGGCCTCGGAGCGCCGCAGGCCGGCGTCGGCGAGCAGGCCAGCTAGCGCGACATCGAGCCGCCCGCGGGCGACGGCGGCGACGGTGGACTCCCGGCCGCGCGGGTGCCGCGCCGTGGCGCGAATCGCTATCAGCGCCTCCGCGGTGAGGCCGGCGACCTGGCGCTGGGGTCGCTTGAGTTCTTTGGCCAGGCGCGTGAGCGTGGCGCTCACCGAGCCGTGCGGCGGGCAGGGGTTGGGATGGCCGGCGGCGGTGTACATCGCGGCGATGCCGGCCGCGGCGGCGCGAAGCGTGGCGATGGACCGTCCGGCGGCGGCGCGCTCGAGCAGGTAGGCGCGCACGTCTTTTGCGCGGGCGGGGATCATCGGCACGCCGGCGCGGGCGGCCCAGGCGTCCCAGGCGTCCCAGGCCCGGGCGTAGGCGCGGCGGGTGTTCGGCGTCCAGGCGGCCGCGCGTTCGTAGGCGGCCAGCTCGGCCTCGTCGTCGGCATCGCTGTGGGCCAGCGGCAGTGCGCGATCGCGGTGCGCCAGGGCATCGGATACGGGGGCGGACATGGGGACAGCCTCACTGCGGGCGGGGCGGTGCCAGACCGCACCCGATAAGTGCAATTATCGGGTGCGGTCCACGGGGCGTCAAGCTACCCACGGTGACCGCTGGTGACGCCCGTAAACACGCCCCGTTGCTACGTCGCCCATGCCTGTGGGCCGACCGCGTGAGCGGCGTCCCCGTGTCCCCTGGGCGCGCCACGGACGGCCCACGGAACATGAAGCTGCACGACGCGATGGTGACGGTGCTGCGGGATGGCGAAGCGCGCATGCACCCCCAGCGAAATCGCCAGCATGGTTGCCGGCCGAGACCTGTACCGGCGATCCGACGGTGCCCATGCTGCGGGAGGCCAGATCAGCGCCCGCGCGAACAACGACCGAGACCACCTGTTCTACAAGAACGACGAGACGGGGGCCTGGGGGCTTGTGGAGTGGCATCCGAGCGAGGGGCGGTCGGTGTTGTGAAGCTGCGCGCCACCGCCCGCACGGCCGGGGGCGGCGCATACATAGGGCAAAGTGGCGGCCCCGCGCGGGGCTGCGCGCGCTCGTGCGGCTCGTGCATAGGCGACGGGGCGCATGCTTAGGCGGATTGGCGGCGATCCACTAGGTTTGCGCTGGCGGGTTGCGCCTACCTGCCCACAGGTAGTGCACTTTGCGTTTCGTCGGCCTACTGCTCACAAACCACCCCATCGCCATCGCCGTCGCGGGCGCTCGGTACCGTTGCCTGCGGGAATCCCCGACCGCTGCCATTTGATCCCTGGATACGCGGCGCGCCGGCGGCCTCAGCTGCCTCGCAGGATGCGTACACAGCTGCGGCACCTGGCGTTGGTGTCATGGTCACTGTCGTCGCCGCACGCGCCGTGAACACCATGTCGGTCGAGCTACAGCCAGCGAGCACGCGTTCCAACGCATCGGCTTCCGCACGGTCAATCGTGAGCCCGTAGGCCACCCGCGCCTGCAGTACCTGGTTGGCGAACCAGCACTGATTGAGGCCGGGCATCCACTCGGCCGCGTCTTTGCCGCTTTTCTGATGCCGATTGACCGCCGGGCTGGCCAGCGTGAGGTTCACCAGGTCACTGGCAAACGCCCGCCGTCGGTCGGCGTCAGCCGCACAGAGCCCGCTGTCATGGGCCTCTGACCGCGCCACGATGTGCTCAATGTCCGTCTCCGCCGTGCTGGCGAACCATGTGCCGGTGTACGGGCCGTAGATATTCCCGCCCTGCTGCGCCACGATCTGCGGCTCGAGCGACTGGGCGTACCGGTAGTCGTCGGCGTCGTAGGGCGCACAGCGGTTCTCGGCCCTCACCGTCAGCCCGCGCCACGTCGCCGGTGCGGTGACCGCTGGCGACGATTCACCAGGCGGCACCACCGTATAGCCCAGCTCGCGCAGCCCGCGGATCGCCGAGTTGCGTTGGTCCGTCGCCCACGTGGTGCAGGGGTCCCAGCCGCGGCGCTCGGCGTACCCACGGTAGAAGTCCGAGTGATATGGGTGCATTTGCCCCAAGTAGGTGCCGTTGGGCCAGGCGGGCGAGTCTTGGCAGAAGGCCTCACCTTCGTAGTTCAGCGCCAGCACCACGCCAGTCGCCACAACAGCCAGCAGCGCTGCGGTTGCCAGTGGCACGACGATCCGTCTCATACTCGCCTCCCGCATCGAAGACAGCCGTTTCGCGCCGGCGGCGGCGCGGGCAGGAGAGGGCCTGCCGGCTCCGCTGGCAGTGTCCGAGGTCGCGGCGGGCGCCGCCAAGCGTGACGACCTTGAGCGCGGCGCCGTCGTGGAGGGGGGTAGGTTCTTCCGGGGGCCTCGCTAGTGTGGTCGGGACACACCCAACCCATTTTGAGCCGATTTTTGCCCCACAAACCTGGTGGATGGTGTGCGAATTGTGTGCAGCGCGCGGCCGGGTGCTGCGGGGTGGTTTGGGCGCCAGTTCGTGGGCGCGGTGATCGGCGGCGCCTGGCGGCCCGTTGTGGATGGCTGCCGGGTGTCTCGCGAGCGCGCGTACAAAATCGGGGTGCGACCGGGCGTTCAACGATCCCCGCTACTTGGAGCTGGATCGTCAGCTTGAGCAAGCTTCGAGAACCGCCCTGATGGGGTGGCGGTCGTCTTCGGTTGCGCCGTTCGACCGAAAGCTGGCCGTGAACTCCTCGCCGTCATGCCAGCTAAAAGCTCGGATAGTGAAGGTGTTCATGCGCAGCATCATTCCGGCGAATTCCCAAGGCAACCAGGAAAACACCGACGTGTTGTTGGTTGACTCATTCATCCAAAGGGTTGTTGCATCACCTCCGTTGAGCCGGTAAATCGTCTCGACACTGTTGTTCACATTCCCTGAGATGAACGCGTCGTCTCCAAAAAACACGTAGGCGTCAAGGCTCTTTCCATGACGGCAGGCGATAACGACGCGCCCGGCCGTTGCCGACTCGTCGAACCACCGGTCGGTCGACGAAAGGGCGGTTGAGAACGTAGCGGCATACGGAGTGTCGCCTTCAAGGGCATCTCGCCAAACACCAGATGTCCACCGAATTGCACGAGGCGGGGCTGGCGTCGGCGTAGGCGTAGGAACTGGGGTAGGCGTGGGGGGAGGCGTAGGGATCACGGTCGGAATACTGGGAGCTAATGGGAGTACGGGAACAATGAAATCCGGCGATGGGTATGGGCAGAATCCATGGCCTTGATACGGTTCGCCTGGTGCCAGCCCGGTACCCTGGCAGTAGTCGCCCCCCGTAGCCCCGACGATTCCTCCAACGGTCCCGATCACCATCAAGGCCGCGATAACCAATTACCAGTCGTCGCATGATCGCTCGCAGACAGTCGGCAGCCCCAGCCGTGTGCTAGGGTGCATATCCCAAACCACTGCAACACCCGAGCAACGCACTGAGGCTGCCGGGATATGGTGCGCGCGTTCGCGACGCGGCGCGGCGCATCCGATGGTGGCGCGGAGCATACCAGACCGTGGCTTCGCCGTATAGCTAGCTATATAATCCACCTTTGATATCTAGGGAAGGAGTTATCTGACATGGCCGATACGCTCAGCGAACAATGGGTAGGGGTGGTGGGGTTCTTTCTCATCGCCTCACTGGCCCTCGAAGGCGTGCGATGGCTCAATACCCGTGCCCCTATCGCACGCCTCATTCAGTCGCTCGTTACGGGCACGAGCACGGTCATGGCCGTGTTCCTGATCATCGAGTACGTCACCCTCGAGATCGAAACGGTGATGCACCAGATCTATGGCGGGCTGGTGCTCGTGGCGGCCATTCTGTGCATTGGGCTCAGCATGGTCTGCTGGCGGTGGTATGCCTCAAACTCCGATGCCGACGCAACCTCTGAGGTTGCAGCCACCACGACGCCTCCGCGCCAGGAGCCGCCGAAGGTGCGCCAGGCGCCGCCAGCCAGCCTCGATGAGCAGCGCGAGCGCATACGCACACAGGTCCAGCAGGAGAAGGCCGCACGCCAGGAGGGGACATAACATGGCTGCGATTCATCAGGACAAGTCCTTTGGGCATGGCAAGCACATCGTGCTCATGGTGCTGACGCTCGGCCTGTGATATCCGATCTGGCTGACCCGATGGACGCTGCACAAGATCGACCGGGTCCGTGAGGCTCGGGACGAGCTCTCCCGCCAGAGCGACAAGCTGGGCGGCACGGGCTAGCTGTACTGACCACAGAGGTGTGAGACACGGCTGACGGGCGGGAGGCCGCCAATCGAGCCGGTGGGGGCGGGCGCGCGCGTTCCAATCGCTTGTCGCCGCCGGTATGGATCTGCAACAGGCCGCCGCGGTGAGCGGCGTGCTCGCGCCGTCGGCCTAGCAGGCGCCCACAGGCGGGATATCCCCGCCGGGCCGGTAGTGTCCTACTTTGACTTGCGGCGATCTTTCCGCCGCAGCGCCACGTCCAGGTTCTTGGTACGATCCGCGCCACCATAAGAGCCGTGTGGCAAGTGCCGCACGGAGTTCCCGGCAGCCAGTCTGGCTGTTGAGAATCTCCAGTGGTATGGGGCATCGCCACGGCGGACGGTTGGGGCTGTCTGACTTTCGGGAGGCGGACGTATGAAACGAGGCTGTGGGATTGTCGGTGGGGTCGTTGTGGGCATCGCTGCGATCGGCATGGTCGCAGGTGTTTTTGATGCCTATACGTCAACGTCTGATCCATCGCCCAGGGCAACAACGCAGACAACGACCACACGGGCCGCCACACCTCGGGTCACGCAAGAAGTGACGGCCAGGAGCACCCCGCGTGCCACGGTGGCCCCAATCTCGCTCGATGGCAGTGGAACGGCGACGCGTAACATCACGCTCGCCGAGGGGCTTTGGACGGTTGCCTACAGCGTGAAGGACAACCTCGACCGTGGAACGGGCACGAACTTCATCATCGAGATCGAGGCCGTTGCTGGCGGCGGCGAGCTGATCGCGAACGAGATCGGCGTTGTCTTTAACGGCACGACAACCATGCGGGTCAGCGACGGGCTGTTCGGGCTGAGCCCTGGGAAAGCCATCGTGAGCGTTGACGCCGCCGCACGCGGAAAATGGACGGTCACGCTCACCCGCGAATAGGACCGCGGGTCAGGCTACCTAAGCGCCCCGGCTTCCCGCCAGTCGGGATGCTGCGCTGGGGATAAGTCTAAGTAGGACACCACCCCTACGCGGGTAGTGTCCTATTTTGACTTGCGGTAGCTGGCCTATCCCCACCGGGTCGCGTTATCTGCCCGAACAGGCCAGCCGTGTCCGGTTCGCTGCTGGCGACACGCCGTCCGGCAAGTATGGTGCCAGCCCATCACTCTCTGCCCTCGCAGGCCAATATGGTCTCATCAGCGGTGCTGGTGACCGTATTGCGTTCGCAGCGGATATCAGTATTCCCGATGGCCACGTTCGCGTGCGTGACCTCGCTGTGCTGAACTTTCTCGCGCGGGCATCCGAGATTTGCTGACCACTCGCCGCCAAACACTTTCGAGGTGTTGCAGAGCTCGCCAACGTGCCGCCGTCCGGCGAACAGGTCGACGTGGAGACCGAAGGTATCGACAACCACCGAGGTCGAGATGATGAGAACCTGCACCTCAAGCCGGCCAGCATCCGTATTGACGACCGAGAGCCACATGCCGGCCCTCGTCGTCGTCTGGAGGTTACTGTCGTCGGGAACTGGGGCGGGCGCGTCCGGCGCCGTGACGGTGTAGCCCAGCTCGCGCAGCCCGCGAATGGCCGAGTTGCGCTGGTCCGTCGCCCACGTGACGCACGGGTCCCAGCCCCGGCGCTCCGCATAGCCCCGGTAGAAGTCCGAGTGGTAGGGGTGCATTTGCCCCAGATAGGTGCCGTTCGGCCACGCCGGCGACTCCTGGCAGAAGTCCTCGCCCTCGTAGTTGAGCGCGAAGACCACGCCGGCCGCGAGCGCGGCCATCAGCACGGCTCCCGTCACGGCCCACAGAATGCGTCTCATGCGGCGTCTCCTTGACGATCGGCAGCCCTACGGCTGCGGCCAAATACCCTCATTAGGGGGCGCACCTGAACGCGACCAGATCAAGCCGGTAGTCGGTGATCGTCTCCCAGCTGATCCAGACTTGATCGTTCGACTTGCCGACGGCGCGCCCATCGTGAGGAAAGACCTTCACGCGGACCTCGCCGTTCGCGTTCGGTTCCGACATGAGGAATTGAATCACGTCGTCTTCTTCGAGTTGGCCGCTGGTCGCCGGATTGTCTGCATACGCCAAGCCGGGCGCCTGCCCCCAGTACATGCTGGCGAGCACGATCACGCGTCCACAGACGACCAAAGACTTCAAGTTCTCGGCAGCCGACATGGTTGTTTCAGGCATCGCTGTCGCTGCCGCCGTCGCCGTCCGCTTGGACGGTCCAGCGACCTGGTTGCCGCAAGCACCAAACACGACCGCCATCATAATGACGACCGCGACGGTCGGGAGGGCTAATGCCGACGATCCGCCGGCAGCCTCTCTGCTGTTTCTCCATAACCATCCCCTTGATAGGCGCGAGCCGTGGTCTGAGGTATATCCCAAAATTGGTCCGCGTGGCTAGGCTACAGGCCCGCAGGGCGGCGGCGATCAGCGGCGTGCTCGCGCCGTCGGCCTAGCAGGCGCCAGCAGGCGGGAATATCCCCGCCGGGCCGGCCCTTTGGGGACCCGCGCGCGCTCCTGGGGCATCCTCGGGCAGATTTGCACCGCGGTGCACAGGCGTCGGGAGACAGGAACGCTTATCACCATTAGCGCTACCGAGCGGGCGTAACAGAAGCGGCCCCGGCGCTGGCGATCGCCCGGCCGCCGCGGGCGTGACATAAGGCCGGAATGTGCCGATATAGGGCCGCGCTGGCCGCGATCGCGCCGCGTCGCGATCTCCTGGGCGTCAGCTACTCGTCGCGGCGATGCGCGACCGCTGCGATTATTTTTCGGCGGCGGCGGATTCGGCTCACGGGGCGGTGGTCCGCTGCCTTCTTCGATGTGGCGGCGACCAGCCGTTGCCAATCATCGACTAGGGAAGCTCGTGTTCACGCTTCCGCTGATCAAGGTGCGCTTTCTCCTTTGAGGCCTCGTGAAGCTGTTTCAGCGTTTCCTTGATCGCGGACGTTGACAGCACATCCTCGTAATGCACCGTCGCGGTGCTTGCCGTAAGACCTCGGGTGTTTCGGTCTGGCGCAAACTTTATGCCCCGTGGCGACTCTCGCAGCGCGATCGACAGCCGCAACAGCTCCTCGGCATGTTCGTCAATCCTTGCGGTCAGACATTTGTAGAGTCGGTCGGCCTCCTTGCTTTCACGCACCAGCGCGCCGGTCTCGCGGTCCTGATCGTCCATCGTGATCCCCAACCGTTCTGTGAGCACGCCATTCTAGGCCCCTTTTCTACCCACGGGGTCAAAGTGACCCACTACCCGCTAGCGCGTGGTGGCGCTAGATCAGCGGCCGCCGGTCCGCACGAACGCGCGCCGCCACCATGGTGCTCGGGCGGGCGCGGCGTCGGCTGCTGGGGCCGGGAGCGCGCGGCTGAATTGTTCCAGGGTGCGCGCGACCAGGCCGGCCTGCTCCCGCTCGTGGTCCAGCGTGGCGTGCATCGTGGCGAGCTGGCCGCGGAGCATCCGGTTCTCGGCCTGCAGGTCCGCCGCTTGCCGCGCGAGCGCCGTGGCGTCGCGCTCCGGTTCCGGCGGCGAGGCTGCCGCGGCGTCTGGCATCTCGACTTGCCAGCGCCCGCCAGCCTTGCGCGCCTCGAGCTGCGCCGCCCGGATGCGCCGCCGCACCGTGTCCTGTGAGACGCCGAGCGCTGCCGCCGCCTCGCGTATCGACACCCAGGCCATGCGGTCACCCTCCCGCTAGGTCAGTGTTGGTACGTGCCTAAGCAACGCGAGCGCTCGCCTAGGTAATATGGCGGCGATTCTACAGGTTCGTGCCCACGGCTTGCCCATGGCCATGCCGGCGCGCGCCTAGGCAGTGCAGCGCATACATAGGGCAAAGTGGCGGCCCCGCGCGGCGCCGTCGTGCTGGCGTGAGCGGGACGGCGCCGACGCTCTGCGAGGCGGGTGCTCCCAACGGCATACGCGAAGTTGCAAATGTTGTCGCCGGCGGCTGACTGGCGCATGCGGCGCTCCGTCGTAACGCTCGACGTGCTGCGGGCGCCGGCGGACTACGCGGACCTGCAAGTGTCGGAGATCATGGCGCTCGAGGGTTACGTGCGGTGTCCCAATGGCTGGTGGAAGCATCGCGACAGCGACCAATGGCTGCGCGTCGATGGGTAGCCTTGCGGCCGCAGCCCGCGAGCACGTCACGCGAGCGCGGCGACACTTCGGGTGCTCCGAATCGGCGCTCGCGGCTGCGGCCAGTCGTGCGCCCGGGTAGTGGGTCACTTTGCCCCCTAGCCTGTGACACCCTCCGCGCTTCCGTCTGTGCAGACCGGAGACATGGTTTACACATCCCGTGGTTAGGCGGAGGACCCAGATGTGGCATTTGCGGAGCGACGCGTGAGTGACCTGCGGACTGAGTTTGTGGCCCTGGCGCGGCAGCCGGGGGCCAACCGGCGGGCGCTGTGCCAGCGCTTTGGGATCTCGGCGCCCACGGGCTACAAGTGGCTGGGGCGCTACGCCGCGGAGGGGGCGCACGGCTTGCAGGACCGCTCGCGGCGCCCGCACCGGAGTCCCGCGCGGACGGCGCCGGCCTTGGAGCAGGCGGTGCTGACGCTGCGCGCCCAGCACCCCACCTGGGGCGCGCGCAAGCTGCGGGTGCTGTTGGCCCGCCAGGGCGTCCAGCCGCTGCCCGCGGCCTCCACCATCACCGCGATCCTGCGGCGGCACGACGCCCTGGATCCCGCGCAGGGGGCCGGCCAGCCGCGCGCCTTCCAGCGCTTTGAGCACCCGCACCCCAACGCTCTGTGGCAGATGGACTTCAAAGCCGGCTGGCTCTGCGGCGCTGGGCGCTGCCATCCCCTCACCATCCTCGACGACCACTCGCGCTACGCCCTCGGCCTGGCCGCCTGTGCCAACCAGCGCACCGCGACCGTGCGCGCCCACCTGGTGGCAGCCTTCCAGCGCTACGGGCTGCCCGACCGCCTGCTGGTCGACAATGGCAGTCCCTGGGGCCAGCGACCGGCGCATCCCTACACCCCGCTCACCGTCTGGCTGCGCCGCTTGGGCATCGCCGTCAGCCACAGCCGGCCCTACCACCCCCAGACGCTGGGCAAGGACGAGCGTTTCCACGGCACCCTGGAGCGCGACCTTGGGGGGCAGCCGCCGCGGCCCGACCTGGGCGCCTGGCAGGCCGCCTTCGATGCCTGGCGGCATGCGTACAACCATGTCCGCCCCCACGAGAGCCTGGCCCTGGCGGTGCCCGCCACTCGCTATCACGTCAGCCCCCGGCCCTATCCCGCCCAGCTGCCGCCGCTGCCCTACGGTCCCGACGACCACGTCCGTCGCGTCCAGGCGGGCGGCTGGGTGTCGTTTCAGGGCCACCACTGCCGGCTGCCCAAGGCACTGCGCGGCCAGCCCGTGGCGTTTCGGCCAACGGCCACCGACGGCTGCTGGGCCATCCGCTTCCTGACCGACGACCTGGGCACGCTGGACCTGCGAGATCTGGCCTAAATGTGTAAACCATGTCTCCGAACACCTGTAACCCATCTCCCCGGTCTGGACACCGTCCGGACGGTAGGCACCGTATACGTTGGCGGCACGCCCGCGTGTTTCCGGGCAGCCTCAGTGTGGCGGCGCGGAGTTGCTCCTGGTGGTACGGGAAACTCGCCGCCGCGAGCTGGGCCGAATTCGTGAGGTTCGATGGCGAGCGGCCCGGCTGACCGAAGGGCACGCGACCTACGCGAGTCAGGCCCAATCTGCGCGCCGACACGGTCCCAGTTTAGGTGCCGGATACCACATGGCGGAGATCTGCTGGACGCTGATGTGTTGCGGACTTAGCTAGTCTGCCTGTCCGGCCGATCGATTGGAGATGAGGCCCGTGCGAGGCTCGCATGACCCGCGGTACTTGAACCGCTGAGGCCCCAGGATCGAGCCGGCGAGGCGCAGCACACTCCCGACGGACCGCCTCGTAGGCGTGAGATTGAGATCTCACGGCCCTTTGTGCCACCCGCAAGCAGGCTAGGCGCGTTCTCGTGGCGCGGTCCAGTGTTGCGTAACGGGATTCCACATGCCTATCGCCTGGCCCTGGAGTGCAGGGCCCACCAGAGCGGCAGCGATGCGGTACGCCTCGGCAAGCTCCGCCGGAAGACCGAGCGTCCCCGCGAGCACCCGGTACGGCACCGCCCATTCCGACGGCGGAAACGGCAGTTCAGTTGGCAGTTCGTGGGTGCGGCGCGCGGCGAATGTCCGGCGCAGGGCCGCGCAAAGTTTCGTGCCATCCATCTCGGACATCCGAGCGATATGCGCCAGGTCAACGAGGTCCTTGACGCGCGTGTTGCGCCGCCCACTTCCGTAGACGCGCGTGTAGGCGTGCACCTTCTCAGCGATCTGGAGTTCGAGCGGGATGGCGGGAACGCGCGTCCGAGGGATGCCGGCGAAGGCCAGCAGATCGGGACCTTCGATCAGGTCGGGGACGTCCACCAGGAGTTCGCCGAACGCCACGTCAACCGTGAAGGTGTCGAAGCGCCGACCGGCAAGGTCGGCGGCCACGAGAAATCGACTGCCACGGTTGTGATCTCGCGGAACGTGCTGCCGCGAGAGCTCGACGCCAAATCGGAAGTAGTCGCCCACGTCCGCCGAACTCGCGTCGCGCATGTCATGCAGGGCCGCCGCCGCGTCGTCGCTGCGCTCGAGGTCAACATCGCGTGTCGCGCGACCGCGGGAGCCGAGTCGCAAGTCTATGGCGTAGGCTCCCTTCACCACCCAGCGGCCCGGAGCAACCACGGCCAAGCGGGCGAGGAATCGATCGATCGCCACCTGCTTGCGCAGCACGTTGACGGCGATCTGACGCTCAGTCGCCCGCAGGTTGAGCCGGTGCTCAAGCGCGTCGCGGAATGCGGCCGCCGTGGAATACCTCACCGCGTCTCGACCTCCGCAAGGCCCGATTCGACCAGGTCGACGACGCGGCGCCCGCGACGGCGCGCGGACGCTCGCAGGTCCTCGACGGTCGCCATCCCGCGTTCCAGCGCGTCGACGATGGCTGCGACGATCTGGTCGGGTGCCGTGCCCCACGCCGCGGCGTCGGCAATCGATCGCGCCGGCGCGGTTACACGGAAGCCTTCGCGCTCGACCACCTCGGCGGGTGCCGGCGGATGTCGGGCCGTGTGGACGGTAACCCCCAGTGAAGCCCGTCGGCTACGGCGATTTCGAGGCACCGTGACATGCACGGTGCGCGGAACCACGTCGGAGAGGTCGAGGAGTTCCAGGGCGCTCTCATGGGAGACGACAGCATCCGCCGGGCCTGTGGCCAGACAGGCGGCCTGGATATGCGCCCGCGGGGACGACGGGTAGTCGCGGAAGCGGTAGACGCCCCGGCGCTCGCGGATGAACTCGCCCGAGCGCGCATAGTGCGCGAGCATGCGGCGGCTGAAGCCCGCCCGGGCGGCTTGGGGGGCCGTGAAGAAGCCGTGCTGCTCCGATGCGGTCGCGAAGAGGGCCGCGCGGTCCGGCTTGGAAGGGATCGGTTGGTCGTCCATTTATTACATCTAATGTAACTAACGTGTGACGTGTGTCCCGAGTCCACCTCCGCTTCTGTGGTCGTCGAGCCGATCGACCGCCGGGGGTTCCCGACCTGCGGATCCTGTATCACCCCATATCCCCGGGCTCGCGTGGGGGCACCTCGCCACCGCTCGGCCTTGTCGGGCCCGGGAAGAGGCGCGGGTCTCGGCCGAAACCCGCCACGTCCAGCGCCACCCGGGCACCGTCAGCACAAGACGGCCAGTCCCTGTCCGCGCTGCAGGCGCTCCAGGGTTTCCGCGTGGGGGTACCGCAGGTCGCGGGCCATGCGGACAAGCCACGCGTCCCGCACATGCTGGGGGAGCAGCAGGATCGCCTCGGCTCCGGAGTGCTCGACGATGTCGCCGACGTGGCGAGCTCGCGCAGCACCGCGGTGGTCAGTACAACTAGTGGGTCACTTTGCGGTTCGTTGGCCTACCGCTCACAAACCACCCCATCGCCATCGCCGTCTGCTCTGCATCCCAACGGTTGGCCTGTGGGCGATCATCTGGATCTTGCTCGCGATCACCGGAGGTGAGACACGTAAGGTCATCGCCAAGCCCAGCATAGTTCTCGAAGGGGACTATATACAAAAGTAGCCAACACGTATATCCACTACACACTCCATATTACCTACCTCAAAAATTTTTCACATTCTTGCAAACGACACACACGCCCGATCCCCCCATAGAGTGACCACGAAGATTTGTCGTTATTTGCGACGTTCCAAGAATGCAGCGACCTCGCACTCTGCAACTAAACCAGTAACCCACATATCGAATACCTCCACCTAGCCATACCAAAGGATGTCTAACAGCAATAAGCAGAATTCCTATTATGCATATAGTGCGCCAGACCGGATCTTCCGGTAACAAGTCAGCTAACGATCCTACAAGCTCTGCCATACTAGTCGCGCACCTGTTTCCACCCGTGCTTCATAATATCAAACAACCAATTAATCTGACTGCTAATCCGCTACCGATACGTCACTCTGGAAACTCTTCAGGAGGCGTCAACCAGCCGAGGCATTCCATGCATGTACGCGTTTCCCACTTGTTGGCCGCGAATGCAAAGGCCCAGGCCGCGTCTAAATCCTGAAGCACACACGAATAGTGCCCGGTAGGCGGATTGGTCGTGCTGACACCGCCATGCATCCGCAGGTAGGCACACGTACTGTCATGGACGATGGCTTTGTTCCTCGGATGATTAACATAGACTTCATACGGCATCCAGCTACTCCGTTACTCATGCCGCACTAGTTCAATCTTCCGAGGATTCTCCAGACGATTCCTTGCTTGGGGGTGGCGGTGGAGGATCCGGTGCCTCAAGATTGGTCCCTGCTCGCGGCATCTGTCGGTGAACCGGCTTCCTACTCGCCTCTTTAATTATTGAATCAGCACCTAGCTGTTCACGAATGGACTTGACAGCGGGGGCCGGTGATTGCTGATCGCTGTCCTGTTTCTGCGACTCGTCGGTCATGCGGCGTCTCCTTGACGATGGGCAGATGCTGCGGCGTATTCTGCCGCCACTATGGCATTTGCCTGGTCGTGGCACTCTTTATGTAACGCGTGATCGATAGGCAGTTGAACGTCGGGAGCCGACAGATACTGCAACAGACGCGTTTGCGCTACGGCACTGGAATCATACTGTCTCCACCAATACTGCTTCCAAATGCGGGCCATCTGCCCATAATGATGCCGTGCGGAGTTAGCCTGCGCGGCCTTACTGGACAAATCAAACAACCCGACACTTGCACTAACAATGAGCAGAGCGTTTCCCAGCACGACACCGATCCAGGGCGCAGGCTCAGGTACAGCTTGGAAAATAACGATTCCTACTGCACCTGCCAAAACAGATACAACAATAACGGCAATCGTCAACCACAGATGCCATCTCCGATATCGATCTGCCAACTCATTATAATAACGAAATTGCCGTTCAGCATCCACGCGCTCGTTCCACGAGTCATGCCGGACTTCAGGAATCACGGACATATCTAGCACTCTTGCGCGACAGAGTGGTAATTATAACATAGCCCAGACAATGAGGCAACCATAACCCTACCGCTTCTTCTTGCCTAGAGAGTTCCACACTGCATAATGTAATACCCATGCTGGCAGCCATGCACCTAACGTAGTAGTTGTTGCGACGGCATGAATGGTATGGGCGCGAAACGTCAAATCTTCCTCGGGTTCGTTAGCCGCCTGCTCAACAGGCACAGAAATTACTTGTTGTTGCTTCTTCTTACGTCCAAACATGCAAACTACCCGTCTCCGACAAAATAGCGGCCCTAACAAACGGCTCGACTGCTTCCCATAGCTACACAGGCGGAAGTCCAGCGACTCCGTTAGGGCCGCTGGGAAGCGAAACGCGCCGTACGAACGTGGCGCGCCAGCCTGCATAGCGCGAGCAGGCTAGCAAACGGAGGCGAGCCGCGAAACCGGGTGGCGTAGGGACTCACAATCGACCAGGCCGAGGCTGCGGCGCTTGAACGGGTGCGGTCGGGTATATGGATCAACCGAGATGGTGTTCACGGCGCGTGCGGCGAGCGCCTTCCCCCAGCCGCCCAGGACGTCGAGCGCTGCGAGGCGTGCCGGCTCCCGCGCCTGGGCGGCCTTCGACGAGCAGGTGCGCCGCGCGTTCCCCGCGCTGCCGGCGCCGCGGCCCTAGCTGTGTACGAATCCTGCGAGGCAGCTGAGGCCGCCGGCGCGCCGCGTATCCAGGGATCAAATGGCAGCGGTCGGGGATTCCCGCAGGCAACGGTGCCGAGCGCCCGCGACGGCGATGGGGTGGTTTGTGAGCGGTAGGCCAACGAAACGCGAAGTGACCCACTAGTCGCCGCTGCGAGCTGGGCCGAATTCGTGAGGTTCGATGGCGGGCGGCCCGGGAGTCGGTTTCGGGCATGGATAGGCGGCGCGGGCGCCAGCCCGTGGCCGCGCCGCCTATGCCCTAGTGAAGGGCAGTGGGGAGCGCGCGCGCGTGAAGTCGGCCCGCCCGAACCTGTTAGACGAGCCGCTGAATGCGTCCGCTAACCGTCCCCGCCGCCGCCCGAATGCCGACACGTCCACGCCGACACGGGCCGCGCAGATCCCAGAGCTCGCCCGACCAGTAGACGTGCGAGATCATGCGGCGCCGCGCAGCACGTCGGTCGCCAGCAGGACCCCATCGGTCTCCTCGACCAGCCCGTTTCGGCGCAGAACGCCCACGTACGTGCTGAACGTCCCCCCGCTGAGCTCATAGCCCGCCTGCTCGGCCAACGCGGCACGCGTGAGCCCCTGGGCAGCGGCCTCCACGATCAGACTCAGCATCGTGCGCTCGCCCAGCCGGAGACGTCCGTTCCAGAGCGCGAGCACGACCGCGGGATCAGTCGGCATCGGCTCGGGCGAGCCCGCTTCCCGATAGCCCTCGTCCGTTACGCCCAGGCCATCGTCATACTCCTCGATCAGGACCAGCCGGCGCAGCACGCCGATGTACGTCGTGAACGTGCCGCCCTTGAAGGCATAGCCCGTCAGCATCGCGACCTGCTGGCGCGTCCACCGCAGGGGATGGCGGCGAGCCAGCGCCTCGAGGATCTTGCGCTCCCCCAGGCGCAACCTGGACCCACGCGGCTCAGCAGCCGGCTCGGCCACAGGGGCGGGCACATCCTCCGGTCGGCTGGGTGCGGCCAGGAACTCCGCCAGGGACGCGTCCAGCACTTCGGTCAGCCGCCCGCGTGTGGTCTCGAACAGCTGAGGCACGGACTGCATGCGAGCGCTGGCCTCAGCCTTCACGCCCTCGACCGCGCGCGCGACCCGCCGAGCGACATCGGCTTCATCGACGCCCGTGCGCTGCTCCGCACGGCGCAGACGAACGCGCAGACTCGCGTTCTCGCGACGCAGCCCGTCCAGACCCTTGACCTCCTGGTCGGCAGCATCCGGCAGATCGGCAAGCTCGGAGAGCAGCGCGCGAATATGCTCGGGTGGGGGCGGCGGCGCTGCCCCCAGGCGCTGACCGGTGGTCGGATGCGTCGTGTCGACCGACCCGATCTGCACACGCCGGACGCCACGGCCATCCGCAAGCGCCGGCCCGAACGCGTAGAACTCGCCCGGGTTCATCTGGCGCAACACACCCCGATTACGCGCGCTCATGCCCAGGGCGTCGCCCGCCCGCGCCATGTCGATATCCAAGCCCGTGCGCCCGATCAGCACGTTGTTGAGCTCGGCGGCCGCATCCTTCCGGAGCTTGCTCAGCCGCTGGGTCGCCAGCACCGCGCACATCCCGCGCTTGCGCCCGCGGGTCGCCAGGTCCACGACCGCGGCACCCGCCGTGGCCTTGCCCTGCTCCGGGCAGAAGACGTGCGCCTCATCGACCACCACGAGAACCGGATGCCACAGCTTCCTGGGCAGATTCACGAGCGCGGTCAAGAAGCGCTCGACGAACGCGATGCGCTCGTGCTGCTTGAGCTCGTAGATATCGAGCACGGCCGAGACGTGCATCTCCATGAGCTTGCGCGCCAGCAGGTGCGCGGAGCGGGGCTCGATCGGACAGTCGCCACCCTCGCCGGCAGACGCCAGCACGTAGTCGTGCCGCTCACGCAACGTCGCGAACTCGCCCTCCGGATCGATCACCACGTGCTGGAGCATGCCGTGCGTCTGCTCGAGCAGGCGCCGCAAGAGCCAGCTCTTGCCGCCCCCAGAGTTCGCCTGCACCAGTAGCCGGCTCTCGACCAAGAGCGCGACGTCAACCGAGACCGGCTCTCCAGCCAGCGCTTGGCCGAGCAGTACCGGCCGGTTCTCGACCATCAGCCCGCCGCCATCAGGTGGCCTGCTCTCGTGGGCCCAGCAGGATCGCGGTCATGACGTTCAGCGGCTGCTCTTGCGTGAACACCGCCATCGTCGTGTAGACCGGGTCCGTCCTCGGGGCCAACGTTGGGCACCAGCCCGTCAAGCAGGGCCTGGACGGGCACTACGCGCCTTCCCCGAGGTAGGGGAGGGCGGCGCTCGCGTCCTCGGCGCGCGTGTAGCGCTGCACCATCGCCGCGCCCGTGGCCGGTCGCCAGCGGCCCTGGCGCACGACCACGGGGAGCGGCGCGCCCCGCGCCACCATGCGGCGCGCCATGCCGACGCGCCCGCTATGCCCGCTGAACTGCGCGCCCAGGCCGGCGGCCTGGGCCACCGCCTTGATGCGCCGCGCGAGCCGGTCGCCGCTCAGCCCGCCGAACACCGGCGCCTCGGCGGCGGCGGGCTGCCCGCGGCGGAGTTCCGCGAGATCCTGCATGGCGGTCGGCGTGATGGCCACCACCGCGCCGACCGCCGCCTGGTCGGATTTCGAGCGCCGCACCGTCACGCGGCCGCTGCCATCGGGGGCGCGCTCGATGTCGGCCCAGCTGAGGGCCGCGGCCTCGGACACGCGCAGGCCAGCGTCCGCGAGGAGGCTGCACAGCGCGATGTCGAGTACCCCCCGGCGCTCGGCCGCTGCCGGCGACTCGGTCCACGCCCGGCGGGTGCCGTCCGCCGGGACGCGCCGCGCGGTGCGGGCCGTCGCGCGGATCGCGCCGAGCTCGGCCTCGGCGAGCCCCGGCGCCTGCCGCTGGGGCTGCGCCCGTTCCTTGGCGAGCCGCGTGATCGTGGCGCTCACCGCGCCGCCTGCCCGCACCGGCGAGGGCTGCCCGGAGGCCTGGTGGATGGCCGCGATGCCCGCGACATCGGCGCGCGCGGTGGCGATCGACCGGCCGGCGTGCCCGACGCGGTTGAGCACGAACGCCCTGACGTCGGCGGCGCTGGCGGGCATGGCCGGCACGCCCGCGGCGGCGGCCCAGCGGGTCCACGCCGTCCACGCGCGCCGGTACGTCCGCCGCGTGTTCCGCGACCAGGCGGCGGTCCGTTCCAGCGCGGCCAGCGCGGCATCGTCGCCGCGCGCGGCCCGGGTCATAAGGGCGGCCGCGTGCGCGGCATCGACGCCGGCGGGCAGGGCCGGCAGCTCCAGGCGCGACCGGCGGCGGCTTAGCGCGTTAGCGGTCATCCGGGCTCTCGAGCTTGCGGGTGGTGGGGGCCATCGGCCGTCTCCCCTGGTGGTGGGGTCAATTGCCCGCATAATATCTCATTATACGGGGTAGATATATGCGCGGACAGGGCGTGACCTGTAGACGCGACGCCGCGGTCTGGAACGAGCGGCGCCTCGGCGTCCCGCTGGGCGATCACCGCCGTGCAAGCCACGGCGCGACTGCCGCGCCAGGGCACGCGCCGAACCGAGACAACCGACGCCGCCGAACGCCGCGGGCGCGTGGATATCGCCTTGTGCGCGCTGCTATCCGACGCCGGCCTGCGGCGCTCGGAAGCGGCCGCGCTCGATGCCATGCGCTCAGGCGCGCCCGACGCCGCCAGCGTGTTCGGCTTGCGGGCCGACACCATCGCGCGGCGCGTCAAGGCCGCCGCCCGTGCCGCTGGCCTCGGTTCCGACTTCTCCGGCCATAGCGATCGCGTTGGCATGGCGCGGCGCATGACGCGCAACGGCGCGCCTACGGCCGCCGTCCAGCGTCAAGGCCGCTGGAAGTCCGCCGCGATGGTCACGCGCTACACGCGCGCCGAATCCGCCGGCGAAGCGCTGCGCTACCTATGAGCGGCCAGGTCCAGGCCGCGCTCCCGCCGGCCGCCGATGCCCCGGGGCCAGGGCCTACACACTCAGGCTGCGGCGGGGCCTGACCGTGCGCTACGCCGTCCGGGCCGCATAGGCGCCGCCGCGTCGGGAATCCGGGTAGGACGCCGGTCCGGGGCTAACAGGTTTGGTGGGTAGGACGGGGCGGCGGGCCGCCAGTTCACGCCGCCGCCACGGTCCACGCTCGGAGCCGGTCCAGGCGGTCCAATATCTCGTGGCCTGTTCGGGGCCGGCATGGTGGCCCGCTACCTCTGACCGCCCCCGACGGCATCCGACGCGCCCCACGGTCACCCCACTCGGGCCCTTACCTAGAGACTCCTATGTACCCTCCCGTAATCCCGGCCGCCCCGTACCTTCGGAAATAAGACTCAGCACAAACCCGTGTCACCCCCACGCCCCACCGACCCCGAATCCGTCCGCGAAGAAGCCGCCAACGTCCTCCTGGCCCAACTCCTCCGCGACCACGGTCTCTCCGCGCGAGCCGAGCGGCGTAGCCGCCAAGGTGCACCGGACATCCGCGTCGAGTTGCGCAGCGGCGACTTGGCCATTGTCGAGTGCAAATGGGAAGGCTCCGCCGGCGACCTCCACGACCAGCTAGACGGGCGGTTAAAGGACTTCCCCGATGCGCTTGGCGCGTTCGGCGTCCTGTATCCGGAACACCTTCGGGAGGCAGAAAACACCCAGGCGGGACTTGAGGCAGCGGAACTTCAGTGGTGGCTCCATGGCTCGCGCGGTGCCAGGCGAGAGCAGCGGCCAGTCAGACACGGGTCGGTGGCCGATCTGGCCGACCAGCTACGCGTCCTGCCCCTCGAATTGGAAGGCGTCGACCGCGTCATCGCCGCTGCCGCCGTGGTCGGCCACGCGCTCGAGCAGGCCGCCGGTCGCGTCGACCGGCACGCGCGCCTCGCCCGCCGCATCGCCGACATCATCGCTGTAACCGACCAAGAGAAGGACCGCACCGCCGCCCTGCGAATCGGCTGCCTCGTCCTCTTCAACGCCCTTGCCTTCCAGGACCGTCTCGCCCCCGCGAACGAGGATGTCCCCACCGTCCAGGAAGCGCTACGACAGGGCGTCCCTGGCCTCCGCGCTGCCTGGCACTTCATCTGCGATCAGATCGACTACGTACCTGTATTCGAACTGGCCATCGAAATCCTCGACGTACTACTCGACGGCCCGGACGAGACCCAGATGTCGGTCATCCAACCCTTGCTCGGTGCCGTCCAACGCACCCGCAAGGTCGAAGGGCACGACCTCTCAGGGCGCCTCTTCCACACCCTGCTGACCGATGCCAAGTTCACCGGCGCCTACTACACCTCCGTCCCCGCCGCCACTCTGCTCGCCTGCCTGGTTTTTCACGACTGGCCAGCGCAGGTGGACTGGCGCGACCACGAGTTCCCCGGGTCCTTGAACGTGGCCGACCTCGCCTGCGGCACCGGCACCCTGCTCATGGCCGTGGCCGCCGAAGCCGAACGCCGCCATCGCGAGGCTGGCGGCACGCGCTCCGCCGATCTCCACAAGGCCATGGTCGAGGAGGCCTTGCACGGCTACGACGTCCAACTCTCCGCCGTCCACTTTGCCGCCACCAGCCTCGCCATGCTCAACCCGGAGATCCAGTTCGACCGGATGAACCTTTACGTCATGCCCCTGGGCGCGGAAGGAGCCAAGATCTCGCTCGGCTCGCTGGACTTCCTGAATTCGAAATCGGTGCCGGTCCAGTTCGCGCTCTCGCCCGCGGACATGGGCATAGCCACCCTGGACGCCACCAGAGTCTCCGGGCGCGGTCCGCGCGGAGCGGAGGAAGGCGAAACGGCCACCCTGCCCGATCTGGACCTGGCCATCATGAATCCGCCGTTCACCCGCTCCGTGGGTGGCAACTTGCTGTTCGGCAGCCTTCCGACGCGGGACCGGCCGAAACTTCAGAGCGAACTCTCGCGCCGCTTGCGGTCCAGGCAGGCGTCCGCCACCGCCGGCCTGGGCGCGGCCTTCGTCGCGGCGGCCTCGCCCAGGCTTAGGCCGGGCGAGGGCCGCTTGGCCCTTGTGCTCCCCGCCACCGTCTGCACCGGCCCCTCATGGGAACAGACCCGCGCCCTGATCCAGCGCGACTTCGCCCTGGATATGGTCATCACCTCCCACGACCCACTCCGCTGGAACTTCTCCGACAGCACCGACCTGTCCGAGGCGCTGCTCATCGCCACCCGCCGTCCCGAGAAAGGCCGGACCGCCGAACTCCGCACCACCTTCGTCAACCTCTGGCGCAACCCGGATGGCGTGCTGGACGCCCAACGGCTCGCGCGAGCCGTTGCCGCAACCACCCCGGCCAGACTCGAAGATACGGGCACGGCGCTGCTGGAAGTCGACGGACAGCACGTCGGGGAAATGGTCTCGCTACCGGAATCGAAACTGCTCTCTCGGCAGTGGTCGGGCGTCCAGTTCGCCCGCGCTGACCTACTTCGCAGCGCACTCAGACTGTTGGACGACGGCGAAGTCTGGGTTCCCGGCGAGCCCCACACCGCCCGCATCCCGCTCTGCCCGGTTGACGAACTCGGCCAGGTTGGCCCCGACCGACGCGACGTCTGGGATGGCTTTGAACTCACAGCCGCCACGACTGCCTATCCAATCGTGATGAACCACGACACTGAGCGAAGGAAACGGCTGGTCGCCCCGCCGGACAAGCACTTGGCGCCGCTGGTCAAAGCACGACCGGGCCGCCGACTCAAACCCCTGGATCAATTGTGGAACAAATCGGGGCGGCTCCTTGTCGCCGAACGGCTTTGGCTGGAGACCACCAGGATTGTCGCCATGCGTTCGGAGGTGAACGTGCTGTCCAACGTCTGGTGGCCCGTCCGAGTCAACGACGAGTCGATCGAAAAGACGCTCGCCGTTTGGCTCAATTCCAGCCTGGGTCTGCTAACGATCCTTGCCCAGCGAACCAGCACACGAGGCGGCTGGGTCGCCCTCAAGAAAGCCGACCTGCAACCACTGCCCGTCCTCGACGCGCGCCGCCTCTCACCCGCCCAGCGTCAGAATCTCTCCCACCTCTTCGACCAAATAGCCGACGCCGAATTTGAACGCCTCCCCGCCATGCACCACGACCCCGCCCGTCGCGCCCTCGACGACGGCCTTGCCCAAATCCTCCACCTCCCCAACCTCGGCACCCTTCGCCACCTCCTAGCCACCGACCCACCCATCTCCAACCATCGCCTCTAGCGGCACGACCACTGCTTTCATCAACTTCTACGCCGGGATCCCACCACTCTTAGCCGGAATCCCTGCCCTCGCGACGCCGGGCGCGCGAGGCGGCGATTTCAGGGCCGACCCTAGCCCCTCCCATGCCTATCCACCGATTTCGGCGATCCTGGGCCAATCTGGGCGATTGCGACCTGGCCCGACATAACCAATCGCTCAGAATCGCCCTACAGGCGGTTTCAGGCACCCGTTAGGGACACAAAAGGCCCTCAGCAGCCCGTTTGCCGGGACATTCCCAGGCCCTCGAGGTGGCCTTGGCGCGGGCGGTGTCGCACGCCACTGTCGCACGGTCGGTAAGCGGTCGATGCGCCCCCTCGATTGCGTGCCCAGGCGTATTTCGTACTACTTTTGCCCTACGCTCCGACAACCCGGAGCCATCCGACCCGCCCCCCGCCGATCCCCGACACGCCAGCAGCTATCGTGCTGCGCAAACGGCCTTCACCCGCTGTGATTCAGAGCGTTCCTAACAGGGCGCTCATCCGTCACCGCCGGGACCTCGTCAGCCCCGAGCCTCCCGATTCTCGCTATCTACGGCTGGCTGCTTGCGAAACCGCTTGTGGTTCGCCAGACGGCTGGTGCGCCGACTGAGTGAATCAACGCGATGAGGTCTTCAGCAGGCTCGCGTGGAAGAAGGACCGCGAGGCTCATCGGAGTTCGCTCGAACCGGCAATAGTCAAAGAGCTGGCCGATTGCCATTCTCACCGACGAACGCCGAACATCCCCCTTAGCCTCGTAGAGAACGTGATCGGTCTCGTCCACGAGATCGCAGGCAAGCGGGGGACCGGACCCGTACAGCGAATACAAGTGTCTCGTCACTCTGTGGCCCTGGCTTGCCAGGTGGTCGCGGTAGGCCAGGACAAGTGTCTGCTCACGTCGGCCGGCATTAATGACCTGGTCTGGGACAAAGACCTTGAACGCTTCAACGTTCTGGGCTTCGAGTTCAGCCTCGATGACGTGTGGACGCACATGTTCGGGAGTCGGCACCGTTGGTGGTTCTCGCCCCTCACTAATCGCTGCGGCGGCTTCGGCAAGCGTGTCCTCGTCTGACGCGTAGCGGTCCCACACCTCGGAGTCACGCCGTCCGCCGTGCGTCATACTCCGGCCAGGGTGGTTTGGGTCGAGCGCAGCGAAGTTGGCGAGCTTCAGAGCAACACCATTCGGGTTGCGGAAACGGGCTGCATCTGGGCGCTCGGCATGCACCGTCAGCGCGTTGAGATCGCGCGAGAGGTCTGTGACGGCCTGGTCCTCGGCGTCGAGAAGGCCCGCGCGGAGATAGAGGTCGAGCGCGAGGATCAGCTCTTCTTCAGCCCAAGGGGGATTGCGGCGGGGCCTCTCGACTTCGAAGCCGAGAGATTCCAGACGACTCGCCACATTGGCTTCGCCGCCAGAGAAGTCCTGAGGCAGTAGAGGGCCAAGGTCCGGGCGATCGTACCCATGCGCAATGCCCACGACCGCTTTCCGGCTGTCCTGGCCGGGAGGCCGGTACTATATCGGTCGGGTCGCGAAATCCATTGAGGCCCTTGGTCACTTTCGTGCGTTGAGTGACAGGGCAACTGTCGGACACCATTAGGCGTGAGTCGCCCGACTTGGACACAAGGCAATCGCGCGCGCCGGGAGGTTTGAGGACTGGATGTGGCGGAAATGTGACCTCCATCGACATGCGATCCCCGATGGCGCGGTTGATTTCGCATTCAGCCCCGGGGAGTTCCTTCGCCAGTGCGTGAGCGAGGAACTCGATGTTGCCGCGGTGACGGACCATAATCGAACCGATCACATCGATGCCGTGGTCCAGGAGGCTCCGCAGCACGGCTTGGTAGTCGTGCCCGGTGTGGAGATCACGACCGATCGCGGTCACATCCTTGCCTTGGCGCCCGAACCCGACGGAAGGACGATCTTGGATGAGCTCCGCAGCCGCGTCCCACTCATCAATGGGCGGGCCGACTTTGCTCGGCTAGTGGAGGCGCTCGCCGAGCCAAGGGCCAACGGACGTGATCTATTTCGTAACTACGTTGTCCTGGTTGGAGCGCACGTAGACAAGCCTGGCTCTGTCCTCGGATCGAATCAGGCAGTCTCTCTGGACGATCAGATCTCTCTTGCGCAAACGCTACAAGGCCTCGAAGTTATGGAAAGGGCGAACCTCCTAGAATGGCGCAGGGGCATCAAACAGACGGATGTAGCAATGGCACTACTGTGGGGTTCCGACGCCCATCCGACAGTTGAGCATCAGTGCCGTTCGACCTGGCTCTACCTTCCAGAAGTAACGACGCAGTCACTGAAGCACGCGTTGCTAACGTATGAGGCATCGATCTCATATGACCAGCAGCCACCCGCTGACCCAAAGTTCTGGATCAGATCGCTCCGATTCGAGGGAGGACTGTATAACGGAAGGCGAATCGCGTTTTCACCGCGGGCGAACGCGCTAATTGGGCCGCCGTCGTCGGGGAAGTCGCTGATAATCGACGCGATCCGTTTTGCGTTTGACATCAATTGCGATATCCCGGATGTGCAGGAATCGATTGAGAGGCGTCTCAAAAGATGCCTGCCAGACGGAACAACTGTCGTTGTTGAGGTGGAGAGCCAGGAAGGCAGGTGCGACATTCGGCGGATCCGAGGTGGAACTTCCGTGTCTTCGCCGGAAGCTAAGCCCATCGTCTTCAGCCAAACAGAACTTGCGCGACGGTCAATGGAGCCAACTCCATCGGTCGAACTCGTCGACGTTCATTGCCCTGAAGGCGCAGTGCACAAGGTCAAGCTCAAGAAGATCGCGGCGGAGGCCCGTTCATCCTTCCAGGACATTGTCGACTTGGCGACTCAGGCTCGAGCGCTTCGCCTCGAGGTCGATAACGAACAGGAAGGTTTCGAGGCGACGCGGGTGAAGTATCTCGAACTCGTGGGTGACGAGGAGACCGCCAAGTCACTCGGAGACTTGGGACGCATCGAGAACTGGCATCGCGAGGCGGGGCGTCGCCTCTCGGAGTGGACGCAAGGGTTCCAGGTCCCTGACGGGCCGAAGTTTCCCGGGGCTCCGGCGTTGGAGTCGGATTTGGTGGTGGCCGACTACGTGCTGACGAGCGCCGTGTCCATGGCACTCGACCGGTATAGGCAAGGCGTCCGCGCGACGGCTGACGAACTGGAGAATACCCTCCGCCTTGAGTCCGAAAAACACTCCTCAAAGGTGGAGTCACTTCGCGACAGAGTCGAGACGCACCTCGGTAGTGAGCATAGCGCCACGCCCGAGGTCACTGCGGAGGTAGAGCGACACCGGACTCGACTGTCGAGCTTGGAGCAAAAGGCGCAAGAACTCTCCGAGCTTGACGAGAAGATTGGAAGCCAACTCAAGTCGATGGACGACCAGATTGACGCAGCCTCCGACTGTTGGATGAACATACGAAGGGCTCGGAAGGACACTTGCCGTGCGGTGAACAAGTCCATGCCGTCGTTTTTTGTGCGGTTGGCCCCCGACGAATTGACAGCGCGAGTGGACAAGGTGCTGAGCGACCTGAAGGTTGGAACCCACCTGCATGATGCTTCAGTGCAAGCGGCTCGCGACGACCTTGATCGCAAAGCCTTTGTCCAGACTGCGATTGAACATGTGCAGTACCCGACTCAGGGCGGCGAAGACGAGGGTATGCCAGAAACTTCTGTCACCGCACGGAAGATTGCGTGCGAGGGCATGGATCGCAAGAAGTACGACGCGGTCGCCAAGCTTGCGGTCCTATGGCCGGACGACGGAATTATGATCTTCCAGAAGCAGGCGGACGACACGCCTGTTGCGTTCAATAACCTGTCGGAAGGGCTCAAAGCGCTTGCCATCAAAGAAGTCTCGTTTGCTGCTTCGCAAGTCCCGGCAGTCACCGACCAACCAGAGGACGCAGTCCCAACGACTGCGGTGTTCAAGAACTTGGTGCCGACATTTCGAGAGCAACGCGTGTCGAGGCAGTTTATTGTCGCAAGTCACGATGCTAATATCGTGGTATCCGGGGACGTCGAACGCGTCATCGTCCTGCCACCCGACCCTTCTGAGCAGCCAGTCGTTGGCACGCTCTTCGACCAGCCGATTAGAGAGAAGGCGATTGCCCTCCTTGAAGGAGGAGATCGGGCGTTTGAACTTCGGCGTCGGCGCTACGGGGATTACAGGTAGGCTTTCGCAGCCGACGGTGATCAGTTACCCGATAGAGAATATAGACCGAAGTCACGTCAGCTCTCGGATGGTCTAGTCCCTCCGAACATTCTCCCCGCGTCGCAAAAATATAAGTGGCGGCCTCGCGAAAACCGTAGGTGGTGGCGGTCCCAACGATTCACCATTGAACGATGCGAGAATGCGTGCAAGACGACAACAAAAGCGATAGTGAAGTGCGACTGCTAGCCCAGTGTAGCGATAGTATATCCTCAAGCTAATGAACGTGTGCGTCAGTCGCTGATGCCAATTGGGAATCCAACATACAATAATCGTAGTGTGCTGGCTGAGCGAGTGACTATGAATCGGACATCGTTCTCGTCGAGCGCTACGGTCGGGTGTGTTGGCATAGGACCTCCAGGTTCTGCTCCAGCTCCTCTAGTGTCTCTTGTCTAGGCTCGTCATGAGTGAGCTGCCGATGTACAGGTAGTGATTTCATCGGCGGGCATAGCTTGTGGCAGGTGGATTAGTCCAAAAATGTGGCGCTCTGGGAGGCGAGGACGTTGGCGGCCACTAGGCCCCAGGCGAACCGCGCGGCCAACGAACGAACTACTGAGTTGGGCTTGGCGGCGCGATGGCTTCCCACATCGCCTGGACATTGGTCGCCGCTGACAGTGTGGGGCAGGCGAGCTTCCCGCAGGGGCGGTCGTTCTGACGTAGTCGTGCCGTGAAAGGGTCCATGCCACGCGCCGGGGCGGGCATCCAGCTCTCTGGATCGTGCGCAGGCACCGGACGTGTAGAACTCCCGACCGGCCTTTGGCGCTACGGGGCCGCGGCGCGACAGGCCCGCGGGTTGTCGCTGGCCGTGAGAGGCCCGATGCCCACGCCCCGGGACGACTAGGCTAAGCATCCACGTGCCGATGGGTGTCGGACCCGTGCCGCAGGCCGCGTCGCGCTCCCAAATCAGGCCAACCGTCGATCCCACGGGTTGAGTCGCGCAATCGTAGAGAGTCCCGCTGCCCAGGGCCACCCTCAACGGGCACGGCCTGATGGAACGGAAGTGGAGCTTCGGCGGCGATCCCGACACCGGTGGCGTGCTGCCAGCGATCCGCATGAGTGAGGCCAAGCTTGGTGTCGCAGGCGTCGCAGGGTGTTGAGTACACGCCGGCGAGGCGCCGGACGGAAACCGAGCGCCCTTGAGGCTCCGGGCCACCACCTGCCAGTCTGCCAACGGGCGTGTCTTGCGATGCAGCGTGGGCGTGCTTGCACAAAACGCGGTTTTCTGCCGACGCGTCCATCCCGGCGGAAGTGTCCTGGTCCCGGCCGGGTGCGGCCGACCCTCCCGACGCCTGAAGTCCGCGATGTCGAATGCCTCGCCGGCATTCCCGGGGCGACCGTCGAAGGACCCGACCCGAATGGCGCGACTTCGTCGCCGGCGTCTGAGTAGGACACTACCATCCCGTCAAGCGAAGAGCGCGGCGTGATAGATTGGCACAAGGCGGTATGGCTTGACGGTTGGAGGGGCCATTCTAGGTCTTAGTGGGTCATCTTTCCGTACCGGGTTAGCTCGGGGGAGAAAGGGGGTGCGTATGATCGCAAAACTCTTAACCATCTTTGGCTTTGTTGTTGACCCGATTACCGCTTCCACAGCTACACTTATTCTTAGTGTGGCCCACTCCTACCGTCAAGTCTCGCCTAAACTGATTTGCTCATGATCGCATGTCCTATCTGCCGAAAAGGGGAATTGCAGCCTGCCCCTAATAAGACGGCTCGACTACTTATGACGGCTTGGATGTCACGACGCGTACCTGTTGGCGACTTCGATCAGATGATTTGTTACATGCATCGCTGTTCGGTATGTGGCTTTCTGGCTTTGTTTGATCGTCCGTTTCAAGATCTATCACAGGAAGCACCCAATCCTGAAGAAACCAACGAGCAACACGATTCCTCAAACTCAAGAGGTATATCTCCTATAACCGATCCGTAACACGACATTTGTCCGATTGGCTATGTTTATATATAATTCCCTACTTTTGCTCCGCTTGCACGTTCGCCACCGGACGCCCAGCGGGCTACTTCGGGTCAACCTTTGGGCTAGCGCCGCCAGCGCCACCGGCGGCGCGGCAGCGGGTCGGGCTGCGGGGCCGGTAGCGCCCGCATCGCTTGCTCGAACGTCACGGCCAATCGTTCGGCCTGGGAGCACCTCGTGCAACACGGTCAATTCCCGGCGCATCACCTCATGGCCACGGCGAGCGCCGCGTGCTGCGCTTCGAGTCCAGTAGACCCACCGCCAGCCATAGTTGGACGCCTAGCCCGAACGTGGCAAACGTAGCGGCCCGAATCAACCAACGCATAGCCCGACCTTGTGACTGCCGGCGGCCTGGCACGGCCCGCAGCGGCCGACGCGATTGCCCCGCTGGGAGATATCCGCCCGGCAGTCACGGCGGCGGGCGGTCATAAGTAGCGGGCCACGTCGGCGGCGGTGAGGGACCGCGTGTAGCGGGCCACCATGCCGGCCCCCTGCCAGCGGCCGGCCAGCATCACGGCGTGCGTCGGCTCGCCCTTGGCGGTCATGCGCACCGCCAGCCCGACCCGGCCACTGTGGCCGCTGTAGCCGGCCCCTAGCCCGGCGGCGGCGGCGATGCGCCGGCCGATCTGGCCCGCCGACAATCCAAATACGGGGGCGGCGTTGGGCGCGCCCTGGCGGATGGCGTCAAGGGCGGCCATCGTGGCGGCGGTCACGTAGAGGATGGCCCCCTGGCCCGCCTGATCGGTTTTGGACCGGCACACCGTGACCCGACCCGTCGGCGGCCCGTGCGATATCCGCCCACGTCACCGCCGCCGCTTCCGACCGCCGCCGCCCGGCATCCGATAGCAGGCTGGCGATGGCGATATCCACGCGCCCCCGGCGTTCGGCCACGTCGGCGCGCAGCTCGTACCCGCGGCGGCCGCCCGCGACCGCGCAGGACAGCGTCCCGCCCCCCGTCACCTCGAACACCGCCGCATGGCCCGCTGCTCCTCGACGTGCTCGACCACGTGCACGGCCGCCGTCCGCCCAAACCGCGCCATCAAGGCCTTCAGCCCCTGATTGTTCCGGTCGCCTCGTCTCTCGTGATGGAAACCGTCTGGGACGCGTCATCGCACAGGTGTGCATTGCTGATCTTGACCTTCACGGTCTCGCCGTTGTCGTTTATCGAGTCGTCGATGATGCGGACGAAGGGCTTGTCCACCCTTTTTCCGATCTGCATCCAGTACGTGGCTTTCGGGAACTTGAGGTAGTCCGTTCCTTCCGTGGCGGTGCCGCCCGAGATGCTCTCGAAGTCGTAACACACAAGGTCGGTAGACTTCCGCGAGAGCCTGACTTTGAAATCGAGCCACCCGTCGTCCTCGTCCCCGGTCCCGTCTTGGATCCCAATGGTCAGACCCGACACGTTGGTCGTGGTGGTCGCCGGCGCGGTGATCGTTCCCGTCGCCTCGGCGGTCGCGATGTTGAGCACCCTAATTACGTTGCCGTAGGCATCGAACTCGCGCGCGTTGCTGAGCCTTACCATCACCGTCTCCCCGGCGGCGGCGACCGTGTCCGCAATGAGCGCGAAGCCCATCTGCGTGGTCGTCTCTCCATACGGAATGACGTGGGTGTAGACGTGCGGCCAGTAGTCGACGCCTTCGGTGGCGGTGCCTCCCGAAGTAGTCTCGAAGTCGACCTTCACCGTGTGCGGCGAAGCTGGTGAGAGCGTGACATCGAACATGAGGTGGCCGTCGTTCTCGGCGGCGCTGGCGTCCGCGATCGAGAGGGTAGGTGGCGAGCTCCCCAACACGAGACTGACCCTGACGTCCTGGCCCTCCGACCAGACCAGGTCGGGGGGCAACTCGCCGAGGGGAAAGTGCCATAGATCGCCCGTGGAGCCGTCGTCCGACTCCATGTCCGTTGTAAACGTGCGCTCGCCAACGGTGACCACCGTGCCGCGCGGCACCCGCGGTATGGAGCCGAAGTAAAAGTAACCACGGGACAGGTACTTATAGGTGTGCACCGTCCAGACGTTGAATTCGTCGTCGCCGTATTCGATCTGGTCGTCGTCGAGCGAGCCGAACTTGTCATACTCATACCCGAGCAAACGGCCGTCGCCTTCGGCGTCTGCCACCGTCATCGTCGCGCACCAATCGTTGACCGCGGGACAGGGGCCCGGCAACACCACCACTGTCACTGTCCCGTTCCGGGGATACGCGTCGCTCGTGAGCGGGCCCTCGGCGTGGCCCCGGAAGTCGGTGAAGCTCACCTTCACCTTGATCTGCTTGCCCAGATCGGACGCGGTCAGCGTGTAGGTTTCGGAGGTCGCCCCGGGGATGTCGGTGTCGGTGGAGCCGTCCACCCGCACCCACTGGTAGGTGAACGTGGGGGTCGTCGGCAGTGCGTCCAGGTCCTCGATATCGTCCGTCGCCGCCGTCAGCGTCTTGCTCACCTGCCCCCCACCGGAAATCGTCGGCTGGCCGGTGGCGGGAGCGTCGGTCACAACGAGCGACACGGCGACGTCGGTCCCGGCAGTCCAACTCAGGGTGGTGTTATTCCACTTCCATTGAGTCTTGGCGCCGTTGATCCGGTCGGCCTCCATAAGGACGAATTCCTCGCTGTCAATCACCAGTGTCAGACCCTGTGTGGCGGCTGTGGCACCCGTATCGAGCCTAAATGTCAAGACTCCGTCCTTAGTGAAAAATTTAGTGACCGCGTAGGTCATACCGTCATCGGTGAAGTCGGCGTCGCTCAACGTGTTCGAGTCGCTGCATCTGCTATTCCCCGTCGAGGTGTTGTCGCAGCCCAACGGTACGGGGGTCCCTGAGGATGTGACCCTCGGCGTCAGCGTGGCCGACCAGATCGTGGTCTGGGCTTGCGCGGGGAGGGCCGCGGCAAACAGCATGGCGAAAGCCAGGAGGCATGTGGCTGCTAGGGTGTGCAGCGCGCGGGACTCTGGCGGATTTACGCTCGGTCCATATACGACACGTACGTCGTCACGCATCCCCTTGACCAATCCAGTTTCGGCATACCTCACGTGCGAATAAATCGTAAGAGCTCCTTAGCCGTGTCAACCCGTTCGCGTGGATGCATACTGAACGAGCCTGCTGTTCCAATGTCTTCACGCGCCCCTTTCGACTGGTACGGCATCCGTCGGGGCGTGTGGTGCGCCGTGCGTACCGTGGGGCGGTGCGACTCCCGCTAGCAGGCCGGGCCACACGCCGCCCCGCTGGTGCGCACGGCCGGCACTATAGCGCGCCGCGTGGTGGCGCTAGATCAGCGGCCGCCGGTCCGCACGAACGCGCGCCGCCACCATGGTGCTCGGGCGGGCGCGGCGTCGGCTGCTGGGGCCGGGAGCGCGCGGCTGAATTGTTCCAGGGTGCGCGCGACCAGGCCGGCCTGCTCCCGCTCGTGGTCCAGCGTGGCGTGCATCGTGGCGAGCTGGCCGCGGAGCATCCGGTTCTCGGCCTGCAGGTCCGCCGCTTGCCGCGCGAGCGCCGTGGCGTCGCGCTCCGGTTCCGGCGGCGAGGCTGCCGCGGCGTCTGGCATCTCGACTTGCCAGCGCCCGCCAGCCTTGCGCGCCTCGAGCTGCGCCGCCCGGATGCGCCGCCGCACCGTGTCCTGTGAGACGCCGAGCGCTGCCGCCGCCTCGCGTATCGACACCCAGGCCATGCGGTCACCCTCCCGCTAGGTCAGTGTTGGTACGTGCCTAAGCAACGCGAGCGCTCGCCTAGGCAATATGGCGGCGATTCTACAGGTTCACACCCACGGCTTGCCCATGGCCATTCCGGCGCGCGCCTAGGCGGTGCGGCGTATACATAGGGCAAAGTGGCGGCCCCGCGCGGCGCCGTCGTGCTGGCGTAAGCGTCCCGAGCTGGCGATCGACGTGGCGGCCGACGTCGTGCGCAAGTCGCCCTCTGGCGGTCGCGTGAGGCGCTGCCGGCGCCTGATGGTGGCGACCGCGGCGAGTGCGGTTAGCCTACAGATTCAGCGGCTCGTAACAGGTTCGGGCGAGCCGACTTCACGCGCGCGTGCGCTCGTCACTGCCTTT
>CBDHGI010000001.1:0-68243 GCA_965263075.1 Chloroflexota bacterium | reverse complement strand
GACGCCTCGGGGTTGTTCCCGGGCAGTCATCGAGTAGCCTCGATGCACAGCAGGCAGATCCTGTATGGGATAATGCGCTATTCCACGCTGTTCTACGTGTTTCTGTTCACCATCCTGATTTCGTATGTAGCGATCCTGTTAGACAACGACATCATCACTGCACCTGTGTCGTCACAGGAGAAGGTGCCCGTCACCACTGCCGCCAATTCTCAGAATGCCCAACAACAGGGAACGTTATCCGATGATGATCGCGCCGCGGCTCGGCTCAAGTTCAGAAACAATGTCCGCCGATGGACTGCACATACTGCTCTGAGCATGGGACTGGTTGCCATCTTGTGGTCATTCGGTCTGCCGCTATCGGTCTACCTTGAGCGAAAGCGTAGCTTTGATGATGAAGTCGAAAGAAGGAAGAAGAACCAGAATCCTGTAATGGTTCAAGACTGACCGACTATGCCCTCAAATCAAGGGTTGACCCCTCGACCCTCGTAACTCGCTTCTATCCAACACCTTTCGCAGATCAGTTCAGAGTGACCCGCTTTTCTTCGGGTCCAGGCTTCATCGGGTGCTCGTCAACTGGCCCGCCCCGGTCGGACGGGATCACGCTGACGACGTGCAATGGGAGTCGGCTGCCCCTGCTGCGGGTTCAGGCGGCAAAACTTGAGACACTCTCAGTGAGTGATGTTCTGCGGCCGGCTGTCCCGCGCCACTTACCCCAATAACGCGCGCTTCTTTGTCGCCCCGCGGGGGCGGCCCTGGAGCGCTCGACGACACGCCGGCCTTACCCCCATCTCCACCCGGTCAGCTCAGAGAGATCTGCCGGGGCATCACGGCACTCTATCTCGCCGTCGATCGATTCAGCCCGGATCACCTCCCTCATCTCTGCGAGCACGACCTCGCGCACTTGCGCCTTGGTTGCCTCGTCGGTACCAGGCGGGGCCATCATCCTGCACTGTTCGATCATCGACTGCGCGTGATCTGCCGCATGCGC
Source organism: Chloroflexota bacterium (assembly GCA_965263075.1). GTDB lineage: Bacteria > Chloroflexota > UBA11872 > UBA11872 > UBA11872 > UBA11872. The sequence continues at coordinate 67,255 of CBDHGI010000001.1, read as the reverse complement.
GACCAGCTCCCCCTCTTGGGTCAGCTTCTGGTACAACTCGGGATTCTCCTCTTTGATCGTCTCACGGGCGAGCTCCTGCCACGACATCGAAATAACTCCTCCTCCCCCATGTTACCGTACCAGGCGGTACCCGGCGCGGCTTTTGTCCCTACGGTCAAGGAATCGACACGCGGATGGAGTGAGAGCGGGAGCACGACTGGAGCGCCGGCGTTCGCCGAGGCGGCCCCCGCTGGCCGGCGATCACCGCCTGAGCTACCGATAATGGCTCTTCTGTCGCCCCTCGGGTGATCCGCACCGACCCCGGCGCTACAGACTTCCGTCGTGGCCAACGGCCTGCAGCGTCTCCACGACCTCCACTCGGTCACCCTCGCCGGCGGACAACCGGTATCGCTTCAGGGCTGCGAGCGCTCCAGTGCCGCCCGCCGGCGCGATCGTTCAGCAGCCTTCGTTGGCCGCCGGCGGCAAGTGTAGAGGGGAGCGCTCGCAAACGGGTGCGCAAATGCTCCCGATGTGGCACCTTACACAGGGTCTGACGCCGTTCCCGGCATCAGGGCCGGGCCTCATTGAACCCGCTTCCTGCTCAAACCATGTCAAACATTTGGAGGCGACGCCGTTCCCGGCATCAGGGCCGGGCCTCATTAGTCCTCCTGGGGCGCGGAGCGTTACCGCGTGTCCCATGCAGCGTTTGCCCGTGCCCCCTCACCGCTCAAGCACGCGAACATCGCCGGGTGCGAACAGTTGCGGTAATCCCGGCGTTGGACCTCATTTGGGGGAGTGAAATCGGAGCACCTACGAGCCGATGTGGACGGCGAGTCGATTGAGGGGGGGGCCGACTCCCCGCCCCGCCCGCACGATGCGGGACGGGGGGTTGAAGGGGATCGGTACGGTACGCTACGATGACCGGCAGCCGACGGAGGTGTTGACGCACCGTCCGCGGCGGACACCACGTATGAAGCAGATACGGAGCATCCTTCCGGCTCACCAGGAGCCTACCGCAGACCGCACCGGCGGTCAACCGGGCGGGACGCCAAGCTATCCAAACACAGTACTCACTGTCAACGCCATACGCAGGTATCTGTCGCGCGCCGTCGGCCCCGTGTGTACGGGGTTCAGAGTTGCGGTACGCACGGGCCTAACGCTTAGCGGGTGCGCCGTAGGCGATGCTGCCGGTCGGACTGAGGTTGGTCCCGGTGGCGGTCCCCCCAGGGGGCTAGAGGCGGGCGAGGAGCAGCCGCACCGGCTCCTGTAATCCGACTACCGGCGACGTGGCCACGGATCGTTGATGAAGCCACGTGCCGGCCAGCGAAAACCCGGCTCCATACTGCGGTGCCTGCCGGGGAGAAGATCCTGCACGGTCAAGCCCCAAGGGGCGGGACGGGCGGGACTCTCCCCGTTCCCTCACCACCTACGGTCGGTTTTCAGGATCTAGCCTACGGTTAGCTTTCAGAAGATCGGTGTAGCGAGATCCGGAGCCCGGGGCCGATACATCCGGTGGCGGTATCCGGTTCCGGTATGAGGGGGAGGGGGTGCCGGGGGAGGGGGAGACTAACATCCGGTGGACAACGCTGTGTGCAACGCACGGACCTTTTGAGTGTGCACGCAGAGAGAGAGAGAGGATTACGGCCCGCCTGGGTGGGGCGGGTACCGATAACGGCCGTTCTGTCTCCCTCGGGATTCACTGGCGCGGGAACTCCTGCTGAAACGGTGAACACCATGAGCGAAGGGCCAAGCCAGGGGATCGCCTCGATGATCCCCATGGCTGATAGCGCGTTACCCATCAACACCTTCCGGGAGTGTTACAACGGGGGCTGGTGCCCCTCCATGTGTTCGCGGTGGCGTTCGTAGTGCGCCCGGTCGACCGGACGCGGCCACGCTGCACGATTCTCGGGGCTCGGCACCGGCGGCGGCACCCCGTCGCGTTCCGGGTCGTAGTATTCGGTCGGGAACGACAGCGCCGTCTCCACATGCTCGCCCGCGCGGGAGATCCGATACCAGGGGTAGTCCGGATCCGCCGCCTGTTCGTAACCCAGCCGGCGCGCGGCATCAACATCGGGGGCGGTCCCAATGACCGCCCCCTCCGTCCCATCGTCGTTCAGGTGATGGACCACGTAATCGCTCATGCGCAGTAGACCCGCGGCACCGACTTCCAGTAGCACACGTGGCCGGCCCACGCCTGAACGTAGTACCAAGCGTGGTAGTGCCGGCCGGTGTAGCAACCTGGATGGTCATGGCCGGTTTGGGTTGTTGGTGCTCCGAATCGTTGAGCTAATGTCAGCGGGATCCTGACCGGCGAGCCGGGCGTGGGCCTGCTTCTTCCGCCCCTCCGCCAAGCTCTTGTACTTTCAAACGCGGCGCTCTCTCGGTCGTTGCGCAGCCGCCAGCGCGGCACCCGCGGCAAGGGACAGCCCGCGTTCCCGTTGCCGGCGCCGGGGTGGTGGCTGTTCTGTCGCCTGGGAGACGCGGGTGAAGGACCAGGTGGCCGAGGCCCCGGGAGAATACCGTGCCATGCGGGAGGTGTCCGACCCGTGACAGCGGCCAGGGAAGCCGTTGGCTGCCGGCGGGGGCCACGGTGCTCGCTGACACTGAATCGACCACGGCGAACGCGGCCAGCGGCGGCTTCCGGGTAAGAGTGCTTCTGTCGCCTGGCGCGCGCTGCAAATGAGGCCGCCCCTTGGTGGGCGGGAACACGTGCACTTTTGGAAGCAACTTCCATTTCTGCACGCAGGGCTGACCTCACTGGTTGCGAGCCTGCCTGACGGAGCGTTGATCGGAGCCAGCTAGGGCCCAGCGGCCTGGAGCAGCTCCCGCCCGCGCCGGCAGGTCATGACCCGACTTCCGGTAACAGCTCGTTCGCGCGGGGTCGGCGCCGTTGACGGGTGCGCACCGACTTCGCCACACTACTACGCCCCCGGTCCGGGCGGGAGGGTCACTTGTCTACCGATCTGTTCGCCGTGCTCGCCACTGTCGTCGGTTCCACCCTCGGCGCCACCATTGCCATCATCGCGGTCGTGGTATCCGGGCTGCGCGACATCCGCTCCGACCTTGCCGATGTGCGAGATCGGGTGTCCCGCATGGAGGGCATGATGGCCACCTTGCAGGATGTCATCCTCCGCCGTGATCCTGACCGGGGCGCCGCGTAGGCGCCCTGGCGAGGTGCTGCAGCAGTGCCACCGCGGCCGCGGCGCCGGCGTCTGCTTGTCGGCCGTGACCAGCGATGACACGGGCATCGCCACCGTACAGGTGGCAGGCTCGGTGCTCACCATTACCGGCGCGACCGTGGGTGATGTCGATCTACTGATCGTTGAAACCGTCTCCGGTGCGCACCGCGTGTTGCGAGTACAGGTGCGCCGTTGAGCGGGCTACGATGCCAACCATGAGGCGCAGGACAGCGAAAATAGTGCTCGGTTTCGTCGCGGTGCTGACCATCGCGATAGATATGAAGGCCGGATACGAAGCCGGCAGGGAAGTTGAGGCGAAGGCCGCGGCATGGCGGCGGTGACCGTTCGGCGGCCGGCGACAGGCGCTTGACCAGCACCGCGCCGGGCGCGACAGCGCTACCCGGCTCAGCCGCTCTGCCGTTCCGCTCACCGTCCACCCCTCCTCCTCGAAAGAAAGGACGCGCCCCGCGGCGCGGTAGGTTCCAGGACACTGCCGGGGGACGCGCCCGTTTATCTACTTCACCTTGGGCTGGTATGCGTACAACCCGTCTCCGCTCCTGCTGTAGTCGATCGGCAGCGCATCCTCCGGATGCCTTTCCGCGTGGCGCCGGTGCTTGTATACCCTCGAGTGCACGTTTGTCAGGATCTGCCCTTCCGTCTTCGACTTCGTTTCCCAGCCGATGCGGTGCATGATCTTGATGGCGTCGGAAAGAAGGATGTAGTTCCCTACCCCGCACCGCTCCAACGCTTCCGCGAACCACTCGGCCGTCGTCTTGCGGGCCGTCATGACATGACCCACTGCTTCGGACGCTGTATGTTCCACCGCCGCCCACCCTGACGGCCATTGGGCCGTCCGCAGTGTTGTGCGTCAACCACCAGCGGGCCGCGGGCGGCTGCGCACGGTTCCGATAAGCGGGGTTCTGTCCACACACCCCGGCGGCAGGCCAGTACTTGACCATGCAACGCGCAACGCGTTGCACGTTACTGTTCTGCCGTGAGGTTCGCGCACAAGAGGTTGCGGAGGTTCTATGAACTTGGCGATGCCAGAGGACTGAACGCTGCCCATGTGGCACGTGTCCGTCGCCTGCTGACTGCGCTGCAGGACGCTGGTTCGCCGCATGACATGGCCCTCCCTGGCTGTCGATTGCACCAACTGACGGGTGCTCGGCGCGGCCAGTGGAGTGTCCGAGTATCCGGCAACTGGCGTATCGTCTTTCGCTTCGTCGATGGTGTAGCGGTGGACGTGGACCTCATCGACTATCACTGAGGAGAGGCTGGTAGCATGCGTATGTTCGACCCCGCGCACCCCGGCGAGATAATCCGCGACTGCATGGAGGCGGAGGACTGGTCCGTGACAGCGTGCGCCCTGCGGCTTGGTGTGACCCGCAACACGCTGTCGCGGCTGCTGAATGGTAGGGCTGGAGTCTCACCGACTATGGCGTTGGCATTGGAGCGTCTCGGGTGGAGTAACGCCGACCATTGGATGCGCATGCAGGCGAGTTATGATCTGGCTCAGGAGCGCCGTAAGCAGACGCCCGCAGCGTAGCCTACGCAGACCAAGGCCGAGCCCCAACTACTCTGTCGAGCGAGGCGAGACTGCCAAGCTGGCAGCGCCCAGCGTCCGTTAATGCCGCGCGATGTCGACTGCGCGGCCCGGCTCAGACCCTCACCGGGGGCGTCTACCCCCATGAATCCTGATCGATCAGCACCCGTGCTCCCGGTTCGCCTGCTCGGAGGCCGGCACCCTGGTAGCCGCCAAATCGAGGACGCGCGGCTGCCGAAACCGCCACGGCGGCGCCGGCACTATGTTGCATGATGAGTGCAGGGGCTGTATCTTCGCTGTTGGAGGGTGGGGGAATCGAACCCCTTACAGACGGCAGTGACAGTGCCGCGGTGGAACCATCCACAACACCCCCCGGACGGCCACCGGAAGGACAGTTGACGGTGGCCGTTTTCATGCTCGGCTGGCAGGATCCCGCGCCCGCGCCGCCGCACGCCTCCAGGGCGCCGCCTCCGCTACCGGCTGCCGTAGGTCGCGCGGCATCAGGACGCCAGTTGCTCCAGGTGGTTGCGCATCAACATGACGCGGCGGTGCCAGTCCAGGGCCGCCGGCACGTCCGCGCCCGATCCGGCCAGGGTGTGTAGCTCATGGACCTTACCGGGGGCCCGCGGCGTATCGAGGCGGGCAAGGTATCCCGACGTATCCGCCTCCAGCATCGCAAGCAGCGACTCCGCCTCCTGTTTCAGCAGTTCCGCCCACTCGATACGCTGTTCCAGCTCGGCTTGGCGCGCCCCGGTCTGCCCCGACAGGTTCGCTCTGTCCCTGGCGACGATGAAGCGTAGCTCGTCGCGGTCCAGCTCCAGCCGCTTCTCGTCTGGCGGCTCCGGCGGCAACTCCCGGTCGCCCATGAGCAACGCCAGATCCTCATCGGTCCGTTCCCCCGCCGGGTCGATCAGCCATTCCCGTTGACAGCGCCGTCGGCGATACGCGGCCTTGGCTTCATGGTCCCTCAGCATGGACAAGCCCATGCGCACTACCTCTGACTGGCTTATGCCGAGGCGGCGCGCGTGCTGGTCTACGAAGTGGCGCTCATCGGGGTGCAGCGCAACTCGCACTTGTTCGCTCCTCATAGGTAGAAGGGTAACATCCCCAAGCACCTCAGGGTCAAGAGGCACTTGCCCGCTTTCCCATGACCCTGAGGCCGCTCAAGAACGCTTCGGAGCGGTGCTGCGCAGCCCGCCCTCCCCCAACGCCAGCGACTGCCACCCGGCGTCCTATAAGGTGACGTCCGGGAAGGCGGGAACTGTCTACCATCCGCTGGCTGCGCAGCATGCCGCCTCAGGTAGGCCGGCTCCCGGCCCGGTCGGCCTTGGCCGCCAGCACCGGTGCGGCTCCAAACTGACGCGTGCGCTGGGGAGGCAGCTGTCCGACCACGAGTCGTTTCCCAGGCCAGGGACCGTCAGCGAAGGCGAAGGCAGAGGCAGCAACGAAACACGCGTCGTCGCTGACCGCCTTCTGGACGAATTGCCGACGAACCACCGCATCCGACTGCGAACAGTTGCGGTTATCCCGGCGTTGGAGCTCATTTTGGGGGAGTGGGAATCGGCACCTACCCGTGTGTCAGGTGGCGATGTTCTGCTTCAAATGTGGGGACGGCGAGTAGGGGGGCATCCCCCGCCCCGCCCGCGGATGCGGGACGGGGGGTTGAGGGACCGGTAGCGGTACGCTACGATGACCGGCAGCCGGCGGAGGTGTAACCAGCACCGTCCCGCGGCGGACACCACGTATGAAAGCGATACGGAGCATCCTTCCGGCTCACCAGGAGCGTACAGCAATCCGCCACGGCGATCAAGCCGTAGCGGACGCACAGCGTATCCAAAACACTCCGAAACTGTCAACGCCATACGCTGGTAGCTGTCGCGTCGTCGGCCCCGTGTGTACGGGGTTCAGCGTTGCGGTACGCACGGGCCGAACGCTTAGCGGGCGCGCCGTAGGCGATGCTGCCGGTCGGACTGAGGTCGGTCCCGGTGGCGGTCCCCCCAGGGGGCTACAGGCGGGCGGGGAGCAGCCGCACCGGCTCCTGTAATCCGACTACCGGCGACGTGGCCACGGATTGTCGATAAGCCACGTGCCGGCCAGCGAAAACCCGGCTCCATACTGCGGTGCCTGCCGGGGAGAAGATCCTGAACGGTCAAGCCCCAACGGGCGGGACGGGCGGGACTCTCCCCGTTCCCTCACCACCTACGGTCGGTTTTCCAGGATCTAGCAATATCCGGAGCCCGGGGCTGATACATCCGGTGGCGGTATCCGGTTCCGGGATGGGCGGGAGGGGGTGCGGGAGGGGGAGACTAACATCCGGTGGACAACGCTGTGTGCAACGCACGGCATCCGCGCCGGCCGCTTTTGAGCCAGGTCAGCCCGGCAGAACCTTTTGAGTGTGCACGCAGAGAGACGCCGCCGAAGCCGCAGTACAACCAGGACCGGCAGGCACATGGCGGCCATGGCTATCAGGATGTGCTTCATCGCGTTCTGTACCTCCGTTAAAGAGGGGAGCGGACAGGCTACCTTGGGAAGTTGCCAGGACGGCGTCGGCCATCACAACCCGCCTGGAGCCAGCGAAAAGCTGTTACGGCCCCTGGCAGGGCCTACGCGGTCGCTGCGGCGGCAGTAAAGCCCGCGTGCCGGCAGCGTCCCGATAACGGCCACGAGGTCGACCTGGCAGGCCGCGCCGCGTCCGTGGCTGGTAAGCGTCGGTCTGTGGTACCCCCCGCACTACGCCGCTCGCGTGGCAACCGTCAGGCGCTGGCCCAGTGAATGTAGCGCCGTCTCGACCTGGCCGATGTGCGATCGGTGGTCGAGGTCGATCAGCCGCCGCACCGCGCCTTCGCTAAGCCCGAGCCGCTCCGCTAGCGCGGTATTGCCGACGCCCTGCTCGTGCATCGCGCCGTAGAGCGCAATCTTGGCGGCAACCAGCACCGGCAACGCGACTGACGTCCGCCCGCGAACCGGGGACGGCGCGGGAATGGGATGCCGGCCCTCCACATACCCGCCAAGGGCGGCTATCACGCAGTCCTGCGCCTCCACCAGCGCTTCGGCTTCCGTCGCCCCTTCGGTCAACGCCTCCGGGATGTCCGGGAACGAGACGAGGATCGACCCGTCCTCCTGCCGTTGCAGGTCCGCCGGCCAGACCAGTCTCTGCGTCATCCTTCCCTCCCCTGCGCTCAGAGATCGTCGCGGCTCAGCCCGAGCTGCCGGAGCAGCGCCGCCAAGAGTCCCGCTCCGATCTCCTTCCGCCGGTTCTTGATCGTCGTGAAGCGTCCCCCGTAGTACAGCCGCCCGTGGCTTCCCTTGCCTGCACGAGGGTCGAACCGTACCGCAACCCCACGCTCTCGGCCCAATCGCCGCACACGGCGCACAAACTCCTCACCGGTCATAATATCCGTACAGATTTGTACGAAGCAATACTACGTTACGGCGCATAAGCCTGTCTTCCGGTTAGAGTGCTTCTGTCGCCCTCGGCACCTGGCCCGCGCCGTCTGTTGCCACGGGTCGCCGCTAAGATTACGTTGAAGGCATGGCCGACACCGAGCGGCGGAGACGATGAGAAGCCGATCACGCCAGAGGAGGAGCGAGCGCTGGGCGCGCCAAAAGGAATAGGAAGAATCATGAGTAGATGCATGGGGCCAGCGATGATCAGACCGAGCAGCACGGTTACCGCACCGCCTCCTATTGCAAGGTCGGCCACGCCAAAGCCCACTACGGCCAGATTCAATGCGTTTCTCAGGGTCAAGCCCTTGAGATATACGTCGCGGTTGGGATCGTCTCGCTCCATACCGGAGTACGGCCCGAACCTGCCGAAGGTGTGCGCCTCTATGGTGTCTTGCTGAGCCTTCGCGGTCACTACGTCTTCTACCAGTACCCCCGGAATAGCCGAGTCAGAACCGGTAATGACCTTCTCCTTTTTGAGAGCGGCTCGAATATCTCCCTTGGTGTCGTACCCCATCGAGATGAAAGTCACCCCCAGTACCACCATCCCAGCCCCCAGGAGCAGAGCAACCACTACTGCCATTTTGCTTATGGTCTGCACGATAGCCCCTCCTTTGTTGCGTAGGTATATAGCTGCGCCGGGCCTCATTTGTAGGACTTCGTGCGTGCCTCTACCATGGGCACAGGGGGATACCACATTGCGCTGCAGCAAATGGTTCAAGTTCAAGACCGTCCTGGGAGCGATTGTTTTGATAGCGCTGCTCGGGGCCTGCACTCGGGGGCCGGGAGGACCGCCTATCGAGCCTGGCCAGTTTCTGAATTGGGCTGATGTGGTAGAGGACGCTAACCTGGCCGACTCCATCTACGCCATCGGATTGATTCTACCAATAGACACCCTTTGCTCAGAGGTGGAGGCCTACTGCCCAGAAGATCTCCCAGAGCAATTTTTCTCCATGATCGGCACCGGGTTCGCCGCTCACTACGCGAATACGATCTGGACCAACGCTCATGTCGCGTTGACGATACCTTACATCTTGGAATGGATTTCCGACGAAACCCCTGCGGTCAAGCCTGTTCTAGTCGCTGTGAGGGCAGGTACTGCAGTCGGCGGTGCTCACACGTACCGGCTGAACATGGATACTGTCCGGGTCCACCCGAAGTACGTTGACCCATTCATAGATTCACCAGACTCGTTCTCACCAGACTTATCTCCCGACCTTGCCGTGTTCCTCATTGAGGATGCGTCTTTTCAGAATGTGCCATCATTCCTGCCCCGCAGCTTGGCTACCCAACTGCGTGTCGGGCAACCGGTCGGCACGTTGGGGTTCCCTGGTGAGCTGGCGCATCCTTTCGAAGTGGGACCGATTGCCACCTTCAAGGACGGCACCATCAGTGCGTTGCGCCCGTACTCCATCCTGGAGACCCAAGTAACGCCCGAGAACAGCAAGCTGGTACAGTTCAACCTGGGCCAGACAGCCGGCACCAGCGGCAGCCCCGTCTTTGACCACGAGGGGTTCATCGTAGCGGTATCCTTCGCTGGCATCGAAACCATCGTGGTCGATGAGTATGGCTATACCGTGGGGATCCCTGTTGGCAACCTCAACATCGGTATCCGGGTGGATGAGGTGTGGGACTTGATCGATCTGATCGCGGCCGACGCGGAGCCGGCGAGAGCAGGCTCCCGGGGCTACCCGCACGCCACCTACCGCGCGTACCCGGAGGACTGAATTGCGGATGATCCGGCGGGCTGGTTGAGTGGCTGCGGCAGGGCCTTCCTGCCGCACTGCTCGTACGCCGCCGGCCGCATGGCGATCCGCTCAAGCCGAGTCACTCGACCGGGGGGCCGGGATCCCTGGAGGGATAAAGCTCGTTCAGGCAGCGAGTGCGGCGGCGGAATACTCGGCGAGTTCGATTGAGGGGGGGGCCGCCTTCCCTCTCCCCGCCCGCACGATGCGGGACGGGGGGTTGAGGGAATCGGCAGCGGTACGCTACGATGACCGGTAGCCGACGGAGGTGTTTACGCACCGTCCGCGGCGGACACCACGTATGAAGCAGATACGGAGCATCCTTCCGGCTCACCAGGAGCGTACAGCAATCCGCCACGGCGATCAAGCCGTAGCGGACGCACAACGTATCGAAAACACGCAAAAACAGTCAACCCCATACGCTGGTATCTGTCGCACCGTCGGCCCCGTGTGTACGGGGTTCAGGGTTGCGGTACGCACGGGCCGAACGCTTAGCGGGCGCGCCGTAGGCGATGCTGCCGGTCGGACTGAGGTTGGTCCCGGTGGCGGTCCCCCCAGGGGGCTAGAGGCGGGCGAGGAGCAGCCGCACCGGCTCCTGTAATCCGACTACCGGCGACGTGGCCACGGATCGTCGATAAGCCACGTGTCGGCCAGCGAAAACCCGGCTCCATACTGCGGTGCCTTTGCCGGGGGGATCCTGAACGGTCAAGCCCAAACGGGCGGGACGGGCGGGACTCTCCCCGTTCCCTCACCACCTACGGTCGGCTTTCAGGACAATCAGTGTAGCATCCGGACTCCGGGTCTGAGACCTACAGATTCGGTGGCGGTATCCGGTATCCGGACGAGGGGGCGGGGGTGCCGGGGGAGGGGGAGACTAATAACCTGTGAACAACGCTGTGGAATACTCTCTCGGACACCCCTTGCGTGTACACGCGCGGCGTCAGCCCTGGTCACCGGCGCTTGCGCCAGCCCGTCAGCCGACCTGGCCCAGGGCGGGATCCCCGCCGTGTGGCAGCGAGCGCTCCAGCCCGCCGGCGCGATCGTTCAGCGCCTCCGTTGGCCGCCGCCGGCAAGTGTAGAGGGAGCGCGCGCAAACGGGTGCGCAAATGCTCCCGATGTGGCACCTTACACGGGGTCTGCGCCGTTCCCGGCGTCCGCGCCGGGCCTCATTGAAGCATGAACATGCACCGCACGCTGCCCCTGCAGACAGTTGCGGATCCCGGCCGGTGTGACTCTGATCCCGGCGTTCAACGGCGCCGGGCCTCATTTTTAAGTGGGAAGGAAGGTCATGTACTTCCCGAACGAGCTGCGGCGCGCTCGCCGGCGTTCGACGATACCAAGCTCGCGGCGGGTTGCGAGATCGTCCAGTCGCGGATGCCCGAGCAGGGTACGGATCGCCGGCAAGCTGATCGGGTCGCGCCATATCGGCCAGGTGAAGGCGAAGGTCCCATCGGGTTCCCGGTCGCCGCCGAGCACACCGAGGCGAACCTCGCCGGCCCGGCGCTGCGGGACCACCGTCAGCGCGGCCAGGCCGACGGCCGCGAGGCGGTTGGCGCCATGCTGAGTGGTCGCCTTCGTCTTGGCGGTAGTGGGATCGGTGGCGCGATGCGCGTAGCGCACGTCCTCGTGCGAATCCCAGCGGAATGAGTGCGTGGCGTCAGGCCGCGTCCAGGGTGAGAACAAGGCTTCGCTCAGGCAATCGGTCTCCGAGATGGTGGGCTGGTTGCGCTTCGGTCCGCGGTCAGGTTGGCGCTGCCGCGGCACCGTCTGCAGCCGCTCTAGGAAGTTCTGGTGACCCTGGCCGAAGATCAGGCACAGCGGGGTCGGCTCCGCCTCCGTGGCCTTGTTGCGTTCGCGGACCGCGGCGTCACTGACCAGGGCGGCCCACAGGTCGGCCGTGTAGCTGTCGCTGGCGGCGGCCGCGCGGAGTCTCTCGGCAGCGATCTCCGGAGGCAGCTTCAGGTTCTTGTACGGCGCAAAGTCATGCCGGGCCGCCAACCGTTGGACGCCGGCGGCCGTGGCGGTCAAGATCGCGTCCCTGCCCACCGCCTCCGACAGATACAAGACCGGCCGAACCGGCGGCTCATCGACGCTCCAGGCGACCCGTGGCTGCGGCCATGCGGGGGTTGCTTCCTCGAGGGCGCGCAGCAGGCCGAGCAGAGCCAGGAAGGCGAGCAGGTTGCCCGGCTCCAGCCCGACGAGCCGATGCGCGTGCGGGTCGGTGCTCATGGCGCTGGCCGCTCGGCTTCCGAGGCGCGATGGTCGGCGAGGCGCAGGATCATCTCCAGCCGCGCCAGGCCCCATACGCCGTAGCGGCGCTTGAGCCGATCGAACAGGGACGCCCAGTCGAGGCCCTTGAAGTCGTAGGCCAGTGACTGCGGCCCCTGGTTGCCATCCTGCGGATCGCCAAAGCCGAAGAACGGCCGCCCGAACCCATGATGCGTCCCGATCAGCCACAGAACCAGGTGGGGATCGTGCGCATCAGCAAAGCGCGGGTCGGCTGTTGCCAGGCGCACCGACAGCGCCTCGTGACGCCACCCCTTGGGCAGCCCGGCCCGCTCCCAGGCCCCCTGCTGTGAGGGATGGCCGCTCTTGGCCAGGACCGGACCATCAGGCCGGTTCCACCAGTCAGCGCCCGCGAGCATGAGCTGGAACCGCTCATCCGCCTTGCCGGCGTCGTGCAGGAGCGCGGCCAGGCGCAGGTCCGCGGCGACGTGCGCGGGGAGCCCGAGCGTCGCCGTGAAGCGCTCGACCCAGGTCACGACCCCGCAGGTGTGTTCGTCCAGGGCGACCTGGCGCTCAGCCGAATGGGACAGCGTGTCGTCCTCGGTGACGGGTTGGTCCTGCGCCGGCTCGCCCTCGATGCCGTACCATGCTACCACGATAGCACCGGCGTCCGGCGGGCCGTAGGGGAAGCGGAAGTCCACCTTGCCCTTGGCGCGGCGAAGAGCGGCGAGCTGCTCGCGCACGTTGCGCCGGGTGCCGTCCGTGCCGTCCTCTACCGTGGCGTCGCCGGCCTCGTCCGGGAGCGCCGCCAGCAGCTCGTCGAGGGCCGGGGCGTCGGTGCCCGTCAGCACTGCCGCCAAGCGCTGCCAGTGTTCCACTTCCGGAGTCACCCGCACTGCCAGCCGGCGCCCACAGTAGGGCCACGCCGCTGCATCGGCCACGTCCGCCACGGGATCCAGCGCCACCGGCGTCCAGCCATGCTCATCGCAGCCGCCGTAGCTCGCGGGCACCACCAGCACGTCGCCCGGCCGCAACTGTGCCGCGTCGACCAGTCCGGTGCGGGGATCGTCAGCGCCAGCCCAGCGGAACGCCAGCCGATCCGTCTCGCTGAGGAAGACCTCGAGGTCCTCCTCGCGCTCGGGCACGTCGGCGACCTGTGCCGCGCGCGCGGTGTTCCAGCGCCGCAGCCACGCGGCGGCTGCCCAGATCGGCACGGTGACCATCTCCGCGCTACGCGGGCGCACCAGCTCCAGGATCGCCGTGAGCTTGGCACCGCCGGCGGCCGTCAGGTCGGAGCGGGCGATGTCGCTGCGCCATACCAGGGAGACTTCCGCCGGCGCGCGCTGCACGCCGTGCAGGAACAGTCCGACCTCGGGGTCCGCCCCTGGCGGCGGTGAGGTCCGTGCCCACAGGTCGAGGTAGGCGGGCATCAGGACCGGCGCCCGGTCGCGCGGTGCGGCGAGCTCGGCCACGTTGATCTTGGCCCGCCGCAGGCGCCGATCGAGCGCATCCACACCGAAGTCCACGCGGTCGTTCCTGGCGATCCCGGTGAGCGCGTCCCAGGTCTTGCGGATGCGGTCGCCGTAAACTGGATCATCCGCCTTCTTTGCCAGGCTCTCGGTCGTGACCAAGATCGCGCCGGCAGCCCGGATGGGTCGCCCGCCGCGGTTGACGCGCCCGAAGCGCTGGCGCAGCGCATCGAGCGGCGCCGCCTGGGTCACCAGCCCGTCGAGGTCGAGGTCAACGCCCACCTCCAGACACTGGGTGGCGACCAGCAGCAGCGGTGCGGCGGTCGCGCGGGCCGCTGCCCCGGTACGGAAGGGATCGAGCTTGCCCTCGACCCCCCTCCGGTCGACGTCGCGCGCGCGCCCGATCAGCAGCTCGACCGTACCGCCCTCCACGCTGTCGCGCAGCCGCTCGAAGATGGCGCGGGCCAGGTCGACCCGGTTGACCACCACGCCGACAGCAGGGGCGGCTATCCCGCCGCGGTGCAGCCGCTCTGCCAGGTCGCGTGCCGTTCGAGCGAACGCGCCTGCAGGATCCGTGGTCGGTATCGGCTTCATCAGCTTGGCCGGTTTGGGAGCCGCGACCCGCTGCTGCAGGACCTGGTGCTTGCGATCCGCCGGTCCGAGCTCAAAGCGACGCTCATAGTCGCCGCCTGGCGTGGCCGTGAGGACCACCGCGGTCACGTGCGCGCTGCCGAGCGTGCGCACCGCCTGCAGCGTCTGCCGGAATGGCTCGGACAGGTGCGCCTCGTCGAGCAGGATCAGGGTGTCCTCCCCCAGGAGCCCGGCGTGCACCGGACTCATGCGGTTCGAGACGCCGTAGCCGCGGAACAGGAGCCGGGAGCCCACCTGGTCGACCGTGGAGCAGAGGATGGTGGGCTGCGTCGGGGTACGCGCCCAATCGTGCTCCAGCGGGGCGCCGCCGCGCAGTCGCGCCACGACCAGCGGTGGCTCGCCGGCGCCGGCGAGGCGTTGTAGCCTCCGGGCGACCTCGCTGACCACGGCGCGGCCTGTCTTTACCTGGGACGGGGCACCCAGGGCCCGGGCGATCGTTGCGGCGCGGCGATGGGCGTCGTCGACCACCAGGCGCCGGTCTACGACCAGGGTGATCCGGAGCGCCGCGCGCCGTGGCGTGACCATCTGCTGCAGGGCCAGATGGAACACGGCAGCATCCAACGCCGCCGTCTTGCCGGAGCCGGTTGGCAGGCTCAACACATCCGGCCACCGGTTCTCGCGCGCGAGCAGTTCGACGAGCTGCTGTTGCCAGGGGAAGGGCGAGTGCCCATGGATGGCGCTGAAGAACCTGGTGAAGTCCGCCGGTGTCAGCGCCGCCATTTCAGCGGTCCCCGAGGCGGCGGCACAGCCCGAGCCCGGTGAAGCGCCCGGCACCGAGCAGCACCGGGCCGGCAACCTCGCGTCCGAAGTCGATCACGGCATGGGTCAGCGAGCGGCTGGCCAGCGGCGGCGGGACGCGCCAGGCGGTCCAGGGCGGCGCGCCCGGGCGCGGCCACGCCGGCGGCGTTCCTTCCACTCCGGAGTGCTTGCCGACCTGGATGGTTGCCGGATCGGGCCGCGGCAGCCCGACGTTCGCGCAGGCGTCAGCGATCAGCTCGCGGATCTTGCCCTCGTCGTCGTAGCGTTTGAGGTGGCGGTCGAGCACGATCGGCGTCACGCTAGCCCAGCACCGGGCGCGCTGCAGGTACGGCCGGGGATCGAGCGAGCGTTTGCTCGCCGCGCCGGCGGGCGAGAGGTAGAGCCCACTGCGCAGCGGCCCGCCCCTGAGCTCGAGCATGCGCCGCTGGTGGCCGCGATCGTAGGGGGCCACCTTCTCGAACGCGGCGGGCAGCCCCGGAACGTCACGGAGGGGCAGTTCCGTGGCGGGTATCAGAGCGAAGCCGAACACGCGCCCATCGGCGTGCGGGTGCCCGACGAACGCCAGCGGCACGATCGCCAGGTGCGGTTCGCGCGTCGGCTGGCCGTCCGGCGTGTGTCCGGACACGACCTCCGGGATCTCGTCTGCCATGCCGATCCCGCGGTAGCCGCTCATCAAGGTATGCCGCAGCGTGCGGCTGACCAGTGCTGCAGCGTGAAGGTCGGGCACGACCCCGCCGGTCACCTCCAGCACCAGCCAAGCGGGATCCTGTGGGGGCGGCGCCGCCGGCGGGGGCGGTACCGAGGCACCGGGCAGGATCGTCGGCCGCTTTGGGTTGGCGCGGTATGCCTGCCGCAGCTCCTGCAGGCGGCCGGGGTAGACCTGGCGCACCGCAGGTGCCGCGGCGTGTGCCAGCGCCGGTGCGCTGCCCGTCAGGAAGCGGCACCGCACCAGGCTTGCCGAGTGGCCGATGTAGCCCACGTCGTGCGCCAGCGCGCCCAGCGCTGCCAGCAGCTCCGGGGGCGGCTCGGCCGTCCACACCAGCGCCATCACCGGGTCGTCGAGATACGCGACCGGAAAGCGCCGCGGCTGGCGCGGCCGCGACCGCGGCATGATCTTGAGATAGGTCGCTACTGCCGTGGAGGCGCGCTGATCGTTCGGGGGAACGAACACGTCCGGGGCCGTCCGTGCCGTGTGTCTGCCGGCATGGATTGCCGGAGGACTCTGCGCTTCCAACCATTCCAGCGCTCGCCGTTCGCTGCTCTGCTCGCCGCGTACCGCCCAGGCGGACACCAGCCCCGAAAACACCCGATCCGGTTGCGGCGGCCATTCGGGTGTCGCGCTTGCCGGGCTGTGCCCAGCAGCGCGGCACACGCCGGCGAGGAACTCGATTTCCAGGACGAGACTCACTCGTCCCTTTCGTCGTCGCGTCCTTCGCCCCCCAGCGCCAGCTCGCGGCTACGCCGGACGATCTCGGTCAACTTCTGTTGCGGCTTCAACGTGATCGAGGCGAACGCGAACCCGGCCTGTTCGGCACCGGCATACGCTTCCCGGTACAGCTCCTGCGCTGCCGGGCGGTCGACCTCGACCGGTTCCGTCGAACCATCGGCGTGCACCAACTCCAGCGCCGCCGTACCATCGCACACTAGGTCGCAGCGCGAGCGCAACGCATACCCTTTCGCGTCCTGCTCGGTGAGCGCCACCAGCCCAAGCGCGGCCAGGAGAGCGCGCCCGGCCGCGTTCCGTTCCTCGTCGCCGAAACGCAGCCGCCTCAGTCCCGCCAGCGTCAGCACGGCGCGGTGTTCCGCATAGGTGCAGGTGATGCCCAGGGGCGCGACCGACGGCGTGATGTTGCCGTGGTTGATTTCCGAGGGCCGCACCGGCTTGGCTCCCTTGCCGGCTTCCTCGCGGTCGGTGCTCCACGCGGTCGGGCTCTTGAACACCTCTACCTTTCGTAGCACGCCCAGCGGGTCGATACGGCTGCTCGTGCGCCGGCCCGCCGTCTGCGGCTCGGTCCTCCCGGTGCGCCGATCCCGCACGACTTCCTCTACCGGCGTGTCGATTCCCATGATTTCCGACACCAGCGCCCGCGGAAACTTGGCGCCCAACCCACCGCCCTCGCCTTGGCTGTGCCACGCGCCGAACAGCAGCGCCGAGGGTGAGAGTTCCAGCAGCGCAGTGGCGTCCGCCGACGTCGCTGCGGCCAGCCGCTGGCCCTGCTCGCTCTCCATGAAGGGCACCTCGTTCAGCAGGCTGTCCCGGATGATGGCGTCGTATACTCGGTGCGGAGCGTCCAGGGACGTGATCTGTTCCAGCGGCTGCAGTCCCGCTTCCCGAAAGTCGACCATCACGAAGGGCAACGGGATCGCGGCTTCCGTCGCGGCCGCCAGCAGCGCTTCCTCCATTCGGTTCGCCTGGCTCTGTACGCTGTCGATCAGCACGCACCACACCTCGCCACCGTTGAGGCGGCGGCGCTCGAACACGTGCCGCGGCGGTCCTTCGCGCTCGGGCGGATAGGTGGGCGGGAACAGCTTGTCCCCTACCCCTCCGGCTGGCTGCAGACGCCGCACCCGGCGGATGGCTGCATGCTTGGCGATAGCTGCTCTGAGTGCTGGTATTGAAAGCATCCATTTCATGATCGGCAGCGCCGCGAGTGCGAATAAAAGGAAAGGAGGGGGCGCCTCATGGCTGCGAGCGCTCCGATGCCGACATCAGATAATGTGTGGTTCAGCAGGGTTCGTTTGAGTTGCTACAAAGGCGAACTCTGGCAGCACTCGCAAAGTGGTGCGCAACCGTTTTCGGTATGGCATTCTGTATCGGGTGCCTGTTCCCGGCGTTCAGCGCCGGGCCTCATTGAAGCCCAACCCCCCTTGCTAATGCGGCGCCCATGCGCTACCTGTTCCCGGCGTTCAGCGTCGGCCTCATTGAAGCATGAATATGCACCGGCACCATGCGGACGGTGGCGTGATCCCCCGGCGTTCAGCGCCGGGCCTCATTGAAGGTATCGGCTTGAACCCCTCGTCTTCCCGGTGCGCAACGCCGGGCCTCATTGCAGCGGAGGCAACGAATGAACTCCTTCGGGACAGCCCGACACTCCCCGGCGAACAGTGCCGGGGCCGCATTGAAGCGAAAGCGCCGATACTGAGGGGATGACAATGGGCGTTGTCGGCACCTTGGTGCCGCCCTCTCAGATCGTGGCCCTTGATGGTGGCTGATCGGTCCCGACGAGGCAATTCGGAACAGAAGCGCAGCGTGCCGGCCCACAAGGGGCCGGGGCGCGGAGCGCAGGGGAAGGGGCGGAGCGAAGCGGAGCCCCGCCCCCTCCCTACCTACTGTGTAGGTATGGGAGGAGGGGCCTTGGGTGAAAAGTCACTTGCCCTACTATTACAGGAATTACGGCGTCGAGCGTTTGCCCGTGTCCCATTCAGCGTTTGCCCGTGTCCCATTAAACGTTTGCCCGTGTCCCATTAGCGTTTGCCCGTGTCCCATTCAGCGTTTGCCCGTGTCCCATTCAGGCGTTACCGCGTGTCCCCCTTGGGCGTTTGCCCGTGTCCCCCTCAGCGGCGCTGCTCGATCAGCCGTAAACCCGCGCCGTCCTGCTCGACCACCGTAACCCCGGCTTCTGCGAACATGCGGGCTACCTTCCGGGCCTCATGCAGACGCCAGCGACGTGTCGCTGCAGGCACCTCCAGATTGTCATCGAACGCTAAGCGGATCAGATCGTCAGGGCCGAGCATGGGCACACGGTCAGCGGCGGGGTTGCGCTCATAGGCGGGCGGATTGCTGGCACTCACCGGCTTGCCGTTCGCGCCGAGGATCACAGCGCGCGGATCGCTCCAGTCCTTCACCACAGCGCCACGCTGGTCGCGAAGCGGCTTGCCGTTGGCACCCACGAGAACGCCTCTGCGGTCACGTGCCACCACCGGGCGGGTCGCGTAAATGCGAGCGCCGTTGTTCTTGCCCTTCACCGCGTCCCAGAGATAGGCCAGGCGCAGGTAGGCCCGCCATGCTGGTGCACTCACCGTGCCGAACCTGCGCAGCCGGTCTCGGTCGAGCAGCGGGCCGTGCTCGCTTCCTGGAAGATGCTCCACCCGAAAGACGATCACGTCCTCCATGCGCGAGTTCTCGGTCGGTAAGGCTTGCACGGCTACCAGCCGCCACAGCATCCGCTCCCACAGGATCCGCATGCTGTCCAGTATCAGCAGCTCGCGCTGCAGTATCTGCAGATCCCCGAGGCGACCGGCGCTTCGCGTTCGCTTCCAGCCATTCGGCCACAACCACGCGACCAGTTCGCGCAGCGTCACCTCGACCCGTGCGGTCTGCCCCGGTACCCGGTCGAGGCGGCCGACATCAAGCAGGATCTCCACGAACAGACGCTGTGCATACGGGGCGCCGCGCCCGCGGGTCGCCATCGGACCGGTGCCGGAGTCGTACAGTGCCAGTGGCAACACGGGCACAATTACGGACTGTTGCAGTTCGGCAAGTGGAAGCAGATGTTGATCGCCGGCCATCGATCCCGGTGGTTCGGGGTAAGGGTGTGTCTTCAGCGGGAGGTAGTCGTAGTGTCTGCCGTCGCGCCAGCTTTCGGGCAAGATTCCGGTGCGTCGGTGATCCCGGTCTATGGGTTGGTCTCTGAGCCAAGCGTCGACCAGGATCGACACGACATGACTCGGGCGCGGCTCGGGAAGGGCCAGCCATCGCCGGTTGTACTCCATCATATCGACCAGTCGGCCGGGAACCGTCGCGCGTATATCCTCGGCCACCTTCCCGCCCGCTTCTGTCCAGGGCAGCAGCACAGCTTGTTCGCCCAGCACCTCGCATAGGGCCTCCCGCATCGCTGTGGAAAGGACATTGTTGAACTCGACCTGGTCTCGCCACCACCGGATCAGCTCCCGCCACGGCGGCGGAGCCAATCGAGCGCCCTCTACCACCGCAGCCTGGGTCAGCTCGTCGAGCGTAGTTGCCGTTGTGAACGTCGGACCCGCTGGCTCCTCGGTTGTGGCCTTGCGCTGGCGCTTTACGGTCTTGTCACCTACAGGGGGCGCCACTTCCGTCGCCCGTGCGCGCGCTTCCTCGACGCGGCGCCGCGCGTAGTCGGTATCGGCTTTCCGCTGTGCCTCCATAGCCTCACGGTTGCGCTCCGATGCCTCGGTGCGTTCCTCGTGGCGCCGGTCTTGTGGCTTGCGCTGTTCGCGGCTCTCGCGTTCGGCCCGTTCGACCTCTTTCTTTACCATCTCCGCCAAGGTTTCGGGGTTGCGTATCTGTGGGTCCAGGGGGCCGCTGTTGTCAGCGTTGTGGTGGCGTTCCGAAGCGTCCTTGGATACACTCATGTCTGTTCGTCGCACGGGCGCTGGTCAATCATCTACCCGCTGGAGTCCGTTTCTATCGGCCCCCCACAGCAGACCTCTTTCCCGGCGAGTTCTCGTCGAGCCACATTGAAAGCCGATGATAGGTCTATCCGGCTGGTAATCATTCCAGGTCGATCCCGGCGAACACGCCGGGCCTCATTGGGGCTGGCCAGTCGTGAACGACCACACGTCCCCGGTGGTGGTGCCGCCATCATTCTTGGAGTCGACTCGCCAGTAGTAGGTGGTGTTGTGTTGCAAATTGACATCGCGCGAAATGCTCGGTTGCTCATCTATTAGATCAGGCGATGGGTTGGTACCGAAGTACACGACGTAGCTCGTCGCTCCGGTTGCCTCAGACCACAAAAGGTCAGCAAGTATGTCTACGTTCGTGGCACCGTCATCCGGTTGGGGGTTGGCTGCTTTCTGCGCTGGCTTCACCTCGGTAATGAACGACCACACATCCCCGGTGGTGGTACCGTCATCGTTCTTGGAGTCGACCCGCCAGTAGTAGGTGGTGGCGTACTCCAATGCCGTGTCAGGTTCGAACGTAATACCTGTCTGCTCATCTCCCTGTCGTTCGTTACGGCCAAGCGTCGAGTCGGTGCCGAGATACACGACGTAGCTCGTCGCGCGGGGTGCCGCGCTCCATTCGAGGATCGGGCGGCGGCTTACATCGGTGGTTTCGTGAGCCGGTCTGGGGCTGGTAGCCTTCGCCGGCTTGGGAACCGGGGTGGCTCTGGTTCTGAACTTCCATACGTCGCCTGTGATCGTTCCGACTTCGTTCTTGGAGTCGATCCGCCAGAAGTAGATCGTGTCGTACTCCAGCTCCGGATCGAAAGTAGTCTCCGCCTGGTCGCCTATCAGCTCGCCGCCGTCAGGCGTCGAGTCGGTGCCGAAGTACACTTGGTAGCTGGTCGCGCCGGCTGCTGCAGACCATTTGAGAGTCGCGTTGAGGGCGACGCCAGTTGCACCGTGAACAGGCTCTGAATTGGTCGGTTTGGCCGTTGGCGGTCGGGGAGTGTCGTCAGGGGCCGTTGGACCGCCATTCTTCGATGGCTTTTCCACCGCGTCCTCGCAGCCTGTCAGCAGCAGCGCCGCCACCAGGAAGAGCCCCGCGGCCGCCGCGCCGTAGCGGGTCGTCGTCTTCATGGCGTCATTGCCTACCACGCATGTCGGTAGCTTGCCAGAGCATGGCCGACAGCACCCTACTGCAGCCGGGGACGACCGTATTTCTGGAACAGATCGGCGAGCGCCTCGCACAGCATGTCCTGTGCGGGGCGCCCTTGCTCCAGCGCCATGATTCGGAGCTGCTGATGGACAGCGGGATCGACCCACACCGTCAGGGCTTTCAGGCCGCGGCGGCTGGGTGGACGATGCGTCTGGGCCTCGGGCCGTGGTGTCGGTGCGGTGGGCTGGGCCGGCGATGTGAACGCATCCTGGAGTGAGCGCTTGGCCATGGTCACACTCCGTTCAGCGCAGCCGTCGGGCTGGCGTGCCTGCAGGTCCACTCGTAGAGACTCGTAATCTCGCGCGTGGCCTTCCCGCGTGGCTCGTACTCTTGGACACCTTGCCCGATCGTGACGGCGTGGACGAAGGCAGCGCGGTGACCGATGCGCACTGGCGCGACCGGCAGGCCGTGTGCCTCAAGGGTAGCTTGCGCCTCGTCGGCAAGCGAGCCGCGGGCAGGGACCCCGCAGAGCACCGCCGATGCGGGTGTGCCGGCGAGCTGGGCGATCGCCTGGGATGCCGTCACCGCGCGCAGATCGAGAATCGACGCGCGGCATGGCACGAGCACCAGATCGGCCGCCCGTGCGGCAGTAAGCGCCGGAGATTCAGCGTGTGGAGCAGTGTCGATGAAGCACAGGGCGGCATCGTGGTCCCGCGCGGTGGCGAGGACCTCAGCGAGCCGCGCGGCTTGGGCGGACAGGACGACCGGGGCATCCGCCTCACGCGAGTCGGCCCAGGCGGCGGCACTGGCCTGTGGGTCTAGGTCCACAATGAGTGCCGCGTGCCCGGCAAGCTCGGCGGCCACGGCCAGGTTGAGTGCCAGGGACGTTTTCCCCACGCCGCCTTTCTGCGAGATGATGGCTATGGTCAGCATGCAGACATAGTGACGTGCTGACATACTTGGTGCAACCGCCATATCAAGGCCCAACTGGCACCATCGGCACTCCATTGCTCAAGCACCCCTACGGTCCCAAGAGACGGCGATGCCCACTGTGACAAGACGTTCCACGGTCTGATACACTACGGCCACTTCGCTTTGAGTTCTCGTGACGCGGCCCCTTGCCGGGTCACCTGGTGAATAGAACAGCTCCGAAAAGGGGTAGCTCCTCCGGCCTGGAGCGAACAGCCAGGAGCATTCAGTTGCGCGTCACTCGTGCTCGAAAGTGAAGAAACGTCCCGGCACCTTTATGGGGTCGGAGGGAGATGGGACCCGGATAATGCACGCTACCTACACCCAGCCCACCAGAACCGCCGAAAATAGGACTATGACTGCTTCCTCCTCTATGAGGCTGATCCCGCGGCGGAGAATGGCCGAAGTGGTATTCACTCTCCTGGCCGTGGCGCTGCTGCTGGTCCTGCCACCCGTAGGTTGGTCGCAACAAAAGCCGCGACTGTTATTTAACCCAGACTCGCTTACGGTCCAAGAAAGTTCCTCCAGCCCCGTCACTTACACAGTGAAGTTGAATACGAAACCCGTGGGACGGGTGGTCTTGCTCGTAAAGAGCAGCAACGAAGCCGCTACGGCCTCGCCCGAGACGCTGACGTTCACCACCGCTGACGCGAACGCCGATGACTACTGGAACAAGCCGCAGACGGTGACTGTTACTGCTGTCAATGACGACGTGGACAACCCCGGCGACAGTCGTCGAGTGACCATCACGCACGAACTCACAGCGGATAGCGTCTCCGTCGTAACAGGTGAAGTGACGGTAGAGGTGGTCGACGACGACGAGGTAGCAGTCGTTGTCGATGTCGATGATGGTGTAACGGTCAACGAGGCGAACCAAACGGCAGACACGTACACGGTAGCCCTGGACACCCTGCCCGCAGGTGCCGTGACCGTAGCCGTAGCGAGCAGTGATACAAAAGCCGCCAAGGTCGAGCCGGCATCGCTGACGTTCCAGGCCGGAGATTGGAGCACGGCGCAGACGGTGACTGTTACTGCTGTCGATGACGACGTGGACAACCCCGGCGACAGACGTCAAGTGACTATTACGAATGACCCCAGCGGTGGCGACTACAACGGTGTTCCGACGGAGAAAGTATCGGTATCGGTGACTGATGATGACACACGCGGGATAGTGTTGAGCACCGCTACGGTAAGTGTTGATGAGGGTAAGGACAAGACCTATACAGTGAAGTTGAATTCCCAGCCAACGGATGACGTTACCGTAACTGTGCAGAACACCAAACTTCTCATCGCGACTGTGAATCCAGGAACGCTGGCCTTTACACCTGATAACTGGAAAGAAGCTCAGATGGTAACCGTTACCGGTAAGGTAATGGAAGGGTACTCTACAGTATCGAGGGATGCAGTAATACGACACGTGGCCCAAGGCGGGGACTATTCCTTGGATGAAGACGATGATCTTGTGACTGTGAGCGTATTAGATGTCGATACGCGAGGGCTAACGGTTAGTCCTACTATGATTGAAGTCGGCGAAGATGGCGCCGAGAGTAAGTACACGGTGCGTCTGAACGATAAACCTACTGGAGAGGTTACCGTTAGTCCCGAGTTAAGCTCGGGGGATACAGGGATAGAGAGTATCCCTGATCTAATATTCACGGTGACCAATTGGAGGGAAGAACAGACCGTTACTATTGTCTCCAGTGATGATGATGTGGATCAGTATTACAATAGAGAAGTAACTATCGAACACAAAGCCTCCGGTGCAGACTACAACAGGCTGCCGGCGTCTAGCCTACCATCAGTGGAAGTGACGATAGTGGACAACAACGAACGCGGTGTGATCATTGAACCGACCGTGTTGACGGTTGATGATAACGGAGAAACTAAGACTTACACTGTGAAGCTGACATCCATGCCGAGCGCCGATGTTATGGTTGAAATGACGAGCAGTGACCCGATGGCCGCTACGGTCACGCCTTCTCGGACGTTCCAGCGCGGAGGTTGGAGCACGGCGCAGACGGTGACTGTTACTGCTGTCGATGACAACGTGGACAACCCTGGTGACAGTCGTCAAGTGGCCATCACACACGTTGTTAGTGGTGGAGACTACGAGGGGCTTTCAGCGGGTAGAGTGACGGTTATAGTAAACGACGCCGACGCCGCGAATGTGAAGGTGAGTCCCGACTATAGAGAAATTCCAGAGACGGGTGGCTCCTTCAGATACACGGTGCGGCTGAGCCTTGATAGTGCACCCGCCAGCAACGTAGAGGTAAGGGTGACGAATTTACCCTCTGACTTGGTAACGGTGAGCCCGGCCGTGCTGACGTTCGCCTCCGATAATGACGACTGGAAGAAAACGGAGACGGTTACTGTTACTGTAGCCTCTGATGTGGATGATCCGATTAGCCACCTTGATGGCGGCCGATCCGTTACCATAACAAACACTACTTCTGGTCACGGCATAGCGGTAGTGGGGGTAAAGATAACCGACCGCGGCGACAAAGAAAGAGGTGTGAAGATTACTCCATCGACGGTAACGATTGCCGAGGTGGACGACATAAGCACTGAAAAAAAAATCGAGAACACGGCCACCTACGATATAGTGCTGGAGTCTCAACCAGATGATGTCGTGACAGTCGCCGTTGTGACGGACTCAGATGTCGCTGGGGTCTCGGATGAGGAGCTGA
Organism: Chloroflexota bacterium; assembly: GCA_965263075.1. Taxonomy (GTDB): domain Bacteria; phylum Chloroflexota; class UBA11872; order UBA11872; family UBA11872; genus UBA11872. The sequence goes on along the minus strand of CBDHGI010000001.1, from coordinate 42,090 downwards.
CGTTCACCGTCGTTGCCTCGACCGCCGATGACTACTGGAACAAGCCGCAGACGGTGATTGTTACCGCCGTCGATGACGACGTGGACAACGTAAGCAGAAGGCGAGCCACCATCACACACACGCCATCTGGTGGAGGATATGATGGTGTGGAGCCTGAGACCTTGACCGTCACGGTAACTGATAATGACACGCGGGGGATATATCTCGATCCTGATCCGGTGAACGTCCTTGGTGGCCCGAACAGTTCGACCCTCTACGATGTGAAACTGGACAGCGCACCCACAGCTCCCGTGACCGTAACCGTGACCAGTGCGTCGGAAGATATCGCAACAGTGGATAAAGCAAAGCTCTTGTTCACGGCTGGAGACTGGAGTGTGATACAGCAGGTTAAGGTAACCGGCGTGAACAGCGGCAACACCACGATTACACATACGGCCACTGGTGGGGACTATAGGGGAGTTCAAGCGAGCCTGAAGGTGACGGTAGGTGTCACCGATGGGTTGAAGGTAACACCACGCTCAGTAGAGGTCGCTGAGGGCGGGGAGGGCAGCTACTCCGTAGCGTTGAACACCGAGCCACCGAGTACCGTGACCGTGACCGTGGCGAGCAGTGGTACGAACGTCGCTACGGTGAACCCAGGATCGCTGACGTTTGGCCCCACGAACTGGGCCACGCCGCAGAGGGTTACCGTTACCGCCAGAGACGATTCGGCGGTTAATGCTGTCCGCACAGCGACCATTACCAACACGATTTCCGATGGGGAGTACGCTTCTGGCAGCTCGGCAAGCGTGCAAGTGACAGTAACCGACGACGACGCCGGGGTGACGTTTGCGCCAGCCGCGGTAACGGTCGCCGAAGCTGGTGGTACGGCCACTTACACGGTGAAGCTGGACGGCCAGCCCACGGACAACGTGACCCTGACCGTGGCGAGCAGCAATACCAGTGCCGCCACGGTGAGCCATGGCTCGCTGACGTTCACGCCTACCAACTGGAGCACCCCGCAGACTGTTACCGTCACCGGCGTCGATGACAGCTCCCCCGGCGGCAGCCGACCGGCGACCATTACGCACTCGGCCAGCGGTGGCGGCTACGACGAAGTTGAGGTGCCGAGCGTGAGTGTGACGGTGACCGACGACGACGGAATGACGGTTGCGCCAACCGCGGTAGAGGTCGCCGAGGCGGGCGGTACGGCCACCTACAGAGTGAGTCTGAATACGCAGCCCACGGGGGCCGTGACCGTAGCCGTGGCGAGCCGCGATACCAGTATCGCCACGGTAAACCCAACGTCGCTGACGTTCACGACCAGCAACTGGGCCTCGCAGCCGGTTACCGTCACCGGGGTCGATGACCAGGTGAACAACGGTGCCGGCCGATCAGCAACCATCACAAACACGCCCAGCGGCGCCGGCTATGGCACTGCTCAGGCGCAGCGCGTGGTGGTGGAGGTGGAGGACGACGATCCTGCCCCGACACTGGAGATCCGCGGTGGGGAAGCTACTGAGGGCCGCGCCGGCACGACGACGCTGCTCACGTTCACCGTGACTAAGAGCGGGCCCACCGATCAGGTAGTGACCGTCGCTTACGCGGATGCTGGCACGGCCGGCACGGGCACGGCGACCGCCGGCACCGACTACACCGCCGTCGCCGCGCGCACCCTGACCTTCGAGCCGGCCGAAACGTCGAAGACCATTCCAGTAATGGTGCGGGGAGACGACGTGTCCGAACCTGACGAGACGGTCGTGATCGCGCTGCGAAGTCCGTTGAACGCAACCATCGCCGAGGGCAAGGGCACGGCCACAGGCACCATCGTGGACGACGACGCATCCCGTCTTTCGATTGAGGCGGGCGCGGCAAGAGTTGATGAGGGTGAGACTCTGATCTTCACGGTTACCCTGGATCCACCTATCGACGACCAGCAAGTGACGGTGGAAGTGGATGCCGGAGGCACGGCGACCGCCGGCACCGACTACAAGGGTGTCCCGGAGATGCTGACCTTTGTAGCAGGCGATGCAGCGAAGACCATCACGGTAGCGGTGGAGGACGACACCGACTACGAGCTGAACGAGACGGTCGTGATCGCGCTGCGCAATCCGAGGCCGCCGGGGGACGTAGTGATCGACGAGGCCGGCGAAGCGATGGTCACCATCGTGGACAACGATCCCCAACCGATGCTGTCCATCAGTGGGACGAGCGTCGCCGAGGGTAACGATGGCACCACGAGCAAGCTGACATTCAAGGTGACCAAGAGCGGGGGAACCAGCATGGAGGCGACGGTCGCCTACGCGGATGCCGGCACGGGCACGGCGACCGCCGGCACCGACTACACCGCCGTCGCCGCGGGCACCCTGACCTTCGCGCCCAACGAAACGTCGAAAACCGTCACCGTCGTGGTGAAGGGAGACGACGAAACCGAGAGTGACGAGACGGTCGTGATCAGGCTGAGCAGCCCGTCGAAGGCAACCATTGCTGAAGACAAGGATACGGCGGCAGGCACCATCATCGACGATGACACCCTCCCGCGCGTGGCGAGCGACTGGCTGGCGCGCTTCGGGCGCACCGCGGCGAGCGATACCCTGGACGCAATCGCCCGGCGAATGAACGATGGGGTGGTCGCAGCAGCGCCGTCGCTCACCGTGGCCGGGCACCGGGCAACGTTCGCCCCGGAGCCAATCGCCCAGGCCGCGGCCGGAACTGCTGAGCCATGGGAGGAAAGCAGGTCCCGCGTCCTGACGCTCGAAGAGTTGGCCAACGGTAGCACCGCAGAGATCAGTTTCGTAGATGGCCTGAACGTGTGGGGAGCCAGCGGTTACAACCAATTCGAGATGACGCCGCAGGGCTCCTACACGATGGACGGCAGCTTGATGTCCGCGATCCTGGGTGTCGACCACCAGGGCGACGGCTACGTGGCGGGGCTCGCGCTCGCGTACCATGGCGGTGCCGGAGATTTCAGTGGTATCGGCAAGACCGAGGGCAGCCTGGGGACCAACTTGTACAGCGTCCACCCCTACGCTCGCCTGACGTTCGGCGAGGCATTCCACGTCGGGGGAAGTTTCGGTATCGGCACCGGCGATCTGAGCATCACGGACAAGGACGGTGACGCGCTGGTGGAGACCGGGGTCGGCATGCCGGTGCTGGCCGCACTGGATGCGCGGCTGGAGCTGAGTCTGGCCGAGGCATGGATCCTGGCGCTGCAGGCCGACGGGCACTTCGTACAGATGGTGGCTGACGAACGGCTGCCGCGATTCACGCGCGTGGAGACCAGTACCCATCGTCTGCGCCTGGGGGTGGAGAACTCCTACGTGTTCCTGGTAACGGACGGAGTGAGTTTGGCCCCCGTGCTGGAGACCGGGCTACGCTATGATGGCGGCGACGTCGGCGAGACCGGGCTCGGGTTCGACATCGGCGGCGGGCTGCGGCTCGACGCGACGGTAGTGGGCTTGATGGTGGACGCCCGCGGCCACGCCTCCCTGAGCAACTGGGGCGAGGGACAGGAGCAGGCGCCCATGTTGCGCGACTGGGGCTTTGGCGGGGTAATCCGTTGGCGGCCGGCTGGCGGTGGGATAGGACCCGAGATAAGCCTCTCACCGTCATACGGCGGGACGCTCGGCGCTGCGGCCTCGAGCCTGAATGCAGAGATCGGCTACCGCATGGCAGCGTTCGGCGGGGTGTTCACCCCGTACAGCGCCGCCGAGTTCGGCAACGGTCACCAGAGCTACCGTGCCGGCGCACACTTCGAGATCGGCCAGGGAATCGCGCTGAGTGCCGAGGGGACACACCGCCAGTCGGCGATCGGAGCTGGAGAGCAGTTCCTCACGCTGGAGATGCGATTGCGCCAGTGAACCACCTTGGGCGCCGACCCGTGTGGGGGTCTGAAGCAGCCTTTTTGAGAATCCGGTCATGGCCCGGCTTGTCAAAGGTAGTATGGGACTGCTAATATCTGGCTACCTCCAGATCCTCAAAGGCTAATCTGGCTGGCGGGGTTTCGGGTGCCGGCGGGGATTAATTCACCCCGCCGGCGTTCCGATGCTTGAGGTACAGGAGGGCTCTAAGAGAATGCCGCAGCATCGCGTGACCCTCACCGAGAAGCACTACGATTTGGTACGTAGATTCATGGTGGTTCGCAAGTTACCGAACGCGCGAGCTGCTACGGAGCGGATGATTGAGCTCGCCGCCAGCGAGGCGGCGGGGAAGGGAATAGAGGGACTGCACAACGGAGGGGACAACAGCGATGAGGCTGATGAGCGCGTTGATAGGCTCGTATCGGGCTCGCGGGCATAGCCAGGGGCTAGGCCATGACCAAGGATACAGCCCTGTAAATGGGCGATCTGGAGGAAAGCATATGAATCGTGCGATTGGGCGCTGGCTGAAGGCCGGCGCTTTGATGTTCGTCGCGGTATTGGTGATCGTGGCATGTGAAGGGGCGGCCGGTGTTGCGGGCGCCAAGGGCGACGCCGGGGCAGCAGGGGCACCTGGGGCAGCAGGGGCACCTGGGGATGCTGGGGCACCTGGGGCAGCAGGGGCATCTGGGGCAGCAGGGGCACCTGGGGATGCTGGGGCACCTGGGGATGCTGGACCGCCTGGGGATACTGGACCGCCTGGAACCGCCGGTTACACGCCACCCGCTGTTCTGAAGGGCATCTCTGCCGTTGTCATCAATGACATGAATGGCAAGATCGACACCACGACGATGATGACCATCGACCTGGAACAGCATTTTCATCCATCGGGACTGATGTACTCTCTGGACATTTCCGCTCCAGTGACCAACCGAGTATCCACCATGTTGGAAGGCTCAATGCTGATGGTTGGGCTTAAGCCTGATGCCATGTACGAAAACAACATGATCAAGGTAAAGGCCGGTGATGGTACCTTGAGCAAGAGTCTCGATTTCAACGTCCGGCGCAATCGCCCGCCCACACGGGACGATGCTCGCTCTGGCGACGGTGAATTTGAAGACACCGTCGTTGCACTCACAGTCGGAACGCAAGCGATAAGAGAGCCGGCTACCAAAACTAGAAAGGCCAAAGACCTTGCGCCGACCGATGCGGCTGCTTCGGCAGACGAATTTGGGATATTTCTAAGCGCCGCCTCTGATATTCCCGCTGATAGTGTATGGTTCTCGGATGATCCCGGAAATGAGTTGAGTTTCGAGGGTGAGACGGCTTCGGTAGCGGAGCGCACCAAGCTTATGATTACGGGCGCCAAGGGCAAGATCAGCTTTTTGGGTCTGGCTACTACCTATGCCGCTGATGGCACTACTAACGCCGAAATATCAGTGGAGGTACGAGCCGTCGATGGGGGCATGCAGGCTTCTCAGCGAGTTGCAATGTTCAATGTTACCGTGGATGCTGCTCCGAAAGCTGTGGGAACAATTGGCAATCGCGGTGCCAAAGAAGGCGGCATGGCGCAGGTCGACGAAGTTTTTTCGTATTTCATGGACGACCGTGCGGGCGAAGGTGGTATAACCATTGCTACTACGGGCGCTGCGCAGTACAAGATGCGCGCTTGGTCAAGTGATTCCAAGATCGCTGTCGTGGGTGGCAATCCAACAAACAGCCGAACGCATGATATACTGACTGACGATCTGATCACGGTGACAGATGGCCTTACCAACGCGCTGGTGATCGACGGTAAGAGCGAAGGCGAGGCGACTGTCACGGTGCGCATCGTCGAGGCAGAGGCCGGATCGATGGAGCAGTGGGTAGAGCAGAATTTCCTGATAAGGGTGACACGGAACTAGTCGCTGTTACAAACTTTACTTGGCCCCGAGCCGCGCTGATGTCCTTCAGCGCGGCTTTTTTTGTGGTTGCGCCTATCCACAGGACGCTGGGACGCTGCTTGGCGATCAGCGGCACGATGGAGGGCAGATAGAAGATGGGTGAAGAACCACCGGCAGCCCGCGGACAGCGCTGGGTCCAGCAGCACCGCCCAGCGCGAACGCGGACGTAGCGGGAACGCTGCCGAGGGAGTAGTACGCGGTGACACCGAGCGAGGTCCGAAGCTCCGAAGCGGCCGCCAGGATGCGGTGAAAGTTGTCGAGGCCGATCCAGGTGGGGTGGCCGGCGATGCGCCAACCGCGGGGCGCGCCGCCGATGTTCGTTCAGCCGGCTGATCTTGTGTTCGCGCAATATCACTTCCAGGGAGTCGAGAAATGAGGAAATACACAAGAGCAGGGAAAGTGGCGGCCGTACTGCGGGCTGTTCACCTACGTGCACACCGTGAGGGAGAACGAGCATGCACAACCTGCCGGCGTCGTACTGCCTGACGCTGGGGCTGTGATGGTCGGCGGCGGGCAGTAGCGCGGCGCAGCAGCAGGGTGCCGGCGCGGCGCGTTGGGACAGCGACAGGAACGGATAACTGGTATTATCCAGACCCATGAGACACCACGTCTGCTACGGCCCACCAGGCACAGGCTCGACTCTGATTTCCTGGAGTCCCTGTGCCAACCAAATCAACCATCAGGCTCCCGCGTGGTCTCGATCGTCGAGTACGCCGTAGCCGAGCCCATCCATCAGCAGTCCCCGCGCCGCGCCCGCGCCGCCGCACCACGGCGCAACAGCGCATCGATGCCGCCCTCGCCGCGCTCGCGGCCAACACCCGCAAGGCGTACACCTCGGCGTGGTCCGCGTGGCAGCGCTGGGCCGCCGCGTCCAGGTGTCGGGCACTCCCAGCCAGCCCGGCCGACATCGCCGGCTACCTGGAAGCCCGGCACGCCAGCGGTGCCGCACCGGCTACGATTCGCGTCGCCCGCGCGGCCATCGCCAAGGTGCACCAGGGTTCCGGACTTGCCGATCCCACCGCGGACGGCCTGTGCCGGGACATGCTGCGCCGGATCGGTCGTGAAGGGCGTCACCGCGGCCGCGGCCAGGTCGCCGGAATCGGTTGGGCGCAGGCCGAGGCCGCGGCTGCTCTTGCCGACGACGGCAGCAGTCTCCAGGGCCTGCGCGATGCGGCGATCATCCTGGTCCTGAGCGATACTCTGGCCCGCATCAGCGAGGTAGCGGCACTGCAGTGCCGGGACGTGGAAGCGTACACCACCAATGATGGCGGCAGCGTCCATATCAGAGCCAGCAAGGCCGACCAGTTCGGGGAGGGATCCACCCGCTACATCGGGCCGGCGACGCGCACCGCGATCAACCGCTACCTGCAGGCAGCCGGCCACGCTACCGGACCGTTGTTCCGCCGGGTGCTGCGCGGCGGCCACGGCAGTAGCGCGCCGCTCGCCGCCGACAGCATCCGGACGATCGTTCGCAAGCGGGTTGCGGCCGTGCCCGGCAGCGGCGGGCGCGTCGGCGGTCACTCGTTCCGGGTCGGCAGCGCACGTGAGCTGGCGGCCGCCGGCGCCAGCGTGGCGGAGCTGCAGCAGGCCGGCGGCTGGCGCTCGCCTGCTACGCCGGAGATCTACATTCGCCGCGAGGCCGCCGCCCGCGGTCCGGTCGCCCGCCACCGCTACCAGGTGGGTAGGCACTGAAAGACCCGACAGCGGGCGCCGGGGCGCCGCCAGCAGCCTCGTAGCCCAACGCCGGGGCTCGCAGGCCGCCGGCACCTGCAGCCGGCTACGGCTGACCAGCCGCAGGTGGTCTATTACCCGGATGATCGGGCGCTGCTCGAGGCGCTGTCCGGGGGCCGGATCGACGCGATCGCGAAGGGCGAAATCGGCAACCGTGCCGACGCGCACGGCGCTGGCGGCGACTTGGTGGTTACGGCCCTGGATTCCCGTGCGGAGCTCGGCGGCCTCGCGCTGGCCGCGGCGGAGGCGGCGCTGGCGGCCTGCCTCGACCGCCAGCTCGCCTGGCTGACCGACGGCGGGCGCATCGGCTACCAGGAGTGGCTGGATGATCGCTTGGTCTTCATGCAGCGCGCCCGGCAACGGAACACGGCGCGTCCCTAACCGTGTTGATCCCGCTGCGCAGCCCGTACGGGAACAGAGAGCAAAGACCCCGGAACAGTCCGTTTCCAGCCGGAGAGCGCCCGATTTTGCAACGAGGGAGCCATTCCTCCCAGCGTCGTGGTAAAGTAGGGGTGTGAGCGAGAGAGAGCCGACGCTACGGGACGTGCTCGGTGCGGTAAACGAGCTGCGTGGCGAAGTGGGAGAGGTGCGGGTAGGTCTGGGCGACATGCGCGGACGGCTGGACCGGATAGGCGGTGAGGTGACCGGCCTGCGCGGCGAAGTAGGGGAGCTACGCGGCGAAGTGGCCGAGCAAGGCCGCCGGCTGGATGCGCTGACCGGTGAGGTGACCGAGCAAAGGCATCGGCTGGATGCGTTGACCGGGGAAGTGGAGACGCTGGGCCGCGAGACGCGCAGAGAGCTGCGGGAGCTGCCGGCGCAACTCTTGGCGGGGGTCATGGCGGGGATCGAGCGCTCAGCCTACGCTATCGATCTGCGCATGCTGCAGGCGGAGGTAGCCGAGCTGAAGGCCGACATGGCCGAGCTGAAGCGAGCTGCGGGAGATGAGAATGGCGCCGCCGGGGGGAGTCGCTCATAAACGGCGCTGTGAGCGCCTGGCGGGAGCGACTTGGTGTTTTTCAACACCTCCGGAGCCGGGTCGAGCTGCTGGGGATACAGGAGCGCTCCTCTCTACCGGTTCGACGAGGCAACCATCCATGAGGTCTTCGGGGATGATGTGGGTAGCGGGAGTCTACCGCCTATACACCGTTCATGGCGATGAGAAGGTCCGATCAGACTCCAAGCCTGATGTGAAGGGTGCTTTACTGGAGGATTTGGGAGACGTCAGCGGCAGGCGTCCCGCGACTGGCCCTACGCCGTTTTTTTCGCTTTGTGAGCCGGGACCAGCTTGCACAGCGTCTACCGGATCTTCGCCATATGCTCTGACGGCACCTTTGAAATCCTCCCTACGATCACCGTAAGTCGATCGCCATCGGTTCAAGCAATTATAGGTCTGGGCGACAGACGATAGGGCGACAGACGTGCCGGGAACTGCGGGGTAACGGCTGGGATTGAGCGCTCAACCTATGCACCGACCTCTACGCACACTGCAGGCGGAGGTAGCCCGAGCTGAGGGCCGACGTGGCCGAGTTGAAGCGCGCCTCGGGAGAGTAGCGCCGGGAGGCGCAGATCACAGCGGCGGGTCATGATCCTGCATGGCTTCCCGATACTCCTTCAGGTGCCTGCGGTCGACTGGCCGCGGCCACAACGCGCGGCCTGCTGGGAACGGCGGCGGCACCCCGTCGCGTTCGGGATCGTAGACACCATGCGGATAAACCCGAACGGTCTCTACATGCTTTCCAGCGCGGCTTATCGTGTACCACGGGTAGTCGGGATCGGCGGCCTGCTCGTCTCCCAGCGCGCGCGCTCGGTCGACGTCCGGTGCCGTCCCGATAACCGCGCCCTCCGTCCCATCGTCCTTCAGGTGGAGAACGATGTACTCCTTCATGCTGCCAGCAACCACGCCCGGGCGAGCGTGCGCACGGTGTCCTGCAGCCACGGATCGAGGCCGACGTGGTGGGGCAGGGCGGCGGCCGACATTTCACTGACGGCCCAGGGGGGCCACGGGTACCGATGCCGGCACCAGGTGGTCGCGCAGGAGCGCCGACGCGCGGTCGCGGAGCTGGCGCCAAGCTGTGATCGTCCGGTCCGTGGTGCGCCGCGCCACCACGGCGCCAAGCACCTCGCCCCGCTCGCACCGCTGGCAGTAGATGGTGAGCTGCAGCAACGCCCCGTCACCGTGCTCGTGGGCACCACACAATCAGCAGGCCGCTGGCGAGCGGTGCCAGGGCGCCGCCGAGGGCCTGCTGCAGGGAACGGACCCTCGCGGCCGCGGGGAGCTGGTCGGCGACGGCTTGCACGGTAAACGCTACCGGCGGTCAGGTCGTAATGCAGCAGGCGCGCGGGGTTGAGTGCCTGGCGGCCATCGTCGGCCCTGGGCGCGTCGAGCCGGGTTCTTTCACGCGAATCGCGAGGTAGCGGCGCTGCAGTGCAGGAACCTGGAAGCGTACACCACCAACGCTGGCGGCAGCGTCCATATCACAGCCAGCAAGGCCGACCAGTTCGGGGAGGGATCCACCCGCTACATCGGGCCGGCGACGCGCACCGCGATCAACCGCTACCTGCAGGCAGCCGGCCACGCTACCGGACCGTTGTTCCGCCGGGTGCTGCGCGGCGGCCACGGCAGTAGCGCGCCGCTCGCCGCCGACAGCATCCGGACGATCGTTCGCAAGCGGGTTGCGGCCGTGCCCGGCAGCGGCGGGCGCGTCGGCGGTCACTCGTTCCGGGTCGGCAGCGCACGTGAGCTGGCGGCCGCCGGCGCCAGCGTGGCGGAGCTGCAGCAGGCCGGCGGCTGGCGCTCGCCTGCTACGCCGGAGATCTACATTCGCCGCGAGGCCGCCGCCCGCGGTCCGGTCGCCCGGCACCGGTACCGGGTGCGCCGCTAGCTTGGCCCTCTGGCGCCGGGAAAAGGTGCCCGGCAGCGGGCGCCAGGGCGCCGCCAGCAGCGACCGATAATCAGCGTAATGAGGCAGACGGTGACGGCCAGCTCCGCCACAGATCCACCGCGGAGACCCGCTGCAGCGCTACGCCCCGTGACCGTTACGGCCCCGCCGCTGTTCGGTGCCGCGATCCGCAGCCACATGGCCGAGCGGGATCCCCCGGAGCCGCCGCCCGTCGACCGTGGGCCGATCTGGTGGCCGCTGACGCTGGTGGTGCTGCTGCTGGCGGCAGCAGCGGTGATGGTGGCTCCGGCCGGCGTTGTGGCGCTGACGCCGTAAGGCCGCGGGGCGCGGAAGTGCGGTGAGCGAGCAGTTGATCCCGGTGGCGGCGCAAATCACCCTCGGCGCAGCTCTCGGATTCTGCGTCGGGTACTTGCTGAAAGAAGGTCGGCAAGCTGGTGGCGATCATCGTCGGCTTCACCTTCGGGTTGCTGCAGGTGCTGGCCTACGCCGAGGTCATCACCATCAACTGGGCGCCGATCGCGGCGTGGTGGGACCAGGTGCGCCGGCCAGAGCACCTCGAGCATCAGTGGCGGGTGGTCCACGCGGTCCTGTTCGCCAACCTGCCCGCGCTGGCCGGCGCTGTTCCCGGTCTCGTCCTGGGGCTCAAGAAGGGCTGACCGCGCGCGTCTACGGCTGCGAGCGCCAGCTCCGCGTTCCACTGCCGGGCGCGCCGCATGAAGACCGCCGGATCCTCCAGCCATTCCTGGGAGCCGACGCGGCCGTTGTCGGTCAGCCAGGCGATGTAGGGGGGCCGGCCCAACGCGCGGAGGGGGCTTGACCAACTCGTGACCATGTGAGGTTGTTGTGGGGCATGGTCGATGCGCAAGGCGCGATCTCTCACGAGGAGTACCTGGTGGCGGTCACCACGGCGGTCTGCGAGCAGTATCCGACCACCGCGGCGTCGCTGAACCAGGTGCAGCTCGTGTTCGGGACCGGGCCGCGGCGGCGGGCGCTGGATCCGCTGCACCAGGTGTGGGGCGGCGGAGAAGCGGATGAACCGCTGCCGCTGGTAGCGATCGCCGCGATCGGCGGGCTGGCGCCGGCGGAGACCTGCCACGTGGTGCTGCACGAGCTGGGGCACGTGCTGACGCCAGGATGCGGGCACGGCAAGGCTTGGCGCTACGCGGCGCGCCAAGTGGGGCTGCTGCAGCCACGCGCGTGGCCCGGCCTGGGCGAGTTGGCGAGCTGGGGGGCGATCGCGCCGGCGCTGCGCAGCAAGCTGCAGGCGATCCCCACGCCGACCGTGCGGGAGCGCGCCTCTTTCGACGACTGGCACCGGCGGCCGTGTGGCGTGGGTTACGGCACCCGCGGCGGCACCAGCCGCGGGGCGGGCGCCGGCAGCCGCTACCTGAAGGTGATCTGCCAGCACCCCGGCTGTGGCTACCAGGTACGGCTCACGCGCAAGTGGCTGGCGCTGGGGGCGCCGCGCTGTCCGCTGAGCGGCCACGGTGATCTGGTGCTGGAGGCCGCAGCAAGGGCGCTCGATGATGGGGTAGGGGCGTGAGCGAGAGAGAACCAACGCTACGGGACGTGTTGCGCGAGGTCCAAGGGACAGGGAGTTGCGCGGCGAAGTAGAGGAGCTGCGCCGGGAACTGCGGGAGCTGCCGGCGAAACTCGTGGCGGCGGCATTGGCCGGGATCGAGCGTTCAGCCTACGTCATCGAACTGCGCATGCTGCAGGCGGAAGTGGCCGAGTTGAAGGCCGACGTGGCCGAGCTGAAGCGCGCCTCGGGCGAGTAAGCGCCGGGCAGGCGCGCTCGGGATCAGGTCAGCAACCACGCCCGGGCGAGCGTACGCACGGTATCCTGCAAGGCAGGCGTGGTAGGGCAGGGCGTCGGCCGGCATCTCACTGAAGCTCCAGGGGGCGGTGTCAGGCGTCTCCGGGATCAGATGTTCCTGCTGGAGCACCGGCGCCAGGGCGCGAAGCTGGCGCCAGGCCGCCATGGTTCGGTCCGTGGTACGGCGCGCCGGCACAGCGCCGAGCCGGCGGTCAGGTCGTAGTGTAGTAGGCGCGGAGTGAGCGCCTGGCGGTCAGATCCGGATGCTCGGGATTGGCGCCGATCTCGACCATGCCCACGAGCTGACCCGCCCCCCGGTCCCGCCGCGCTGGTGCATTGGCCCGGACGCGGGCGGCTTCTTGCTCGGCTTCTCGTGCTCTGAGGGTTTCTTCCGCGGAATGGCCGAGGCGCTGCGAGGGAAACAGCGCGGGGAACCCGACCACCCGTTCGCGGTCTGGCGTGAAGCCACCATTCGCGGGTTGTTGAGGAGGAGGCGGCGCGCCGTCGCCAGGGCCGGGCTCCATGATCTCATCGCAAGCGGAAAGAGCCAGGGCAACCGCGCCCAGACCGGGAAGCAGCCGGGATCAGTCACCTGACGGGCTACGGCGCCACCGCGGCCGTCTCGCTCGGGGCACCGGGCCTGGTCAGCGTGGAAGGCTGTGGGCTGTTCACCTACGTGCACACCGTGAAGGAGGACCGGATGACGCACCAGCACAACCTGCCGGCGTCGTACTGCCTGACGGTGGGGCTGTGAATTGATCGGGTGCCTCTTGAGGGGAACCCGGGGGCGCAGGCGCCGTGGGTTGCACAGACTGCCCGTGCCCGCGCTCCGGCGTGGAAGGGGCGCCGCGGGATACGCCGTAGCGGCCGGCGCAGGGCAGCCCGCGGGAGACATGCGCGTTACGAAGCGTCGGGAGTCAGGCGGTAGGAGGAGATGGGCGCGCGAGGCTCCAACAGAGCCCGCGCGCCCATGAACCCGTCGGGGATGGACAGTTTGCACCGGTGGAGATGCATAACAACCCGGCGGTACTTTTTACATCGGCCGGCGCGGGGCGGAGCATAAGCGCTGGCGGGTATACGAGTGGGGGCGCTCGCTGCCGAAGAACAGGATATGAACCGAGACGGTAGCCGCCTGGGAGTAGCCGTGGTGATCGTGCTGGGAGTGCTGGTCGTGGTGGGCGTAGCGCTGACCGTGGCCCCGAACGCGCTCCCAGCGCTGCAGGTGTTGGCCGGGTGGTAAGCGCGGTTCCGTGGGAGAGGGGCGGGACACGGGGCGGGGGCCAGGCCACCACGAACGTCAGCAGCCAGAGAGCCATCGGCATAGCGCCCGGATCGTACACCCCCAAGCCCTCAAGGACAGAGATGGCGAGGATGATCGTGCTGCAGGCGGCAGGCGTGGCTGTCGTCATGGCGGGAGTTCTTAAACTTAAAGGACAGGCTGTTGTGATACGTTCTGTGCAGTCAAAGGGGGGGGGGTGTGCCGAGAAAGAAAACCTTCACGGTGGAAGCGGCTCTCGATAGTGCGCTGGAACTGTTCTCGGAGCGCGGCTACCACGGCACCACGATGGAAGCGATCGCCAAGCACTTGAAGCTGAGCCGGAGCGCCGTCTACTACACGTTCCGCTCCAAGCCGGCGCTGTTCGTGCAGATGCTGCAGCGGTACAGGGCCGCGGGCCGCGCGCTTGAGCTGAGCGGCGCCGGCACGGCGCGGGCCGCGTTGGTGAGGGTCTTCGTGGCCGCCGGCTGCGGGGAAGAGCAGCCGCGGCGCGCGCGGTACCTGCTGATCGAAGCAGCGCTATGGCTGAAGCACCGCGAGCCGGAGATTGCCCGGCTGGTGGAGGAGACGTTCGTGGACATCGAGGGCCGCTTTCGCGATGTCGTCGAACGGGGTAAGGCGGCTGGCGAGATTGCCGCCGACGTCGATCCGGTGACGGTAGCACGGGTGCTGCTGAGTCTCTACTTCGGCTGGTACGTGATCGCTGGCCACGGTGCTGCAGGAGAGCGACTGCGAGCCGTGCTGCAGCAAGTCGAGGCGCTGTTGCCACCAGGCTAGATGGTCGCCCGCCCCGCTGGCGCTGGATGTGCAGCAGCAGAGGATGGCGCGCGCGGTCCCGATACGGGCGGAGCCCCTGGGCGGGTGCCGATATTGTGAACAGTGAAGCAAATCCACCGGGCGTTCCGGGGGCGGCCGGCATTCCTCATAGTGGTAGCACTCCTTGGTGGGGGTCACACCGCGCCGGCCCAATCAGGACCGATCAGCGACGACCGTGAACTGACGGCGACGATACGTGCGGCCCCTCCCGCGGTGGTCGCCGGCGAGGCGGCGCGCATCACCGTGACGCTGACGCGCGCCTACCGCTCGGCGCAGTGCCTGAAGTGCGAAGGCCAGATACTGGAGCTCGATGGCGAGCTGGTCAGTGATGAAGGCGTGCCGGTGCCGCTGGCGGAAGGCGAAGAGGTGGTCGTGTCCTACCGCACGACGGACGGCACGGCGCGGGCGGGCGAGGACTATGCCGAGACCACGGGTACGCTGACCTTCACTGCCCAGGAGCCGAGTCCGTTGATCACGGTGGAGACGCTTGAGGACGAGCTGAACGAGCGCGACGAGTTCTTCATCGTGACGCTGCTGCCGGCCGAGCTGCCGGACGGGAGCCGGACCGACCGGCTGGATTCGACGCTGACCATATTCGATAACGACGGGCTGACCGCGACGGTGAGTGCCGAACGGTCGATGCTGGAAGAAGGCGAGCCGGCAACGTTCCGGGTGGAGCTCAGCGGCGGCACCAGCACCGCGCCGGTGAAGGTCGAGTACCTGGTGGCTGGGAGCAGCACGGTCACGGCGGGCGAGGACTATGTGGAGCCGAGCGGCAGTCTGACGATCGCTGCCGGCGCGGCGGGGGGAGTCTTCACGATCGTGACCCTCGACGACGAACTGCTCGAGCGCGACGAGTGGTTGGCGGTGCGGCTGCCAGAAGAATGCTGTAGCTCTGCCGGGAGCGTGAAGCCGGGCGAGGCGGCGGCGCCGGTGCGGGTGACGGTGAGGGACAACGACGTGGTGGCGGTGTCGATAGGGGAGGCGCCGGCTGGAGGTGCTACGGCGCGGGCGAGCGAAGGTGAGCCGGTGCGGTTCGTGGTGCAGCTGTCGGCGGCAGCACCGGAGGCGGTAGAGGTGTCCTACCGTACCGGGAACGAAGCGGGAGCCGGGGCCGCGGCGGCCGGGAGGGACTACACCGCTACGGGCGGCACGCTACGGTTCGCTCCGGAGGCGGCCTTGGCGCAGACGATCACGGTTACGACGCGGCAAGACGAGTTGAACGAGGGGCCCGAGACCTTCACGGTGACGCTGAGCGGTCGGGATCTGCCGGACGGGGTGAGTCTGGCGCCGGAAGGTAGGAGTGCGACGGGAGCGATTGAAGATGACGACGAGCTTATGGCGGGGGTGAGCGCGGTCGCCGCGAACGTGGCGGAGGGCGAGCCGGCAAGGTTCACGGTGGAGCTCAGCGGCGGTGTCAGCACGGCGCCGGTGGAGGTCGCGTATGCGGTGGCCGGCACGGCGACAGAGGGCCGCGACTACCTGGCAGCGCCGGGCAACCTGACGATCGGGGCCGGCAGCGCGCGCGGCACGGTCACCGTAGCGACGCGCCTTGATGGGGAGCGGGAGCCGGAGGAGATGCTGGAAGTGCGGCTCGAAGCGGCGAGTACGGTCGGCGCGGCGACGGTCGACCCGGCGCCGGCGGCGGTGACGATCGTTGATGTTGACTCTCGCGTCATCACGATTGCAGACGCGGAAGGTGCGGAGGGCGCCGGGAAGCTGGAGTTCGAGGTGCGCCTGTTGGAGCCGAGCAGCCTTCCGGTGGCGGTGAGCTACCGGACCGAGGACGGCACGGCGACGGCGGGCGAGGACTACCAGGCGGCGGTGGGGACCGTGACGGTTGCCGCGGGCGCTGGCAGCGCCACGATCACGGTCCGGGTAGTGAACGATGCGCTGGACGAAGCGGACCGAGAGACCTTCAGCATACGGCTGAGAGATCCGGTAGCGGGGAAGCTGGCGGCGGGCGCCACGGCGGTAGGCAGCATCAGAGACGACGACGATCCTCCCGGCATCACCATCGCGGATGCCGGTGCCGGAGAGAGCGCGGGGGAGATCGCGTTCCCGGTGACCCTGGAGCGGCGTAGCGGTCTGCCGGTGGCGGTGAGCTACCGGACCGAGGACGGCACGGCGACGGCGGGCGAAGACTACCAGGCGGCGGTGGGGGCGCTGACCATCGCTGCCGGACAGACCCGAGGCACGATCAGGATCCAGGTGGTCCACGACACCCTGAAAGAACCGGACGAGACGTTTCAGGTGAGGCTGAGCGTTGCCGTGCGTGGCGAGCTCACGGCGCAGGAGGCGGCGGCCACGGGCACGATCGTGGACGACGACGAGGCGGTGGAGCAGGTGTGGCTGGCGCGGTTCGGGCGCACGGTGGCGATCCACGTGGTGGACGTGGTGGGCGATCGGGCGACCGAGGGCGGGGCGTCGTCTTCGCAGGCAACGCTCGCGGGCCGACGGCTGCAGCCGGTGAGCGCGGCGGCGGCGCGGCAGCACAGCGGGCCGGTGCTCCCGTTGCGTGCCCTGGAGGGCTACGAGCTGGTTGCCGGCAGCTCGTTCCACCTGGCGTCGAGACCGGGCTACGAAGAATCCTCGGGGGGCGGAGGGACGTGGGCGGGATGGGGCCGCGGTTCGGTGACGCGACTGGCGGGAGCGGAAGCGAAGGCAGAGCTGTCGCTGAAGGGCACGGTGGTCACCGCCACCGTGGGGGTCGACTACGACTGGGGGCCGGTGCTGACCGGCCTGGCACTGTCCTACAGCGGTGCCGGCGCCGACTTCTGGGGCGCCGCGCAGCAGCTGCATCCGCGCAACGGTACGGCAGGGAGCTGGCTGGTCAGCGCGCACCCGTATGCGCGCGTGACGGTGCTCGAGGGGCTGGAGCTGTGGGGCTTGCTCGGCTACGGGCTGGGCGGGATGACGCTCGCCGAGGATGCCAGCGTTGACCGTGCGATCCGCATGATGATGGCGGGGCTCGGGGTACGCGGGACGCTGCTGGCGCCGGCGGCGAACGAGGGATTTGGGGTGGTGGTAGTGTCCGACGGCCTGGTGCTGCGCGCGAACGCGGAGCCCGCGGCGGGGCAGCCGGAAGTAGAGGCGGATGCAATCAGGGGGCGGTTGCTGGCCGAAGGCTCCTACGCTGCACCGCTTGGGGATGGCAGTGTGCTGACGCCGGTGGTGGCGGCGGGGGTGCGCTACGACGTAGGCCACGCGGAGGAAGGGCTGGGCGCGGAGCTGGGAGGCGGAGTGCGCTACCACAAGCCGGAGTGGGGCCTGACCACGACGGCGAAGGGCGGGTTCGTGCTGGTCCATCAAGAGCAGCGTTTTCAGGAATGGAGCCTGCGCGGGGCGGTGCGCTTGAGCTCCGATCCTGCCGGACGGGGTCTGGCGCTGGACATCAATTCTTCTTGGGGCACGGCCGCGGGAGGCGTGCAGCGTCTTTGGGGGGCGGACGCCACGGCACTCATGACGCTGTCGGAAGCGGCCGCGGTGGCCGGCCGGCTGGACGCGGAGCTGGGCTACGGTGTGAGCGTGAACGTACTCGGCAGCGATGCGCTGCTGGTGCCCTACGCCGGCGTCACGGTTGCGGGCGACGCACAGACTTACCGGGTGGGCGGCCGCGCGGATCTTGGCTCGTCGCTCAACGTGAACCTCCAAGGTGAGCGTCGTGAGAGCCCAGGGGTGGCCCCTGCGCACAGCGTGACGCTACGTGGATCCGTGCGCTGGTAGCGGGCTGATGAGCGGGTAGGCCGGCTCGATCCCGAGCAACTACGTTCGTCGGCTCATACGCACCGCCGGGCGCGGCTCCCGGTTGTCCCCTCATACCAGCCGACGTATCCTCGCGCCCATGTCTACCGATGTGGCCGAGGTGCGCCGCGAGTTCCGCGAGGACTTGGCGGAGGTGCGTCGCGAGGTGCGCAACGACCTGGCCGAATTACGCCGCGAAGTGCGTACCGACCCGGCGGGGCTCGCAGGTCGCCGGCACCTGCAGCCGGCTACGGCCGACCAGCCGCAGGTGGTCTATTACCCGGATGATCGGGCGCTGCTCGAGGCGCTGTCCGGCGGCCGGATCGACGCGATCGCGAAGGGCGAAATCGGCAACCGTGCCGCCGCGCACGGCGCTGGCGGCCCTGCCTCGACCGCCAGCTCGCCTGGCTGACCGACGGCGGGCGCATCGGCTACCAGGAGTGGCTGGATGATCGCTTGGTCTTCATGCAGCGCGCCCGGCAACGGAACACGGCGCGTCCCTAACCGTGTTGATCCCGCTGCGTAGCCCGTACGGGAACAGAGAGCAAAGCCCCGAAACGGTCCGTTTCCAGCCGGAGAGCGCCCGCTTTTGCATTTGCAACGAGGGGCCGTTCCTCCCGGCGCTGTGGTAGAGTAGGGGCGTGAGTGAGGAGAGAGAGCCGACGCTGCGGGACGTACTACATGCCGTGCAGGGGATAGAAGCCAAGGTGCATGCCAATGGTGCGGCCATTCTCGAGCTAGGCGGCGAGGTAGGAGAAGTACGGATCGGTCTGGGCGACATGCGCGGGCGGCTGGACCGGGTTGACGGCCGACTAGACGCGCTCACCGGCGAAGTGGAGACGCTGGGGCGCGAGACGCGCAGAGAGCTGCAAGAACTGCCGGCGCAAGTCGTGGCGGGGGTACTGGTGGGGTTCGAGCGCTCCGCCTACGCCACCGATCTGCGCACGCTGCAGGTGGAGGTAGCCGAACTAAAAGCCGACGTGGCCGCGCTGAAGAACGCCGCGTCAGGGTCGGCCAACGGAGGGCGCTTACCGCCCGCGAAATAGGCGCCGATGCCGCGGCGGTGCTGTCGGTACCGTAAGCGCCGCGGCCCCAAGTTCTGCCGGCCGATTGCAAAGAGAGTTTGCGATGGATGCACAGGATTCGGGCGGTAGATTTCCCTTCACCTCCTTCCCTGACGGTTGGTTTTTCTTCGAGCTGTCGCGCAACCTGCCGGCAGGCAAGCGGGTCGGCAAGCAATGGATGGGGCGGCAGCTGGTCGGCTGGCGAGACGGTCAAGGCCGAATCTGCATAGCGGATGCGTTCTGCCCCCACCTCGGCGCCCGGCTGAGCCCGGAGACGGGTGGGGTGATCGAGGACGGCAACTTGGTGTGCCCGTTCCACGGCTTCACCTACGATGTGGCCGGGGCGTGCGTGTCGACCCCGACCGCGCCGCCCACGCCGGCCTGCCGGCTCGACCTGTTCCCGGTCGAGGAAGTCAACGGCTTCGTGTTCGCCTGGTTCGACCAGGCGGCGCGTGAGCCGCGCTGGCGGCTTCCGGTCGTGGACGAAGCGGGGTGGACGCCGACGTCGACGCATCGGTATCGCATACGCTCCCACCCGCAGGAAACCACCGAGAACACCATCGACCTGAACCACCTGAGATTTCTGCACGACTTCGAGAAGGTGGAGCAGCTCGGCAACAGCGAGCTGGATGGGCCGCACTTTCGCACCAGGTTCCGACGGGCCTGAGGCTCCGCTGCTGCCGACCACCATCACCGCAATGCAGGTGCGATCGACTGCCGGGTCGAAACTGAATGGAACCTGTCCGACCAGCCGATAGGAAGAGGCAGTGCGCGGCAGGTCGACCTCGTAGTAGCCGAAGCTCTCTCCGCCCAAAGAAATGAGCAGTCTCTCGGCGGTTGCGCCCGCCGCGGGTTCTATGTCGAGGAAGATCGGGCGCCCGGTCCGGCCAGCTCGGCGCAGAACCTGGTTGGGAGCCTGCGGCGAATGTCAGCGATGCTGCAGGTCCTGCCGGCTGCGCGATCTCGCTCCGCCGGCTGGCCGGTAGGCACGTTCGTTACCGATCGAGCGCCGTCAAAACCCGAGTTCCGAATGTGATCCGAGGCGCACAAGCCGCAGCGTGGCGGTGTCGGGCTTCTGGTAGATCAGCACCAAGTCGGGCTTCACGTGGCAATCGTGGTGATCTTTCCAGTCGCCGCTCAGCACATGGTCGTGGTGCCGAGGTTCGAGCGGCTGGTCATCGGCCAGGGCAACCAGGATGGGCACCAAGTCGGCGTCAAGTGTCGTCCGGTGCTGGCCCCTGGCCGCGCGCTTGTAATCGCGCCTGAACTGGCCGGTGCGCTCAATCTTGCGCATGCAGATCGTTCATAAGGGCTTGCACGCTGTCGAACTGCGGAAGGCCGCCCTTGCGGGCTTCCTTCATCGCCTCGATGGTGACGGTGTTTGGAATCAGCGGCGCGAACGGCAGGGCCTTTTCCTGCGCAACCCGGGTCAGCAGTAGCCGCACGGCATCGGACACGGTCAGGCCCATTGCGGCCAGCACGGAGGCCGCCTCTTCTTTCACGGCTCCGTCGATGCGAGCCTGGACGAGCTTATTTGCAGCCATGGTCGATTCTCCCTTCTCAGTAGAACGAATGACATTGTCATGCACAATTACGAACGATGCAAGGCGACTGTAGGAGCTCTGAGGGGCGCCCGAGGCCGAACCGCACGCGCGGAGCTGCACCAGGTGGCCGCGGTAGCGAAAGGCCAGCAGCAGTCGCTGTTCCGCGAACTCATCCATGAAGCCCACGGACTCGCAGCCGAAGCGCTGCAGCAGCTTGCTGATTTCACCCCGTGCCCGCTCCCCACTGGTCGCGGCCGCATACGGCACGCTCATCTGGGCGGAGCGGGCTTCAACCATGGGCTGCTTCAGTCAACACCGGCGTCAGCTCCACCGTCAGCCGCGTGCCGGTCAAGCGGGGACGAGAGCTGCCGTTGCGCTGGCGCGCGAGGCTGAGTGGGCGATGGGTGGTTGACGACGGGGCTCTCCCCTTGGTACAGCGATAGGAAGGAGGTCGCCATCATGGGTTTCGAGCTGGCGCACGAGGCAGCGGCGCAGCTACTGCTCGACCTCGAGGTTGAACAGCCCGCCGGCACCGGGCCGCGGCGGCCGGATTCGGACCTCGGCGCCACCTACGAGACGGTGAGCGAGCGCTGGACCGAGGACGGGATCTGCGTGGCGTGCCTGCGCTGCACCGAAAAGGGTGGGTTCTCCTGGTCGTGGCGCAAGGAAGGCAGCCGCCCGCGGGCCGGCTTCGCTACCGAGCACGAAGCGCTCGCGGACGCCCGGCTGCGCTGTCCGTACTGCGGCGGCGAGCTGGCGGACTACCCGCGCCGCGACGGCCGCACCACGTTCAACGGCTGCTGGAAGTGCGACGACGGCTCCGCCTGACCCCCCGCCGGCGCTCGCAACGCGGCGTTTAATTAATTCGCATATTCTTTCTACCTCCCAATCCAGTACCAGAGGGCCATCCGCGAGGATCAGCAGAAAGAACACCACTCCGTACCAGGGGTTGCCCCCCGAACAGTAGCCCTTGCTCATCATGGTAGGGGCGGCGTGCTGCCGACTTTCGGCATCACCGGGAGGATCACTGCCGGCAGCGGATAGGGTATGATGGATGAGCATGAGCACCGGTCGGTGGCGCATCGTGATCTGCTTGGCGGGCGAAGAGCCACGCGAAGTCCCCAGGTCCTGGCTCTACCCGACCTACTACCGAGCGAGGGTAACGGCGGCCAAGATACTGGAGGCGCGCACGCTCGCGTACTCGCTGTTCACGGCGCACGTGGCGCATGAGAAGGACGATCCTGCGTGGCATCGCGCCGAGACGCTGCGCGGTCAACTGTTCTGCCCGATCAACATGTCGTGGCTGTTGCAGTTGGAATATCAGGATGGCGCGGACTGCCCGTCTGACCTGTTCCTCGTTCCTCGGCCGCCAGGGATGTGCTGGAAATGTGATCGCAGACTGGAGAGAGGTGGGCGGATACTCTGCCCGGAGTGCAAGCGATACCGCGATCGCTGCTACAACACGTGGTGGCGTCGCCACCGCCGCTTGGAGCGACGGGAACGCGCAACGGTCAATTAACCGTCCCGTTTTCTTGGGCTGTACCGGGAGCTCTCCCGGAGGTATTCTCTTCCAATGCCGAGGCGCCGTCCTGATCGAGAGACTCCCAGCAGTAAGAAGCGCAAGGCGCACGCTTTGGATCTGGTCATGGCGCGTTACTACGGCGGTGGATCCTACGCCGAGTGCTGGTATTTCGCCCACCCCGAATCCAATGCCAAACCCGACAGTGCCCGCGTTATGGGCCAACGCGAAATCTCTTGGTATGTCAATACCTACCCCCAGGAGAGCGAACAGTTCATACGCCGACTGATTGTCAAGCGGCGCCAGGAGGCCAGCGAGAAGCTCCAGCAGGAGCGCAAAGACGGCACTCCCGACAACGGCTCTTCGGAGCCGCCGAGCCCCCAGCCCGAATGACGCAGCGCTGACTGTGCTGGCCGGCTTTCGGCATCACGATCATGGCGGTTCACCAGTTCCAAAACTGAGAGTACACTCCCGATGAAGATGCCCGACTTGAGCATCGGGGGGTACCCAATGGAGGAAGATCAGAAGGAGCTACAAGACGCCGCCGGCTTACCTGAAGATCCCGCTACCCGGCCGAAAGAAAAGCCGGTGGTGTCCTACGGTATAGACGATCCCGAGGCGCTGGACCGCGAGGCCGAGCGCATGCGCGCAGCCGCTGCTATCAAAGCTGCCGAACAGAGGCTTAAGGGCCCCGCCAGATTGAGGGAGTTGGCCGAGCAGACCGAAGATCGGGGCGATCCATACGCGCTTCTACAAGACGAATTGCGAAAAGCTGCGGCGGCAAAAGCGGCCGCAGAGCGCACGAATCAGAAGCGCCATAAGCCCACCAACAAGAGCAGCCGCAACGCCGGTCGCTGGCGCCGGAACCGGTGGCTCCGCTCCCCTTTTTCTAGTTCCGCGCCCGCCCCCTGATCCGGGGGCGCGGACTGGAAGGATGCCACTTTGCACCCGGTAGCCAAGCACCGCGATGATCGGTCACAGTGCCAGGCGAGGGCAGTTGCCCATGACCGTTGAGGAACGCCGAGAGCGTGCAGAGTACTTGCGCCGGTTGCGCCGCATAGGCGGGGTGCCGCCTGCTTATGCCTGGCACACAGTCAAGCCCCGAAGCAAGGCGAACGAAACGTGTGCGGCAGAGCTCTGCCGCCGCGAGATCAGGTGGCTGGAAGAGGCCGAGTACGACGAGAAGCCACAGCGTTCAGAGAAACGTGCGCTTTTCGACGGGCTCTTCGGCTGAATGCCTTGATCGCAGACGCGCCAGGGAATGGATTTCCCATGGAAACCTGTTGCAAGGAGTTGCGGGTAGATGTTTCAAGGTAGTTGTTCCCAGTTACTCGGAACATCCGCCAATTCGTTGCAAGCGAGTTTCTCAGGTGTTTCATGGCGGTTGCGTTTAGTAGTAAAGTTGCGTTTTCAGAAATCGGCGCCGGCGAAGCCACGATCGCCGGAGCCCCTGGCGGGAAGAGGCGTTGAACGTAAACCGGGTGCTCGATGCTGCGTAGCTCGGCCCCGGTGGAACTTCGCCGAGAGCCCACCAAAACGCGGCTCTGCTGCGTTGCCAGCGCCTACCCGGTACCCAACACACCCCCATGCCCGGAGCCGCCTCTGAGCGGCCGCGGCTGGACGAAACCGGGACGCGTCACCGGCCGGGGGCTTAGAGGGTAGGTCCGGACCCCTCTCACGGTACCTCCCCTGGCCGCGACCAGTTCGAGTTCTCCAAAGCCCCCCTCCCTCCAGCAGTCTGCCCCTGCCCGAGTGCTTCTCGGCTGTCCAGACGTGTCAACAAGTTTCACCTAGTGTCAACAGAAACTACGGCCGATACGCCCCCAATCCCTGCCTCGGGGACGCGCGCTCACATACGCGCGCAGTGTGAGAGGTAGCGCCGCCAGAGCCAGTGCGAGGCTGCCGGGCGCCCTGGGTTGGCTTTCCCCCAGGGCGCTATCGCGACCCGAAAACTCCACGCCTACTCCACGCTGGGCGACCGGCAGCCTCTCGAATCTTGGGGACAACCCCGATCGGCACGGCGGCGGGCTCAGGGGTAAACCCCCGGCGACGGGTGGGCAGACGATCCTCTTACCATGTGTGGAACCCCGTGGCGGCGGCGAGTCCACACTTGTCACCACTCGTCAACAACTTTCTCAGGAGGAGGCGCGCGGTCTCGTTGCTACTCCTGGCCGATGCCCAGGAAAGTCTCGACCGCGGCGATGCGGTTCTCGAGGGCGATGGCGACCACGAGGGTGAGCCCGATGCTGGCGAGGAACATCAGCGTCGCCACCACCACCACCCAGGGCGCTGTCCGGCGCCGGCCCGCCAGCCTGCGGCGGCCGTTCATGCGCAGATTGTGCAACCCGCATGGCCTGGTCAGTGTGGCCTCCGTCACTGCTTCGCGCGGCGCCGGCGCTGCGGCTTGGCGGTGGCCTCCGGGTGGGCACCGCCGGCGCCCTGATACCACCTGCAGTCGCCCCGGTAGCAAACCGGCTCAGCGCGTCCGGCAGCCCCCGGCGGTGGGGTTGGACCACTTTGCCCCTGCGGAGCGCTCTCAGCGCCGTTTTCGCGTGATTCCCCGGTAGCGTCGAACAGCAGCTCCAGTTGCGCGTCACTCACGGCGCGCAGCTCCGCGGCGTGCGGCATCGCGGCGTTCGCGCCAGGTGGCGCGAACGGCGGCACTGAGGCGGTGCCCGTCGTGCAGGACGAGGCGGGCAACCAGCTCGGCGCGCTGCCAGTTGCCGACGTTGGCGGCGGCGTGGAAGTCCTGGTCGGTGGGTAGCACGCCGGGCGGGATCCCGAGCTCGTCGCGCCAGCGGTCGGCGCGGCGGTGGCGGCGGTCCGTTTCGCGGCGCGCCTTGCCGGAGTGGGCGCCATCGGCGACGTGCTCGGCTGCCCACGCGGCCAGCAACTCGGGGTTCGGGGTGTCGCGGCAGCCGGAGCAGGTCCAGCCGCCGGGATGCCAGGCCAGGGCCGCGTCGCACAGCCGGCAGGGCGGGTCCCGGGTCACGCGCGCCGCGGGCGGTCGACCGGCGAGCTGCGGCAGCAGATGCAGCACCAGGTAGGCGTATCCGTTCACGGTCACCGTCATGCCGGGCGCGGCCTCGGCCGCCACGGACACGACCTGGGTCGTCACTCGCTGGTCTCCGGGGGCGCCGCCGGCAGCGGGCCGCCGGCGGCGGCGTTGCGCTTGATCTCGCGGCGGATCGCCGGCAGCGACCGGCGCAGGGCTTCCCGGATCACCGCGGCGACCGAAACCCCGGCGCTGGCCGCGAGTCTGAGCAGCTCTTCCGCGGTCTGGTCGGGCATCGAGACCGAGAGCCGCCGGTGGTAACGGCGGGAATCGAAGAGACGAGACGACATGCCTACCATGCTACCCCAGCGCTTGGGATGCGGTGCAATAAGTGATGCACGCTGGGGCGCCCTGAGGGCACAAAAAAAGCCGCTGCCGGGGGGAATCGAGTCCCCGGCAGCGGCCAGTGCGTAAAGTAAAACAGGGAGCGGGCCCCCCCGCAACTCCAGCACAAGGGGTTCAGCACAAGAAGTGTAGCATAGGCCGTGACGGGCCGACCAGAAGGGGCAACGGGCGGGGATCTGCGTGGGATTCGGCGCAAAGCCGCTGCCGGGTGGCAGAGTCGGCAGCGGCTAAAGTGAAGGAAGACGGCACGTTCGGCTTGGAGAGGGGAACCCGATCAAGCCGTGGTGCCTGTTACCAGTATACCCGATCTCAACCGGGTTCACCTGCAGCAGGCGGATCGGCGGCTGCCGGCGACTCCGCTGCCGGCGGGGGAGAATCCCCCGGCTCAGCGGGCGCGTCTGCCAGCAGCGGCAGCGGTGAGGTATACGGGACGTGCAGCAGCTCGGCGGTGCGCTGCTTGGCGCGCTCGCCACGACGGTCGTAGCGAGCCGTGGTGGTGACGCTGGAGTGACCCGCAAGCTGCTGCACACTGGAAATGTCGGCGCCGGCGTCGAGCAGCTCGCCGACGAACGAGCGGCGCAGGTCGTGCGGCGAGAGGTTTTCAATGCCGGCGCGCTTACCGAGGAACCGCAGGCGCAGCATGACCGCCTGGGCGGAGATGCCCCGCTGCTGGATCTTGCCGCCCTTGGCAACGGGGGCGAGCAACGCGCCGTCCCACGCGCCGCGTACCGCGATCCAGGCGTCGATGGCGGCGCGGCCACCGTTGGCAGAGTAGACGATGCGCTCTTTGCGGCCTTTTCCAGTGCGCACGGTGACCGATCCCTCGCGGTAGTCGTCGACCAACAGAGCCACGGCCTCGCTGCGGCGCAGCCCACAGCCGTACAGCAGGGCCAGCATCGCCGCGTCACGAGCACCGACGAGGGTAGCACCACAGATTTCGAACAGGCGGCGGATCTCGCCCACGCCGACGTGGCGGCCGGCCGGCAGCGTACTGGCCGACACGCTCTTGATGTCGACGATGCGCTCCTTGGTCTCGGCGTCGATCAGGCCGAGGCGCCACGCTTCTCTGATCACGCCACGGACGGCCGCCAGCAGGTGGTTGATGGTGGCCGGCTTGGCATCGCCCTCGATCAGGAGCGAGCGCAGCGCCATCACGTGCTGGTAGCGTACCTCGGCCCAGTGCACCGCGAACGCATCCGTGGTGAGTCCGCCGGTCAGGACCTCCGCGGCGCGTTCCAGGGAACGCAGCAGCCCGCGGCGGCCGACCGCAGACGGCTTGCCAGCGAGATAGACGGCAGCGGGGTTGCGATCCGGCGGTCCCGGCGCGGCGGCGACGGGCACGACGGCCGGCACGTCGGGGAGGCGAAGATCCGGCGGTCCCTGAGCGACGGGCACGGCGGGGTTGGGATCATCCATCACCGCGACAGGCACGTGGTCGGCCGGCGGCGGTAGCGCAGGCGGCGTCACGAGGCGCGCCGCGCACGCCGCGCCCGCGCGAGCCGCGACGGCGGCCCCTGATGCCGGATGACGCCGACGAGCTTCCGGGCGTCCGGCTCGCGCACCGCCACCGTGTCGTCGTTCACGCGCCAGAAGGTGCAACCCTGGTAGCAGCTTAGCGCGTGGGCCACGTAGCGCGCATCGACGTGGAGCTCAGGCCGATCGTTGTCGGCTGGGAACACGTCGATGGGAACCGGCCGGTGTTGGGTCGCCCGCTTGACCTGGTAGCTGTCGGACGGCAGGTCGAGCACCGTTCCGGTGGGTGCCGTGCGGACGAAGGCGAGTACCATCGGCAGCGTCGTTATGATAACGCCAACTGGCCGCCCCGCGTGCACGAAGGCTTGGCGCAGGGCGCAGGGCGCGCTGCCGCGGAACAGCACGCAGCCGTTGGTCCACCAGCTCACCCCCGCGTCCTGGTCGTGGTACACGGAGAGCTTGTCGGTGGTGCGGCACATGCCGGCGGTCAGCTTGAGTTGGGTCGGTTGCCAGGGCACCCGCTCGGTGTAGGTGACCTGGGGTCGTTTCTTGGTGCTCATGGGCACTCCTCCTGTAGTCTGTTTCGGCGCGCCCCTGGGCTGGGGCGCACCGTAGGGCGAGAGAGCAGGGTTCGAACCTGCCGCAGGGTTTCTTCAACACTCCCCAGCCTCTTCCAAAAGACTCTCGCCAAAGGGGGATCGAGCGCTCGCCTCCTACCGAGTCGCGCAGCGCCGGCGGGCGATACGGTGGCGCTGGACGCTACGCCAGCCGCAGCCGTAGGCGCGGTGCCAGCGCCGGCGCGCCAAGCAGCCGGAGCCCAGGATCGGCGGCGCCGGCGGCGCGCCCTTGGCCAAGCGGTCCCGGAGGATCGCCTGCCAGCCGCTGAACTCGCGGCGCCAGCGCAGGCGCTCGACGTCATAGGCCATCAGCCACATCAGGGCAGCCACATAGGCGGCCGTGCCGGCCACCAGCACCGCCGGGTGTGTCGAGTTGATCAGATCAATCAGCATCGGTCAGCCTCCTAGGGCCCGGCGCGGGCGCCATGGGCACGGTGGCCAGCAGCACGACGCGCGCCTCGGCCGAACGCACGCACCACGCGGCCGGCTTCCACGGCCGCCTCGCGGCGCGTCTCCCAGGTGCACGCGGATGCGCTCCAGGCGCCACCGGCGAACCACTCCACGCCGTAGCGCACCACGGGTGCCGTAGCGGGCGCCCGTGGTGCTGTGGAGCGGGTCATGACCGGTCGCCTTGCGGGCGAGTGAGCAGCCGTACCAGGGAGCGCACGGCCGTCCACACCACGAGAGCGGCAGCCGTGAGGGCTACCGCTCCCAGGAACAACTCCGCCACCGGCGCTACTTGGCGTCGGGTGGCGGAGTTATTAAAATGTCCCAGCCGACATCGTTGGCCGGCGGCGCCATCGTTTTCGGCCCGGCGAGCACCGGCGCGGCAGCGCGCCCTGGAACCTCTTCGAGCGGTGCCAACTCGGTAGCGTTGCCAGGGCCGTAGAAGGTGGCAACCGACATGCCGTCGGGCCCAACGATGTCGGCGCGGATGTCGCTGACGGTGATGAAAGCGACGTCGGTCGGGGCCGCGTACAGCGCTGTTACCGGGCTGCTATCCCCTGGCGCTGGCGCGGCCGCTTCTTGTGCCGGTGCGATCTCGTTGCCGGCACAACCACTGACGAGGATCACCCACAACAGGGCGATCACGGACGGTACTCCCACGTGCATGTGGAGCTCCTTACTGCCGCAGTAGCGGCTACGGACGGCGGGGGGAGTCGGACCCCCCGCGACCAACCCGGCGTCCGGATGCAGGCAGGGCGCCCCCGGTGGTGTCGAGGGCGCCCTGTGTCGTTGCGGTGTGAGGAGGTGCCGGCGGGCGGCCGGCGCGGCTTCAGCTCGGTTCGGCCGGCTTGGGCTGGAAGGTGAAGCGGCAGACCTCGGCGAACGTATGGGACAGCTCGCAGCGGCCGAAGCCCGGTTTTTCTAAGGCACCGGAGGCGCGCCCGTAGGCGGCGAGTACTTCGCCGATCAGGCGCCGGTCGCGGTTGGAGTACTCGATGCCCTGCTCGCGGGCGGCCTCGATCCCCTGGACGAACGCATAGCGGAAATCGGCCTTGGCCGTGATGGTCACTGCGCAGTCGTGGGGAAGCTGGTCGTATGCCGCGACGACCTCGATGGCGCAGTCCAGTACCCGGTCGTTGCCGGCATCCTCATCGTCCAGGACCTGGCGCAGCGCCTGGATGGCCTCTCGCAGGGCGCTACTCATCGTCCAGCCCCCACACGTGGCGTTCCCACTCGTCGGTGGGCAGGTTCGCCATGGTCGGTCAACAGCGTGCGCTCGACCCGCTTGTTGTCACGGCGCTCCCGGCGCCGCTGTTGCGAATCTCGATGGTTCTGCATTACGGTTCCTCCAATCAGCGGCAATGCCTGAGATGGTTGCGCCGCTGATGCGGGACGGGGGTTGAGGGATCGTTAGCTGGAAGCGGTTGCCAGTTCTGTCTCTGGGCGGGACTGGCGCCGCTCTGGCTTAAACTCGACGTGCTCGGCGACGATCACGACCTTCGCCTGCGGGTTGCCATCGGGATCTTCCCAGCGCTCTTGCTTGAGGCGACCGACCACGCGCAAGCCGCGGCCCTTTTTCAGGTGCTCGTCGCACACCGCGGCGAGCTTCCCCCAGGTGGTGGTCTCGATGAACGAGACTTCCTCTTCGCGCTCGCCGGCCACCTTGTAGGTGCGGTTCGAGGCGACGACCAGCGTGCACACCGGCGTGCCCGTAGGCGAGTAGCGAAGCTCGGGATCTCTGGCGAGATTGCCCTCCAACAGAATCGAATTGAGGTTGTTCATGTAGAAAAACCCTCCGTGGCCATGGCTCATTCAGGCGCCGGGCGGCCAGTCCCAGCACGAAGCGGGCCGTGTGGCCCGCGTTTCGCCTATTCGACGATGCTCTTGGTGACCCAGCCGCGTGCGCTGTCCAGCGCCGCGGCGACCGTGGGCTGGCACTCGGAGCGGCAGGTGCCGCGGTCGCTGCGCAGCAGCATCACGCTGTACGGGCGCCCGCGCCGGCCCATCAGGGTCTGGTCGCTGCGCCATACCACGGCGCGCCGCTCGCCCCGGCGGTAGCTCAGCACGCGGCGCGGCGCGGCGGTGTGAAAACGCTCGGCTTCGTGGGTGAGTTGCAGGCGCACCCCGTCGCCACGGGTGGTAGCGCGCGTCAGCGCAGGATCCCGAAGGCGATCACTTCGCCTTTCAGCGTCGCTACGCTGCCCGCCGTGCGCCGCAGGTCCGCAGCCTCCAGCCGCATCCGCTGCCCCAGCTCCCGGTTCTGCCGCGCGAACGTGTCCGCGCAGATCATCTTCCCGCACAGCGCGTTCCATTCCTCCGCGTGCTGGTCCGCCAGGATCGCCCGTTGCTCGGCCACGTCGGCCGAGTGCCGCAAGGCAGCCGTTGCGTTCGCAACCGCCGCACGCCCCGGTATGCCGGCGTCCAGGTCGTCGCAGATCCCACGCGCCCACTCCGGCGCGTACCGATTCATCCGCAGCGTCACGCTGCCGCCTCCAGCTTCTCGGCGGCAGCCATCATCGAGCCCGCCACTTCCGCGCCGTCCTCGACGATCTCGTCGTTCCACAGCGGGATCCCGCTCTTGTGCCCCTCCAGGGCCAAGGCGATGTCGGCAACCTCGCGCAACGCCTTCGCCGCGGCACGGAGCAGCTCATGGCGCGTCTCGATGATCTGGTCGGCCGCGAGCTCGCTGTAGGTTCTGGTCGGGTCCAGGTACGGATGGCGCAGCCCGATGTCCGGCAGGCCCGCCAGCAGCGCGCCCTGGGCGCACCAGCACACCGCCTGCGGCGACTCCGGGTCACACAGCGCCCCGTTCGCCTTACGCGCGTTCGCGTGCCGCACGTGACCCTTCCTCACGTACCCAGCGGCGGCGCGCAGCAGCGCAGCCGCCTGCTCGTTGAGCGGTGCGCCCTTCACGACACCACCACCACGTTCGCCGCTTCCTTGAGCGACCAGAGCGCCGATTGCAGGTTCTCAGTGTCCTGGCCCCGTTCCTCCAGCAGCTCACGCGCCGCCGCCAGCACCGTGATGTCCGTCACCCGCGGGTCGTGCACCAGATCCTCGACCGGCTCGGCCTGCGCCGCCGCGTAGCCCTTCAGGAAGTGCCCCACTCCAACCGGCGCCCCATGCCAGATCCGCTCATCGCCCCGGTACACGGCACGAGCCCGCACGCCGTTCGCGTGGGGCTCGTCCTTGATCCGCAATCCTGTTGCGGTGTCCAGATAGTCGATGCTCATACCGCGTCGCCCTGTGGTTGCTCACCGCGGTAGGCCCATGCCTCAGCAGCGTCGTAGGCCTTGAGGTAGGCCGGGAACCACGCCACGTGCCGCGTGTCCATCAGCGTGCTGCCCAGGATCGTCGTTACTCGCTCCCGGCAGCGCACCTTGTACCGCGTCACCCTCGGCCCCTCGACCGTCACGATCTCCGCATCACGGTCCAGGACCGTGCAGGAGGCGGGAACCGTCTCCCGCCTCCTCTCAACGATCCGCTCGCCGTCGGGCGTGACCGTGGTGCGCTCAACCCCGCTCACGCCGGCGCCTCTTCGTACAGGACCTCGGTGTAGTCGTCCTCATCCACTTCGAACTCGAACGGCTCAACGTGCCTGCTGTCGTCAAACTGCGCGATGAACGCCGTCGCTTCCGGCGGCAGCCGGTACCGGCGACGCTCAGAGCGAGACCCGACCGTCGACCACGCCTGCCCCGCCGTGAACGTGTTGAACCGCACCCGAGGGTTGCTGAACCCGGCTTCCGCAGCCGCAATCGAGATGGGGCAGTTGCACTCCAAAGACAGACGGCAGGACGCTGCGCGTCCGCCGTCGTCGATGCACTGCTGTGTGACCGCAATCCGCGTCACGACACCACCTCGTACAGCCCGAGTGCCTCAAGCGCCCGCGCCGCCTTGAACCATGCGTCGGCGTCTGCCTCGCTGCTCTCCGCGTCCCGTTCCTCGCTCAGCGCCGGCAGCTCCAGCGCCATGGAAGCGCCCCATGCGCGGTCCTCGACGATCTCAAGGGCGGTGCCTGCCGGCACCGGCGCACTGCCGTCGTCGCCGCGCAGGCACCACGCGCTGAGTTCCCGCGTGGCGGTCACCACGTTGCCGGCCTCGATGCGACCCTCGACGTCGCCCGGTTGTACCCATACGGTCCGTCCGTCCATGCGATTCCTCCTGCCCCCTCGCTGCTGTGCGGGGGGTATGCGGCACGCCGTGGAGTTGAACCACGTCGCTGAGTGCGAGCACCTGCGCGCGCGCCGCCCTGTTGGTCTGTGTTGGTTGCACCCCGTCACCCCTTCCGGTGTCGCGCTCTACCGGTCGGCACGTGGTGCGCCGCTGGCCGTCCGGAGTCGCCTCGCGCGGGTCAAAGTGAGGTCACGTCGCCGCCGTGCGCTGTGTGGTGGGTCAGCCCTTGCGCTGCCGACCCGTGGAAACCTCCCCGACACCTTCAGTGTCTACAATATACATTGTCATCATTAACCGGGGCAGAGTCAACACCCCTCAGCCACCTTTTTGCACTATCTGTCCAGATTCCTCGTTCCGGGCCGTGCAACACCGATTGGAGCGCGCCTGCGCCGTCCTTTCGCCCCGCTACCGTCGCGCCCGGCCGTTGGTCAGCGCCCTCGTCCCGCTCATGCCGGCCTCGAACCGCTCCCGCCGGCCCGCAACCGCCTCGCGGCCGTGGCTTGGACCGCTCATGCGCGGCCGCTCGGTGCCGGTGCAGCCCCCCGTTGACGTGTGCGCGTCAACCGACGTGGGCGCCGGCAGCCCGGCGCCGGCGGGTTGGTGAACGTCCGCGCGCGGCTGCCCGTGCCCGCTGCGTCACTCCGTCCGGCGTCCGGTCGGCCCCTCGATGGCGACCGCGCACCGGCCCGAGCGCCGCCTGGGGGCGGGATCTCGCGCCGCCCGGCACCCGCCAGTCGGCCGCGCGGCCCGACCAGGTGCCCGCGCCCCTCCGATCGGCCGCCGATCCGCTCCTGAACGGCGCCCCGGTGCCGGTCGGCCGTGGATCAGCGCCCCGCGAACGGCCGTACCGCCCCGATCGGCACGCTCCCACGGCCCGGCCGCCCCGCTCTGCGCCACCCGGAGGGGCGATCAGCGCTCCATGGCGTGCTCGCGGTACGGCTCCCCGGCCGTGCAGCGCCCATCAGTGCCCATCAGCGCCCTGCAGGTGCTCGCTCAGGGCTGCGTCGACGTGCATGAGCACCTTGGGGCAGCCCGGCAGCCGCTCAGCAGCCCGCCATCAGCGCCGATCAGCGCCTCGATGTGCCTGCGCCGACGTGTCGCGACCGGCCGGCGGGCCGCGGTAGCCAGCTCTGCCGGCCCACCGATCCGCCCAGGGACCCCCGGCCGGCACCCCCGGCCCCCCCCGCTCAGTTCCCGGCCCCCGCTCGGCGCGGGGGCTCCCTCTGCCGCGCGCGCGCCGAACCAACTGGCGCAGAATGGGACCCACGTGAAATCTGAAATTGAAAATGGAAAATGAGGGGACCCAACCGAGGCCGGATTTCAGAATGAGAGCTGCAGGGCCAGGGACCCGCGTCAGGGGCCGCCCGCAGCAGGAACAGTCGGAGCCGAGGGACCCCGAAGGGACCGCGCTCGCCTGAGGTGCCAGGCGGACCCTAAACCGGCATCTCACAGGCCAACAGCAGGGCGGCAGCGACGGTCGTGCTCTGTCTCGGTTTGCTGCTGCTACTGGTCGGGCTGTTCACGCGCCTTGCGCTGCTGTGCTTCGTTGAGCTGACGCATGTATTCAGGGAACGAGCCGTACCGCTCGGCGCTGTAGGGCGCCATGCCGTCCAGGTGGTCCGTCGCCCCGTTGTCATCATCCCGCTCGCCCCCGGCGTCGTTCACCTGGGTGGTGTCTATCTCTCCCTCCTGTACTTTGTGTATAGAACCGGCGTCAGCCGTTCTTCTTTTATTATTTTCTTCCGGATGTAGTTCTTCTTTGTTTCTTTCTTCGGGTGGCGTGGACGCTACCCCCTTGGAGGCGTGGGCGCTACCCCCTGGTGGCGTGGGCGCTGCCGGTGGCGTGGGCGCTACTGGTGGCGTGGACGCTACCGGTGGCGTGGACGCTACCCCTTCTCTCTTTTTCTTTGCCCACTCAGGGATTACAGGACGACGAATGAGAATGTACGTGATGGATACATGCCGCGTGCCTTGGGGTAGAGTTTTGGTGAACTTTCAGCCGTATCAGCAGCGCAGTCGCGCGTTGGATTGTGGTCTTGGACAATCCGGTGCGCTTCTTGAGCATCTTGTAACCCGGCCACACCTCGTTCGTGGTGCCGTAGCTCCCGTGAGCGAAGGAGCACAGCACAGAGTAGAGCAGGAACGCGGCACCGGAGTAGTCGGCCTTGCCCTTTGGCGGCTTTGGCGGATCGATTAGCAGCTCTTGGATGGCATCCTGCTCGACGTGGAAATGGGGTGGGAACTCGAAAGGTGAGGACATTCAAGCCCCCGGGACGCGACCGACGCTATCCGCCGGGTCCAGGTAGTCTTGCTTTACTCCTGATGTCGGGCTTGACCTGCTGACTGGCGCCGTCGCCGTCACGACGTCCGGGGCTACGGTCTGAGGGGTCGCGGGTGGCGCTGATGCGTTTGGATGAGATGGGACCTTGCCGACACAGCCTGGCGCTCCTCGATCCACCCAGCGGCCTGGAAATCGCCGAGGGCGAGGTAAGGAGAGCAGCACGCGACAGCCCAGCATCGATCAGGGCAAGACTGCTGTCAGCAACCGCGGGGAGCGGGCTGGTCGGCTGGATGAAACGTAGATCGGCATCGGGCGAGGTTGACCGCTCCGGCCGCCGCGCCTACCATATGACAAGGGATCATGCAAACTCGATCCTCTTACTGAACGGGTCCAGGGGGCTGCTTGGTCTCGGTCCCCCCTAACGGGTGTTACACTCGGGCCTCGGTCACAGAAACGGCGCTGAAAACTCATACATCCAGCGTCGTTTCTGTGACCTAATTTTCTTCTGTAGTCCTGCCATAGCCCCCATCATGTAACAGGCGCTCCCCTCAACTGTTCACTGTGCTCCCCACCGTCGCGGTGAGCGTGTTCAATGGCGGCGCAGCGTACGTACTCGCTCACGGTCATACCCTTGCGCCCGCAGGCTCGTTGGATGACGGTGTACTCGGCGGTTCCGATCCTCACCTGCAGCATCTTAGATCGCCGCCCAGTCTCCGGCCGACCATCTTGCTTCAAGTAACCCATCGCCGAATCCATCGCCGCCTCGCGGGAATTGTAGTGACGAATGGCAGGCTTGCCTACCCCCGGACGACGGTACATCCAGACCGGTTTGCTTGGTTTCTCGTCCCTGCGCGTACGCCTTCGATTGACGGCCGCGCGCCTTCCGGCGTGCCTCTCAGCGGCCCCACGGCGCTCCCGGCCCGCTGGCTGGCCGGCGAGTTCGGCTGCAGCGCAGCGTATGTACTCGCTCACGCTTATACCCTTGAGTTCGCAGGCTCGTTGGATGACGGCGTACTCGGCGGTTCCGATCCTCACCTGCAGCATCTTCGATCGCCGCCCGTCCTCCGGAAGGCCGTCTCGTTTCATGTAGCCCATCGCCGACACGAGGATAATGTACTATTGCACGTCCGTGCCTACCCTCATCAGGCCCATGGCGGCCCGCTGGCGCCCCCTGGATTCGCTTCCGACCACCGGGATTCGCTCAGGACCCCTTTGGTGGCTGGGCTGGAGGGGCACGGCGCCGACCGCATCCCGGTAACCTCCTGGTACGATCACAGCCGCCGGACGCCCCATGTACGATAGGGCGAGCGCCTCATGCTACCTTGCCGGCATGAAGCATCAAGCCGTTCGACTGCTCGCGGCCGTCGTTATCGCGATCGCCCTGGCGGCCTGCGAACCGATGGCTGAGCCGCAAGTTGCCGCCACAGTACTACCGGCTGAAACGATAGCCGGCTTGAGCGTGGCCACCGCGCCGACCGGCAGTACATGGCGCGGGCTCGCTATCGCGGTGGAAAGCCGGTGCTCGGACTACGAGGCATCCGACTACTCGTACCCGCAAAGCGTAGAGCCACAGGTCGCTGCCAACCTCGGCGGGTACCGAATCCCGGAGCACTGGCCGTTTATCGTTGCTCATGGTGAGCACTGCCGAGTGCTGCTGTCGCTTCGATCGCCCGAATCGAGGAGGCAACCCTTAGCTTCGGTCGCGTGTTGCCGGATCCGCCTGCACAGCCAGGGCACCACCTACCCTACCATGCGCGCGGTTCACGCCACTTCCGGTCGGGTCCGGCTGCCCGTCCGGATTGACGCACTGGGATCCCACCACGGCGCAACCCGACGCCTCCGGGGCAGCCTCGCAGGTCGCTCCGGGCGCGCTTCCGCCTGCTCCAGCGTTCTCGCGCCCTTGCCCCCCATCCTCCGATCCCGGTTGATTCGGGGCCGGGTAAGACGTGTGAGGCGGGGAGCATTGTATGGTATTCTTTTGACCATGGACGAAGTTCCGTTCATCGACGTGGGGCCAGTCGTCGCTGCCATTCTGGCGGGGAAGCCATACGACGAGGTAGACTTGGTGGCTTACGACCTCATTCTCCAGCAGCAGGACAAGGTTCCGGTGTCTGTTAGAGGTCCGCTGATGGCAGCGATGGTGATTACCGCCAAGGACCTGGTCGCTGACTGGCCCCTGGTGCCCAACCAACGGCTCGCCGGCGCCGGTATCCAAGACGCCCCCGGAGGCCGCCTCCGAGTGACCCACGAACATGGACGGGCTGCTGGCCGTGGTAGTTGCGCGCTGATCGTCGCGGGATGAGACAGCATGACGCAGCAGTTAGCTCAGTGGAGAATGGCAAGCGCCGCTGTAGGGGCAACACTGGTGCTGCTGGTGGTAACAGGGTGCCCGCCACCGGAGTCTCCCCATCCGATCACGACGCCCGAATGGATGAGGGGCGATTGGGTGGGACTGCTACCTGAGGACGTAGGGCCCCAGCACCGCGTAGCGATCACCGCCCACGAAATTCGCTTCAAGGGCTCTCGTACCCTGGAGCTGCTGTCCGTCCCTGCCTCAGAGGTCGTGGTTTCGATCACCACAGCACGATCTACGAATCACGAGTACAAGCTGACCCTTCTGACGACAGACGCGGAGGTTGATCTGCTGTTCAGGCGCTTGGAGGGTGAACGGCTTCTGTTGGGGTTCGACGTCCGCACACGAGCCCCGAACAGGATTGGGGCAAGCGGATCGGGCGTGTTTCACCGAGAGGCCTGACCAGTGCGCCGTGACCTGCACTCCCTGAAGCGATCGAGTGGCCCGCATCGAGGGTGCGCTGACCGGGCCGTGGCGGCCGCCGGCGAACGGCGGCACTCCCACTCCGTCGCCCAGCACCTGTCAAACATGCAATCGCGTGAAGGCACGCGGGGGGTGTTACTATGAGAGGCATCAATTGGGATGACATACCTGATATAGGCCGTTCCATTGCAGTTGCCCATCAACTTCTCTGGATTCGCAGGGGTGTTGCTACCACGCCTATGCAGCTCATTAAGTTAGTATACATCTGTCATGGATGTGCGCTCGGGTGGAAAGAAGAGCCGCTGATCGAAGAGCCGGTTGAGGCATGGAGATACGGTCCTGTAGTGCCGAGTGTGTATCATTCGTTCAAGGGTTTTGGTGATCAGACAATCACTGTCACTGCTGCCGACCAAGCCGAGTTGATCGACCGAGACAAGGAATTCATCTCGACCTTCGAACGACCACACAGGAGGTTGGGTGGACTTCAGCTCTCTACCATGACCCACGCTCGTGGTACGCCCTGGCACACAACGATCAGATCACATGGAGAAGGATCGATCATACCAGACGGGCTGATTAAGGATTACTACCATCGCATGCTTACCGGGAAGCTACGACTCGATGGCAGGTGAAGATCAGGGAGAAGCCCTGAAATACCTTGCTCAGGCGGTAGAAGCACTGCAGAAGGGCCACCAGTCGGCGGAAGCGGAGAGAGAAAGACGGTTTCTATTGTCTGGCGTGGAAAGCAATTTGGATAATCTGAGAAAAGAACTGGAGAAACACTATGCCACCAAGGATGACGTATCCAACGCCAAACTCTGGATGGTTATATGCGTATGCACCGCAGTTCTTTCGCTTCTCTCGCCGGCGGCGATAATCTTCTCAAGATTCTTTCTGAATATGCTCGGAATCGAATGACGACGCCTGTCGGCTATGGGCAATCATTCATTCGTTGTCGGGGGTTTCACCCCCCCCTATATGCGCTCGATCTTTTCTAACAGCAGGAGAATCCAAGCCGCTCGATCATCGACTGCGTCGCCGTGACCTGCACGCCCTGGCGGAGCGGGTCGCCCGCATCGAGGGTGCGTTGACCGGCCCCTGGCGTCCAGCCAACGGCGCGCCGCCGCCGGCATCCAAGACGCCCCCGGAGGCCGCCGCCGAGTGACTTGGCACTGCCGATAATCGCTCTTTCTGTCGCCTTCCCGCCAGCCGACCGGGGGCCGGCCCCGCCTTTCGCGGCCGTTGACGGATGCGCACCACCTCGCCAGACTAACGAAGGAGGGCGGTTTACCCGGCGGCCCATGGGGAGCGGCTGGGAGTCGGGGATCCTGATCCAGCACCGCCTCCTTCGGAGGACCGCATGGCACGTCACGACGCGATAGGGGGGTGCCGGTGGGGCTGTTCGGCGCGTTCGTCGTGAAGACGACGGTAAAGAAGCGCCTCGACGAGCGGCACAGACGGACGCCCCGGTGAGAAGCTGGTGGGAGCTGACCCCCTGGTACACGCCAGTAAGCATCCTCTGCATCTGCCTCGTGCTCGCAGTGATCGCCATCGTGAGATGGCGCCGGCGGCGCCGACTGGACCGGATCGCGGGCGAGCGATGAAGGCGGTCGCCCTTGTATGACCCGTTTTTCACTTGGCTATTCCCGACGCTGATCGGGAGCATGCTGCTCGTGGTTCTGATCTACCAGGTGGTGATGCGGGCGAAGCGTCGCCGGCTGGACCGGATCGCGCCGGATGAACGAGAACCAGGGAGCTACGCGGATGCTTACGTGCGCCGCAGCCGGTGGGGCATCCGAGATGCTACCAGGTAGAGGCTGGTGGTCGGGGGGAAACCCCTGGTACGGGGCGGTGTTCTTCCTGCTGATCGTCGCCTGGTAACTGTCTCTGATGAAGCTACGTATCTGGATGCTGGCAACCCTGCCGTTACTGCTGGTCCTGGCGTTCGCCCAGGTCGCTGGCATGGTGTGGCTCACTCGTCACGTTGCTATCTGTGGACTGGTCCCGGTCGGGCCACTGTTTGTGTGCGTTTGGCGGTTCTTCGAGCTGACCCTTCTCTACGTAGGGAGTTGACAGGGGGACCGCATCCATTGTGACATTGCCCCCCGTAAAGACGTAGGGCCACCGGCAGGCACCGGTGACCCTACTCGTCCGACGCTTGATATAGAAGCGCGAGAACGAACCGGGGGCACCCTACCCCCTCTCCGCTCCTTGTGCCAAGTGCCAGCCGGCGCCCTCGCCAGCGCACAGGAGCACCACCATGCCCCGTCCAAAGACCCCGAAGCAGCAGGAAAGGATCCCTGTTCGCCGTATCGTCTGCAGCCCGCGGCGCAAGCCCGCGTGCGGCCCCACCGCGGAAGCAGGCCCATGAGCACCAACACAGAATTGCTCATGTTGGGGCGCAAGGTAGTCGATCTGCAAGAGCTGAGCGCTAAGCTATCATCGGCAACGAAAGCGCGAGATGAGTTCTTAGGAGAGCTAGCGCGTGCCACAAAAGTTCTCCAGGCGAGCAATCTATCAGGGTACGACCCCCCTCTCCAATTGCCAACTGATGACGACGTAAAGGAAACGATAAGAGATTTGCGCCAGCTACCTGATAGGATAAAACTGCTCAAGAGTGAGTTGGGCATTCAGGAGCCTGAATCGTGAGTGGGTCAGATCGGGTGGAGGAGACAACATGAATCCGACGCAGCGATATGACAGAGCAGTAGATGAATTGTTCGCCAGAGCAAGTCGCATCAGATTCAACGAAGTAGTCATAAACAATTGGTTCAGATGCGATGTGGTCCAAGGGATCTATCGACTGTACGACGTTCATGACAAGCTAAAGACAAGGTCGGGTTCCGAGTCCGATTTGAAGAAGGCTTTGATCAGTGAATACCATGATGCAAGTAGAACTACCGGACCGATTGAGTACTTTCGCTTTGTCGTTCGGGAGGATCTTGTGCACTGTCTACCTGCTGATCTTGCCCACTTAGCGTGAGCAAGATGGGTGATGCGCCGGGAAGCGCTACGCGGATGCTTACGTGCGCCGCAGCCGGTGGGGGGTTGACGGAACCGGCCGACCACCGGCATTGATGT
This sequence comes from Chloroflexota bacterium, assembly GCA_965263075.1. Classification (GTDB taxonomy): domain Bacteria; phylum Chloroflexota; class UBA11872; order UBA11872; family UBA11872; genus UBA11872. The sequence continues at coordinate 1,653 of CBDHGI010000001.1, read as the reverse complement.
AGAAGCGGCTGGGCCGACGCCAGGTACGAACTGGCGCCGGCCCGATACCAAACGTCGCTACCGGAGAGCGTCGATGGCTGCCACAACCTCCCGTATCCCAGCCCACGGTCCGCCCTCCTGTCAATGGAGGGCACCATACCCCGTCCAAAGACCCCGAAGCAGCAGGGAAGGATCCCTGTTCGCCGTATCGTCTGCAGGAAGCGCGCCCGCAAGCTGCGCTGCGATCCCACCGTCGTGTGGGTGAAGCCGCGGCGGAAGAAGTGATCGAGCGTTGTCCCAAGTGCGACGCGGCGCTGCCCGTCACCACTGACATAGCGACTTCCGAGGTGCTCACGTGTGCGAACAACCACTCTTGGTTCTGGCACGTTAATAGGCCAGACGTGGTGTCGGAAGTGATGCCGATGGACGACGTTCTACACGAGATAGTCGCGTTAATGGCACAGCTTCACCACTTTCATCAGATGCCCATCATGGACATCCGAGAGACGATCCTGGCCCACCTGTTGACGCTCAACGCACTATCTGATGGAGGGTCGAGATGAAGTATCGACGAACCTGGATCGTGATGGCGAACATGGCGCACGCCGCGGTGACGGGGACGACACATGCCAGGTAGTGTGCGACGTACAATCACATGCCTGATAGCGGAACGGGAACGGGAACGGGAACGGGAAGGTTCCGACACTCTTGAACAATCCTTGAAGAATTGGCTGGATACAGTCGAATCCGAGTATGACACGATATTCGAGTTAGGTGATAGCGCCTTACAAACCAGGCACTGGCGCGCCACAGAAATCGGCGTTCGCCTCCATATCGCGGCATGGACTGAGGGTCAGAAAGTGTCCACAGTACCTCATAAAGGCGCGGACTTGGGAGTGATTCCGCCAGGCAAGGATTACAACTATTTGAGCGGCGACGGCATGGTTCTGGTGAAGAGTAACTACTGCCTTCTGATGCCGAGCGGACTGTCCGGGTCCGTGCTGAGGATCTATCTCAAGCATATTGATCGTAGTTTCCATATCGCGGAGAGGGCCGACCCGTCCGTGTGGCGACAGATAGTCAGCCAGAACGGAGCGAAGAAGATCATCTTCGACCTCGCCCTAGCGGAGAATGAACTATCTACAGGAGTCAGTGAGGGCTTTGGCGCGGCGTTCCTTAAGAGTTTGGTGGCCCTACCAGACGAACGTCAGGCGATACAGGAAGCTGACAACGTAAGGGCATCCTTGCAGATCACCGTGAATACCCGGCGGCGCGGCGGGATAGCCGTAGAGGACTTCGGAGCGGCAGTGGCTCCCCAGCTCGGTGAGGATGATGAGCGAGCCATACGGATCGAGACTGGAGGCGGTCAGATCTTCGATCATGGAAAGCTGATCCTGCGGAAGCCAGTCTCAGTTGATTCATTCGGACAAACGGTCAATCATGGGCACGCATGGGCACTGATGGAAGAGTATCTACGGGAGCTGAGAGACAGGCATCTCCTTATATGATGGTAGCTTGGGGGCGTTTGACATTCCTCGTGGTGTGCTTGGGATCGGGCGTTACGCTGATGGCATGGGGCCCCGCCAAGAACGCCGATGCGGAACCCGCGCTACGGACTCTTGTGATCGTAATCTCTGTCCTGACAGGGTTTCTGATCTCGGTCATCGCTGGGTC